>JANDJG010000155.1 GCA_024331085.1 Nitrospira sp. | reverse complement strand
GGCGATCTGCGGGGAGCGGTGAGCATCAAACGGCCGCTGGGCGCCGAATGAGAGGATCGGTAGCGCGCGGATGGGTGACTCAAGGAGCGTCAGGGACAGTTTCCAGATCAGAGGTGTCATTGGTTATTCAAATGAGAGGATAGTATGAAGGCACGTCTCTTCAGCGTTTTGACTGTTGCCATGGTCTTGCTCATGAGTGCTCCGATGCCGGCTGTCTCACAGCAGGGGGCTCCCAAGGAAGGCAAGGCGCTCTATGAACGGCATTGTGCGGGATGTCATGGAGTTGCGGGTGACGGCTTGGGGCCGACCATCAACGATTTGATTGTCCCTCCAGCGGACTTCCGATCGCCCAAGTCACGTATCAAAACGGATATGGAACTGTATCTCGCGATCAAGTACGGAGTGCTCTTCAGCCCCATGCACGGATGGGCAGATCGCCTGTCGGATCAAGAAATTTGGGACGTCTTGTCGTATATCCGGAGCTTGGCTCCGTTTGATCCGATCGGCTGATGGACGGCTCCGTGTCGGGCGATCATCTTTTCCCATTGAAAGGTCTTGAGGAAGGCGGTTAAATCTGCGTCAATAGGGCGATCAAGCACGGCGCAGGCTCGGCGTCGTGGTGCAAGTCGGTGCGCTTTCAACCAGGAGGATTGCCATGGCACGTTATGACAGTGACGATTCCGGTGCGGGAACTGCCCTTGCCTTTCTTGCCGGTGCCATCGTAGGAGCCGTTGCCGGTATATTGCTGACGCCGAAGTCGGGACAGGAGACTCGACGGGCCATTAAGGATTATGCGGAGCAGACGGAGGAGGAGATCCTCGAAAAGGCCAAGGAGGCCCGCGCCGCGCTCGATGAGGTGATCGAACGAGGCAAACGGTACGTGGCGGAAAAGAAGGCGGACGTCGAGGCGGCTGTGAAGGCCGGGCGGGAGGCCATGAAAGCCAGGATCGAGAAAGGTCATGAAGGCTAAATTGTCGATAGTCGGCGATTCGAGGCTGACGCGGCCCGGAAGATCGTCTGAGCGCGGTGCGGCAATGTGCGGTCTGGCAATGTGATGGGTCGTCAACGCCTCATCATCGTCGGAGGAGTCGCGGGCGGGGCCACGGCTGCGGCCAGGGCACGGCGGTTGTGCGAAGCGTGCGAGATCATTATTTTTGAACGGGGCCCGCACGTGTCGTTTGCCAACTGCGGCTTGCCCTATTTCGTCGGGGGCGAGATCGCCGAGCCGGACAGTTTGCTGGTGCAGACACCGGAGAGCCTCAAGGCGCGGTTCAATCTCGATGTGCGAGTCAAGACGGAAGTGATCGGGATCAATCGGACCGCTCGTGTTGTTCGGGTCAGAGAAGTGGAAACAGGTCGCGAGTATGACGAGAGCTACGATGCACTGATTCTCTCCATGGGTGCGTCTCCCCTCAAACCGCCGCTGCCGGGAATCGACCGGCCCGGCCATTTTATGGTGCGGAACATTCCCGACGTCGAACGGATCATGGCCTGGTCGAGCGAGTGCGGTCGCTGTCGGGCCGTGGTGGTGGGGGGAGGGTACATCGGCCTCGAAATGACCGAGCAGTTGCGGCGACGTGACTACGAGGTCACGGTGGTCGAGGCGCAGGCTCAAGTGATGGCGCCGCTCGATCCGGACATGGCCGGTTGGCTCCACCGGGAGCTGCGTGAGAACGGAGTCACGTTGTATCTCAACGATCCGGTCGTGTCGTTTGAATCTCCCTCGGAAAGAGAGCCGGCCAAATCGTCCATCGTGGTGCTCAAGAGCGGGCGTCGGTTGCCGGCTGATACGGTCGTGCTCAGCATGGGGGTCAAGCCGGAGGTGACGTTGGCAAAGGAAGCCGGTTTGGAAATCGGCGCGCTGGGCGGGATTCGGGTCGATGAACAGCTTCGGACCAGCGATCCCGCAATCTGGGCCGTAGGCGACGCGATCGAGGTCCGTGACGGTGTTACCGGCCGGTGGGCCTTGGTTCCACTGGCCGGTCCGGCCAATCGCCAAGGCCGCATCGCCGCCGACAATATTCTGGGGCGCCCAGTTCGCTACGACTCGACGCTCGGGACGTCCATTCTGCGGCTCTTCACACTGACCGCCGCCTGCACGGGGAGCAATGAAAAGACCCTCCGTGCGGCCGCTATCCCATTCCAAGCCATCCACCTGCATCCCGGCTCTCACGCAGGCTATTATCCTGGCGCCGAGCCGATCGCCATGAAAATCCTGTTCGCGCCGGAAACAGGGAGGTTGCTTGG
Source organism: Nitrospira sp. (assembly GCA_024331085.1). Taxonomy (GTDB): domain Bacteria; phylum Nitrospirota; class Nitrospiria; order Nitrospirales; family Nitrospiraceae; genus Nitrospira_D. The sequence continues at coordinate 1,775 of JANDJG010000155.1, read as the reverse complement.
CGCGCAGGCGGTGGGTTGTGAAGGGGTGGACAAACGGATTGATGTGCTGGCGACCGCACTCAAAGCCGGTATGACGGTTCATGACTTGGTGGATCTGGAACTGGCCTATGCGCCTCCTTATGGTTCGGCCAAGGATCCGGTGAACGTGGCGGGGATGGTCGCGCAGAACGTGCTAGCAGGCGACGTGATGGTGGCTCAATGGCGAGAGGTCGCCTCGCTCGATCCTCGTGCCACCTTATTATTGGATGTTCGTCGGCATGATGAACGGGCAAAGGGAGCGATTCCCGGTTCATTCCATATTCCATTGGATGAATTGCGGAGCCGCATGGCCGAATTGCCCCGCGATCGCGAGATTGTCGTCTATTGCCAGACGGGACAACGGTCGTACATCGCGGCGCGCATGCTCGGTCAGCACGGTTTTCAGGCGAGGAACTTGACAGGGTCGTACCGCACGTGGGAGGCGGCCCAATGGCAATGATAGAAGAGCGATGAGGCGGACGAGGGGGTGGATGGGCGTCAGAGGGAGAGCAATCGATCGGGGGAGCGACGGGAGTCATGGAATTTAAGGATTACTACAAGATTCTCGGCGTTGAGCGGACGGCCACGGCCGATGAGATCAAGAAGGCCTATCGCAAACTCGCGCGGACCTACCATCCGGATGTCAACAAAGAGCCTGGGGCGGAGGCGCGATTCAAGGAGATCAGCGAGGCCTATGAGGTATTGAGCGATCCGCAGAAACGGGCCGCCTACGATCAATTGGGCCGCGGGTGGCAAGCGGGGCAGGAATTCACACCGCCGCCGGATTGGGCGGCCGGATTTGAATTTTCTCCCGGTCGATTCTCCACGGAGGAGGCCGCCGATTTCAGCGACTTCTTTTCCAGCTTGTTTGGTAATTTTTCCCGTCGTGCCGGCGCGGGGAGGGGCCGTGGAGAAGACCGGCACGCGAAGATCGTCATTCCACTCGAAGACGCCTTTCACGGAGCGACCCGCACCATCACGCTGCGCGTTCCGGACCTGGACGCACAGGGCCGGGTGGCGCTGCGCGAGCACACCCTCAAGGTCCGGATTCCCAAGGGCATCCGTGAAGGCCAACTGATCAGACTGGCCGGCCAAGGCGATCCGGGATCGGGCGGCGCGCCGGGCGGCGATCTGTACTTGGAGATCCATTTCGATCCCCATTCGCTCTATAGGGTGGACGGTCATGATCTGTCGTTGTCGCTGCCGATTACTCCTTGGGAAGCGGCGTTGGGCGCGACCGTGAAGGCGCCGACCCCGACCGGCATAGTGGAAGTCAAGATTCCGCCGGGATCGCGAAGCGGGCAGAAACTTCGACTCAAGGGCCGTGGGATTCCCAGTGATCCGCCGGGCGATCTGTATCTCATGTTGGAGGTGGTGTTGCCGCCGGCGGACACGGAACGTGCTCGACAACTCTATCGGATGATGGCGCAGGAATTGGCGTTTAATCCTCGGCAGAATCTCGGTGTGTGAAGAGGTGTGAGCATGGACGATGACGTGTTGACGGGCAACATCGTGGGGCGCGAGGACGTGCTGACGGTCGAAGAGCTGGCAAGCGCCTGTCACGCCGAAGTGACGTGGGTTGCCGAGTTGATTGAGGTCGGAATTCTGGCCGAACGGGGGCATGACCGGGCTGCCTGGCGGTTCTGCGCGGCGGACCTAGTCCGTGCTCGCCGAGCCGCTCGTCTCCAGCGGGACTTCGAAGCCGGCATCGAGACGGTCGCGGTCATGCTGGACCTCTTGAACGAGATCGACCGGCT
>JANDJG010000154.1 GCA_024331085.1 Nitrospira sp. | reverse complement strand
GCCGTCACCGGCGACACGGTCGGTGATCCGTACAAGGACACGGCGGGACCGGCCGTCAATCCCATGATCAAGGTGATCAACATCGTCGCGCTCTTGATCGTTTCCTTGATCGTCCGATAACACGCGGTTCTCTCTTGTCTCTCATGGAGCGTCGCTCGTCACGCGCTTCCGAGCTCAGCATCGCATGGAGCGAGTGAAAATAGGGAGCGGCGCTTCGTGAGGCGCAAGACCAAGAAAGAGAGAGACGGTTCGTCGCGAGCTTGACGGGGTGTCGATCCTGGAGTAAGGTGACAGCAGAGGCCGGCGTGAGAGAATCGGCCGGATCGGTTTCTCCGTGGAGGTGCTCGAATGGAAAAACAAGAGCGCAAGCAAGAACCCAAGCGCGAGCCCCAGGCCAAGGAAGAAGTCAAAGCGAATCCCAAGGTCATTGAGACAGGGAAAAAACTCAAAGAAGATATCGACAAGCTCGTCGATGAAATCGACGACGTGCTCGAAAAGAACGCCGAAGAATTCGTAAAGAACTACGTTCAAAAAGGAGGAGAATAGCGCCCGAAGGGGCTTCATTTCCCCTGCATACCATCCGGTTTCGATTTCTTTCCTTGCCGCGTTCTTTCCCTGTTCGCTAATCTCCAAATTTCTTCCGGTTCATCAAACATTTGCAACCGGTTGCGTCGGTGTGTCGGTTTGACAAAGGGAGGGGGAGTCATTACGATCCGTTTGTTCCGGCTCGTTTGGAATAACGACGCGGAGTCTTCTCTGCCCGATACGGTACGGTGAGAGGCGAGGGAGGCATGGGGTCCAAACTCTGGGTTTTTCGCGATATTGATCTCACCCGCCGGGAGGCCTTGGCCCAGGCTCTGGCGATTTCCTCGGCGACGGCTTCGCTGTTGTTGGCTCGAGGCGTCACGACGTTGGATGAGGCCGCCGCCTGGATGTCTCCCGGGACCGTTCATGATCCCTTTTTGATTCCGGACATGGATAGAGCCGTCGATCGCCTTCATCAGGCCCTGGTGAAGGGCGAGCGGGTGTGTTTTTATGGTGATTACGACGTCGACGGCATGTCGGCGACCGGTATTTATCTCTCGTTCTTTCAAGGACTTGGGGCCAATGTCTCTGCTTATGTGCCTCATCGCATTCGGGAAGGGTATGGTCTCAATGAGGGGGCGGTACGACGGTTGGCGAGCGAAGGGGTGACGTTGCTCGTGACGTCGGACTGTGGCACGACGTCGCATCGTGACATCGCGTTGGCGAATCAATTGGGGCTCGACGTCATCGTGACGGATCATCATCAGACTGATGAGGAGTTGCCCCCCGCCGTGGCGGTGATGAATCCGCACCGTCGCGACGCGCGATATCCGTTTCAAGGATTGTGTTCGGGCGGGTTGGCGTACAAGGTGGCGTGCGCGTACGAAGCCCGCTACGGAAGCGGGGAGGTGCCGACGGACGCGCTTCTGGACTTGGTGGCGCTTTCGACCATCGCCGACGTCGTTCCGTTGCAGGATGAGAATCGCGTCTTTGTTCGCGAGGGGTTGGCGCAACTGTCCCGTGGGGCGCGCTGCGGAATCCGAGCGTTGAAACTGGTGTCCGGTCTGGCGAACGACTGCACGGCGGATGCGATCGCGTTCAAGCTGGCGCCGCGATTGAATGCGGCCGGGCGGTTGGATGAGGGCCTCAAGGGGGTTCGGCTGTTGACTACGGAGTCCGAAGCGGAGGCGAAGCGGCTGGCCGAGGAGCTTGATCAATTGAATCGACTCCGCCAGAGGCTGGAGTCGGAGATCATGCGGGACGCCACGGCTGCGGTGGAAGCGGGCGAGCTGCCCGATGCAATCGTCGTGGCTTCTCGGGAATGGCATATGGGGGTGGTGGGTATCGTTGCGTCTCGTCTCGTGGAACGGTTTCATAGGCCGGCCGTCGTGATCGCCCTCGACGGGCGGGGGATCGGCAAGGGGTCGGCCCGCACCATCCCCGGATTCGATCTATATCAAGGGTTGGCCTCTTGCCGTGATCTGCTCCTGGCGTTCGGCGGACACCCCAGTGCGGCGGGAGTGACGGTGCATGAGAGCCGATTGTCGGAATTCGCCGGGCGATTTGCGGAGGTGGCGGGCCGGTGGGCGCAAGCCGCGCGCCGCGTCCCGACGCTGCATCTCGACTCCGAGGTGCGGCTGAACGAGGTGACCTATCGGTTGCTCCAAGAGATCGGTTCATTGCATCCGTTCGGAGCCGGCAATCCCGAACCGATGTTTGCCGGAAGACGGCTCGAAATTACCAACGCTCGGGTGGTGGGAGAGAAACATCTGAAGATGACGCTGCGACAGGAGGGATCGCCGCCGTTCGATGGAATCGGATTCGGGATGAAATCTCTGGAAACTCAGGGGGTGTCCCTGCGAGATCTTGTGGACGTGGCGTTCACGCCGGAGTTGAATCGCTGGAACGGGTATGACCGGATTCAGTTGCGGATCCGCGATATACGGCCGTCGGATGGGGCATAGCGTGCCATGGTGTATGAAACGGTCACGGATATCGATCAGGTGATCGCGCGCGTCCGGAATTATCAACCGGAAGCGAATCTTGATCTGATCCTCAAGGCCTACGAGTTTTCCGCCAAAGCCCATGAAGGTCAGAGGCGGCGCTCCGGGGAGCCGTATGTCAAACATCCGGTGGCGGTGGCGGGGATATTGAGCCTGTTGAAGACCGACGTGACGACGGTGGTCGCGGGTTTGCTGCACGATACCTTGGAAGACACCGTGGCGACGGCGCAGGAGCTCGAGCGGACGTTCGGCAAGGATGTGGTCCGTCTGGTGGACGGCGTCACCAAAATCGGGAAGATCACGTTTCGGAGTTCCGAAGAGAAGCAGGCCGAAAACTTTCGCAAAATGGTGCTCTCGATGGCGGATGATATTCGCGTCGTGATCATCAAGCTGGCGGATCGGCTGCACAACATGCGGACGCTTGAGCATCTGAGCGAAAAAAAGCGCATGGAAATCGCCGAGGAAACGCTGGAAATCTACGCGCCGCTGGCCAATCGCATTGGGATCGGATGGATCAAAAACGAGCTCGAGGATCTGTGTCTCAAGCACCTGAAGCCGGACGTCTATGAGACGTTGCGCGTCAGCGTGGCGAAGCGGGATGAGGATCGGCAGATCTATATTCAAGAAGTCATCGAGCTTGTCAAAAAGGCGATGGCGGAGAACGGATTGGTCGGAACGGTCTACGGCCGCCCCAAACATCTCTACGGCATTTACCAGAAGATGAAGAAGCAGTCGATTTCGTTCGAAGAGGTGTACGATTTGACCGCGCTGCGAATCATCACCGATTCGAAGATGAACTGCTACGCGCTTCTCGGGGTGATCCATTCTCTCTGGCGGCCGCTGCCGGGCCGGTTCAAGGATTACATCGCGATTCCCAAATCCAACCTCTATCAATCGCTCCATACGACCGTCGTGGGGCCGAAGGGCGAGCACGTGGAATTTCAAATTCGCACGGAGGAAATGCATCGCGTCGCGGAATACGGGATCGCCGCCCATTGGAAGTACAAAGAGCAGGGGAGGATCGACGAGAAAGACAGCAAAACCTTCGGATGGCTGAGACAGTTCGTCGAATGGCAAAAAGATTTGCCGGACAATCGGCAGTTTATGGATTCGGTCAAGCTCGAATTGTTCCACGACGTGATCTACGTCTTTACGCCCAAGGGAGCCGTGAAGGAATTGCCCAAGGGCTCGACGCCGATCGATTTCGCCTATGCGATTCACACCGAAGTGGGCGATCATTGCGTCGGCGCCAAAATCAACGGCAAGATCGTGCCGCTGCGGCACGAGTTGGAAAGCGGCGACACCATCGAGATTCTGACGTCTCCCACCCAGACGCCGCACAAAGATTGGCTCAAGTTCGTCCGGACGTCGAGGGCCAAAACCAAGATCAAACATTGGATCAAGGTCGAGGAGCAGAAACGAAGCGTGGAAATCGGACGGCGGTTGCTGGAGGCGGAATTCCGCCGACAGGGACTGGCTCCGGCTCAAATGTTGAAGTCGGATCAACTGCTTGAGGTCGCAAAGCGCGAGGGGTATGAAACGGTCGATGAGTTGGCGACGGCCGTCGG
>JANDJG010000153.1 GCA_024331085.1 Nitrospira sp. | reverse complement strand
GCCGTGTTGTTGCCGGAGGCCGATCTTTCGCATGGTGTGAGACTGGCGGAACGTCTTCGGGACGAAATCGAGCGGCATGCCTTCGTGTTGAGGCAAGGACAGGTGCGCATTACAGCCAGCATCGGGGCGACGTCGTTGGAGCGTGCCGTGATCGAGTCGGTCGGACGGTGGATGGCGGCCGCCGACTCGGCGCTGGATCAGGCGAAGTCTCACGGACGCAATCGCGTCGTCGCCTATGAATCGTCTCCCTTCGTACCGGCGGAAGCCGCCGTCTGTCTTGCGGCGTAGGAGAACGGAAAAATTCGCCCATGTCGGCGTCGACGACGATAGATCCGCATGCCGTACGATCGGCCGCCTCGGAAGACCGGCGGGAGTGGATCCGTATCGAGGACAAGCTGTTGCTCGAATACCGATTGGAGGGCGAGCAGGAGAAAACGTCTCCCCTGCACCGAGAGATGGCGACCGACGAAATGATTGCGGCCGCGGTCGAAAAACCGACGACCGAACTTTTGGCTCGATCCGGCGATTTATTGGCGCAGGCGGCGTTGATCCCATGGATCATGAAAGTGGACTGGTTGTTGGAAGTATTGTTGAAAACGTTGGCGAAGGCGCATCCCGGCTGCATGGAGCTGGCGCGAGTGACGACCGTCAACATCAGCGGCGGGGGAATCGGATTCGTCGCGTCGCAACGGTTTAACGCCGGCGATCGATTGGCGTTGAGAGTCATTTTGCCGCCGTTCACGCCGATTCAAGTGGCGGCCAAAGTGATTCGGTCGTCGCCGGACCCGCAGGGGCGGGGATTCGTTCTCGCCGCCGAGTTCGTCGATCTTGGCGCGGATGAGCAGGACCGCCTGGTCCGCTACGTTCTCCAGACGCAGGCGGAGCGGCTTCGAACGAGGAGAAAAGACGAGCGATCGGCGTGAGGACGACGTTGTCTTGATGACCGGCGTCTTCTCCGAATCTCGGAGATGCGGCGACAAGGCCCGCGCGTGCGGGAACGCCGATCCGAACACTTTTGACCGAACGGGAGTGATGAAGCGATGAGCACGGCCGAACTCATCAACGAAGCGGACATCAAGGATATCATCGGTCGCATTGAGCGGCAGATCGAAGACCACCGGCTCGTCAATGCGCGAATTACGAGCGAGATCACCATCTTGTCGCTCAATGCCTCCATCGAAGCGGCCAGGGCGGGGGATGCCGGTCGGGGATTCGCGGTCGTCGCGACCGAGGTGAAGAATTTGGCCTCCCAAGCGGCGGAGGCCTCGAAGGAGCTGGGAAAAATCCGATCGGAGACGAGCGAATTGGACCAGCGGTTCACGGACCAGGAGTGCGACCGTCTCGCGGAAAAGGCGCAGACGCTCGTCCAGTTGATCGTGAGAAATCTTTATGAGCGAACCGCGGACGTTCGGTGGTGGGCGACGGACAAGGCGCTGGTCCAGGCCTTGGAAACCAAGGATCAGGCGTTGGTCCGACGAGCCGGCCAGCGGTTGGCTTTAATCAATCGGTTTTACACCGTCTATCTGGATCTTGTGCTCGTCGGCGCCGACGGAACGGTCGTGGCCTGTTCTCAACCCGACAAATACCCGAAGGTGGCCGGAAGCGATGTGTCCAAAGCGTCCTGGTTCAGAAAAGCCATGGCGACGACCGGCGGGGAGCAGTATGCCGTGGACGACATCGGCTACGATCCGCTGCACGATCACAAGTTGACCGCCGTGTACGCCGCCGCCGTCAGGAAAGACGGGCGGACGGACGGAAAAATCATCGGCGTTCTCGGCGTGGCGTTCGACTGGGACAATCAATCGCGGATCATCGTCCAAAAGGAGCCCTCGTTTTCGGAGTCCGAATGGAAACGAACGAGGGTGCTGTTGCTCGACAAGGAATTGCGCGTCATCGCGGCTTCCGATGATCGCGGCGTGCTTCAGCCGTTCGCCCTCAAGCATCAGGGGAAGCAGCGCGGGTATTACGTCAATGACGACCATGAGGTGACGGCCTTCGCCAAGACGATCGGCTATCAGGAATACGACGGGCTCGGCTGGTACGGGGTCATCATCAGGAAGTTCCGGTAGAAAGGAGCGGGCTTGGGAACTCATCGGCGGGCGTCGCGCTCAAGTTTTCGTCGATTGCGCCGATATCGCATACGTCATGAATGAAGCGGGATCAATGAACGGGGAACGGCAGGCGGTCGGCGTGTCCGAGACGAACGGCGAGATCTTGACCGTGATGGACGTGGCCCGTTTCCTTCGGGTGCCCAAATCGACCGTCTACAAGCTCGCCCGAGTCGGCGAATTGCCGGCTTCGAAAATCGGAAAGCATTGGCGCTTTCTCCGGCGCGACATCCATGAATGGCTTCGTGCCAGGTCCCAGCAAAACTAGCGGCCGTCATTCGTCGTGCATTTCCCTCCTGCAGTCGCGAGTCGCCCTCATGTTCAATCACGAAGTCGCCGATAAATAAAAGCGCGCAATGCCGGATTCAGTACGATTCAGGGAAGTTGTGATGTTCGCAAGCGCGTGCATGATGAGACAGGTTGTCGGTGCCGCCCGTGCCGCCGCGTCTCGGCACGGCTTTATGAAGGAGGCGATATGCCGGCCGATCTGACGATGAAAGTCCTCGTCGTCGACGATATGGCGACGATGAGAAGAATCGTGAAAAACGTGCTGAAACAGCTTGGGTTCAGTCGCGTCGAAGAAGCGGAAAACGGGGCGGAGGCTCTGCAGAAACTGCGGGCCGAGACCTACGGCCTTGTCGTGTCCGATTGGAACATGCCCGTCATGACGGGCATCGACATGCTGCGGGCGATCCGAGCCGATGAGAAGCTGAAATCGATTCCCGTGTTGATGGTGACGGCCGAGGCTCAGCAAGGCAATCTCATCGAAGCGATTCAAGCGGGAGTCAGCAATTACATCGTCAAGCCGTTTACGGCGGAAACGATGCAGGAGAAGCTGGCAAAAATCTTCAAGTAAGGCCCCGCATTCGGGCCTCTGCGCATCACCCCGGCGCGGAAAGAGAGCCGAGTCTTTCATGGAGACGGACGTCGAGCGAAGATTAGGGGCTCTGTACGGAGAGATCGGGACGTTGGCGCGGTTCGTCGAGAACGCGATGAAGACCGTTTCGGAAGTCGGTCGTCCCCTCGTGAAGAGCGGCGCGGAGCTTCCGACGGTCACCTCTCACCTGGCCGATCTGAGCAAGATGACGGAAGAGGGCGCGCTTGAAGTGATGCGGCTGACCGAGCTGATTCAGGACACCCGTGTCCGTCTGGTAAGGGAATGCCGGGCGATCGCCGAAGCGTCCCGAGAAATCGGCGGCAAGACGCTCGCGGACAGGATCGAGAACGTCATCGCCGATCTGAACCAGGATGAGCGACGGTTGACGGAGATCATGACCGCCCTCTCATTTCAGGATCTCGTGGCCCAGCGGGTCAAAAAACTGGTCGTGATTCTCGAAGACGTGCATGAGAAGCTGATGAAACTCGTCGTCGCTTTCGGCATCCAACAACACCGGAACGGCCGCGCGGCGGACGGGAAAACCGAAGAACTTCTCCGGCAGCTCGAACAGTCGAGAAGCGGAGGAATCAAGCAACACACGGCCGACGAGATTCTGGCGCGGTTCGGGTTCCAGTAACGCGGTTCGATCGTCGGATTTCAGGTGCCGGGCTCAGGCGACGATGGAGAGAACGTGCATCCAAAGACCCATTGCCCGTCCCTGTCCGATCGTAATTCTTCCCGTTGCAAGGCGGCCGTATCCCCAGGGGGCCGTCATCACGAGCGATAAAGAATGGACATCGCCACGATCATAGGTATCGTCGTGGCTCTTGGAGCCATCATCGGCGGTCAAGTGCTGGAAGGCGGCCATTTGAGCTCGATTCTCCAATTGACGGCCTTCGTGATCGTCATCGGCGGCACGATCGGCGCCTGCTTGGTCCAAAATCCGCTGCCGGTCGTCTTGAAGGCCGTGGGCGCGTTGTCCCTGGCGCTTGCCGGACCCCGTATCGACAACAAGCAAACGATCAAGTTGATTCTTGACCTGGCCAACGTATCGCGAAAACAGGGATTGCTGGCGTTGGAGAGCAAACTGAAAGAAATCAAAGATCCGTTCATGAAAAAAGGGGTGCAGTTGATCGTCGACGGCACCGACCCCAAAGCCGTG
>JANDJG010000049.1 GCA_024331085.1 Nitrospira sp. | reverse complement strand
TTGACCATGCGTTTATCGACGACGTTGGTCAAGGGCGCATCGATCGTTGCGGAGTGGGCGTCGCCCTTTTGGTCGATCGATACGATGGGATCTTCGGAATACTTGAGAATCCCTTTCAACGGCCCCTCCGCAGCCTTTTTGAACGCGCTGTTGACGGCCGCGATGTCGCAGTCTTTCTCCGTTTCAACGGTCAAATCCACCAAGGAGACGTTCGGAGTGGGGACGCGAATGGCAAGACCGTCGAGCTTTCCCTTGAGTTCCGGTATGACGAGGTGCAGCGCTTTCGCCGCGCCCGTGCTTGTCGGAATCATCGACACGCCGGCTGCGCGCGCGCGGCGGAGGTCTTTATGCGGAAGATCCAGCAACTGCTGATCGTTGGTATAGGAATGAATGGTGGTCATGATGCCGTGTTTGATGCCGAAGTTGTCCAGCAGCACCTTGGCGACCGGCGCCAGACAGTTGGTCGTGCAGGACGCATTGGACACGATATGGTGGGACGTGGGGTCGAACTTCTCGTCGTTGACGCCGAGCACGATGGTGACGTCGGGATCTTTGGCCGGGGCGGAAATGATGACGCGCTTTGCCCCCGCCGAGAGATGTTTGCCGGCGTTCTCCCGGTCGGTGAACCGGCCGGTGGACTCAATGACGACGTCGACGTTCAATGATTTCCATGGCAGGTCCTTGGGGTCCTTCACGGCCAGGACCTTAATGGCCTTTCCATTGATGAGGATGTGGTCGTCTTGAGCCTCGACGTGATCTTTGAGGGTTCCGTGAACGGAGTCGTATTTGAGCAGGTACGCAAGAGTTTTGGCGTCCGTCAAATCATTGATGGCGACGATGTCGATGTCGGGGTCGCCCAAAGAGGCGCGCAGCACCGTGCGCCCGATTCGCCCGAATCCGTTGATGCCGATCCGAATGGCCATGATGGAGATCCTTTACCTAAGAAAAAGCAATCTTTTTGCCGGAGATGCTCAAAAAACGTGCGATAGTATCCACGCTGTTTCATTGTTGTCAAGCAGGTGTCGTTGAGAGAGGACACGGCGGTTCTCTTGCGAGCCGATCGAATCCTTCGTTAGAGTTTATTCAAAATCCATCGCGGAATTCGTCGCGGATTTCGCGGTGGCGAAAGGCGCTCATGAATCACGGTCAATCGAAGACGGCGCAGGCGTTGGAATGGCCTCGCCTGCTGGATCTGTTGGCTCAGCACGCAGAGTCGACGCTTGGGAAAGAGAGGTGCGGATCTTTGCCGCTTGCCGATGATCTAGGTTCGGCTCGATTGCGTCAGCAGGAAACGACCGAAATGGTGGAGCTGTTGAAAGGCGATGAGCCGATGCCGAGTCTCGGATTTCCCGATATCCGCCAGGACTTGGCCCGGGCCGCCAAAGGGGGGGAACTTGCGGCCCCTGAACTCAGGAACTGTGCGGCGGTCATAGAGCTGATGGACGAGGTGGGGCGGTTCATGTCGCGGCATGCCGCGGAGGCTTGCGCGTTGGCCCGCGTCGCGGAGCCGCTTCAGGCCCTTGCGAAGGAATTGCGCCCGGTTCGATCGGCGATCGACGGGGCGATCGAATCGGACGGCACGATGAAAGAGTCGGCCACCCCCGAGTTGCGACGGCTCACGCATCATGCTCACGAACTGAAATGGAAAATCCGAGAGCGGCTCGATCGAATTCTTCATTCCCAATCGTACAGGGAAATTTTGCAGGAGCTTTATTTCGTCCAACGAGAGGGGCGGTATGTCCTTCCGGTCAAATCCGATATGCGGGCAAGAGTGCCGGGTATCGTGCACGACGTCTCCGTCAGCGGCGCGACGGTTTTTATCGAGCCTCGTGAACTGATCGATTTGAACAACGCGATCAAAGTGGCCGATCTCGACGTGGAGCGGGAGGTCCGTCGCATCTTGCGCGAGCTGAGGGCGTCGGTAGCCGAGAAGGCCGATTCAATCGGCGAAGGGGTGGAGCGGCTCGCCGAGTGGGACTGTATCAAAGCGAAAGCCGAGCTGAGCCGTCGATTGCAATGCAGTCCGGTCGATCTCAACGCCGAGGGGCGCGTCGTGTTGAAACAAGCGCGGCATCCTTTGCTGATGGTCGCGAGAGAAGAAGTGGTGCCGAACGACATCATCGCGGACGAGACGGTGCGAGTCCTCCTCATTTCGGGTCCCAACACCGGCGGCAAAACCGTCACGCTCAAAATCGTCGGCCTCTATTCGCTGATGGCGCGGGCCGGGCTCCACTTGCCGTGCGCGCCGGAATCCGAAATGGCTCTGTTCACGGAGTGCTATGCCGACATCGGCGACGCGCAAGACATCAGCCGAGATCTCTCCAGCTTCTCCGCTCATATCCTGCAGATCGTTGAGCTTATGTCCAGGGCGGATAAGCGGGGCGAGAGCCATCAGTCGCAGGCGCCGCGGTCGTTGGTTTTGCTGGACGAACCGGTGACGTCGACCGATCCCGAAGAGGGAGCGGCCTTGGCCGGGGCGATACTCTGTCGTCTGGCGGCCCTGGGCATGAAAGTCGTGGCGACCACGCACTATGGATCCCTCAAAGAGTTGGCTCAGACGACGCCCGGGTTCGCCAATGCCAGCGTGGGATTTGATGTCGAACGGCTGGCTCCGACGTATCGGCTCTTCCTGGGTATGCCGGGAGGCTCGTCGGCTTTGGAGATCGCCGGTCGGCTCGGCATGGACGAGGCGGTTGTGAGCGACGCGCGGCGGCGATTGCGGCAAGGCGATCGGCAGCTCGAACGGTTGATGGCGGACTTGCAACTGAAACAGCGGCAGTTGGCCGAGGAAATCGAACGGGCCAGACGGGCGAGAGTCGAATCCGAACGGGCGGCGGCCGAAGCCAAGGCGTTGCATGCAGAACTGGAACGGACCGAACGGGAGGTCCGCAAGGGGCTGCGGAAAAAGCTGGGCGAGCATCTTCAGCGGGCGCGCGCGGAAGTTCAGGCGACGGTCGATGCCGTCAAGCGGGAACAGAAGCTCGTCAAGGCGAAGGAAGCGAAGCAGAGACTGAGCGAGATCGAAGAGCAGGTGAGACGAGAATTTGCGCCGATTGGCGAGCCCATTCCGGTCGAGCGGCTCAAGGTCGGTGATACGGTGGAAATCACCGGGTTGGGCATGACCGGACGTTTGCTTGAGTTGCCGCAGGGGAAAAAGCGCGTGCGCGTCAAAGTCGGGGACGGAGAAATAGTGGCGGCCGTTTCGAACTTGACGGGTCTCTCAGGCCAAACCGATGGCGGGGCTTCGAACATGTCGTCGTCGGGACGGAAGCCGCAGGTTTCGATCGGCCTGGAATCGAGCATCGACGCCGACACGGTCGTGGATGTGAGAGGACAGGCGGCCGACGACGCGCTCGATCACGTTATCGCGGCATTGGATCATGCCGTGCTGAGCAGAGTCTCCTTCCTACGCATCATCCATGGTCACGGTACGGGTCGGCTCAAATCCGTCTTGCGCGAATATCTCAGCGATTCTCCTTACGTGGCGAATTTTCGCTCCGGTGATCGAACTGAAGGGGGAGATGGAGTAACGGTGGTGAAACTGCTATGATTGCTCAGGAACAAGGGCGTTTTGGCGAGCAAGCAAGTAAAGTACGATCGACCGCATCGATCAAGTCGTCAAAAGTTCGGAAAGAGAAAACGAATCAAGGGTGACCGACATGCCTGTCAATTTGCATCCAGAGAAGAAACGGCCGCGTTCCTCCGCGAACGACACTGCCACTTCAGAAGGCTCTGATCAACCGGTGAACCAAGGGACTCGAACTTCTCATCGATTCGGCGATGATACGGAGGAGGATCGAGACAAGGCCCTGGCTGAAGCCGAGTGGAAGAACCTGTGGGAGGCAACGGAAGTCATCGACATGGATACTTTTTAGACGTTCGCACGAGAGAAGTCTGTCAATCTGACAAAAAAACGCGACGTCCAGGCTTGCCCTTCTCGTTTTCTCGCGCCACTTCAAATGTCAGCAGTCCCTTTTGAGCCTGCTCGCAAGTCTTTAGGATTTGAGACAATAGGCTGCCGAGGAGAAGGGGGTCGCTGTTCGTGTGCGAGATGGAAGCGCTTAGCGAGCGACCCAGCATTATTCCTTGAGGATATACCCATGACCAGGGCGGAGATAATCCTCGCTGGAGGTAAAGGATCCTGACATCGGGTGAGAAATAAAAGACTCAATCAAAAGGCAATTGGCGAAACGAAAATCTTGACACTCTTGCTTCGTCAGTGGTATTGAAAGCACCAGTTTTTACCCAACCATCCAATAAGGAGGAGCTACATGGACCACATTAAGCTAGTGATTTACGGGCTCATCGTGACCGGGGTTGTATTTGGAATTGTAGCCATGATCACAAACATGCTGGGCATTCAACAGTACTGAACTTTCAGTGTGATAAGTGTAAAAAGACCGCGAGGCAGTCCGATAAAACAGTGACGCCAGGTAATGGCGTCCGGTGTGTGGTTTTTCCTCCGATATGCTATCTATCCTGAATGAACCGTCTTCGTCTTTCCCATCGATTGCTTGTCATCTTTTGTGGTTTATGTGACGGAAACGCGCCGCTATGGTCTTTGAAGGGATGGGTTCGGATCGTGCGTGACAGAAAAAAGTTCAAAAAGAGGGAGCGCGCATCCTTTCTCAACGATGGCAGATGCTCGTTGCCGTTGAGTCCGGAGTGCTTGTTCAATCAAATCGGGTGACGATCTTGAAGGTGGTTGCACAGGGAGCGAGGGCAGTGGCCGGATTGCCCCTCCCGCTGGGAGTGCGCGACGTCAACTGAATGATCCTGCAGAGTAGCCGGTCGGCATCCGAAATCCCCACCGGGCTTTCGATCTGAAACAGAGCGTGTCCGTGGCAAGGTAATCAATCGGCGGGCACGCTCCGCGTCGTTGGATTGAAAACATGAATTTCCCCCGTCATAATCAAAAAAGCGGTCTGGCTGAGCGTTCAATCAAGCGATCATTTCAAGCCGGTTCGGGTGGTGCATAGCAAACCATCGAGAGCCGCTCGGAGAGAAATCAACGACACCGGCTTTGTGACCACCTCGTCCATGCCGGCCTCCTTACATTGTCGGGCATCTTCAACGGATGCGTTTCCCGTCATGGCGATGATGGGAAGGCGAGGGGACCGCTGCTCCTCCTCTTTTTTTCTGATACACCGTGCGGCTTCGTATCCATCCATGACGGGCATTTCGCAATCCATGAGAACGGCGTCATAGTTCACCCGCGCCAACGATTCGATCGCATCGCGCCCGTTCCGCGCAACCTCGACCTGATAACCGAGTTTTTGAAGGAATTTGCAGGCAACGACCTGGTTGATTTCATTGTCATCGACGACCAAGATCCGCCGCGGCAGTTGCGAGGCTGCGGTTTGAATGGTCGAGTCGATATCCGAAGAAACCGGAGTCGTGCGCTGAATGGCCGGCAACAGATTCGTGGTGTAGGTAAAGGTGCTTCCCTTCCCCGGCGCGCTCTCTACGGAAATGGTCCCGCCCATCAGGGTGACGAGTTGGCGGCAAATCATCAAGCCCAAGCCTGTTCCGCCGAACCGCCGTGTCGTCGAAGCGTCGGCCTGGACATAGGCCTGAAACAGCCGGTCCAATTGCTCTTTGGTCATCCCGATGCCGGTGTCCTGCACGGTCCACCTGATGACGACGTGCTCCGCCTCGGGAGAAGAAGCTTGGTCCATGCCGACGGAGATACCGACGCCTCCTCGTTCGGTGAACTTGATGGCGTTACCGACCAGATTAAAGAGAATTTGTCTGAGCCGCACCGGGTCTCCCCTGAAGAGAGGGGGCACGTTTTCATGAACCTCGCTTGTCAGCGTCAATCCCTTTTGTCGGGCCAATTCCGAGACCAGGGTGATCACGTCCTTGACCAGCGAACGAAGATCGACATCGGCCACTTCAAGCGTCATCTTGCCCGCCTCGATTTTCGAGAAATCGAGGATGTCGTTGACCAACGCGAGCAGGGCTTCGGCCGACCGTTGCATGGTGACGATCAGTTCTTGTTGCTGATGTGTGAGGGCGGTGTCTTGCAGCAGTCTGGTACAACCCAAGACGCCGTTCATCGGCGTCCGCAACTCATGGCTCATGGTGGCGAGGAAGAGACCCTTGGCTTTGGCCGATTCTTCGGCCGATTCCTTTGCCTTGCGGAGCGCCACGTCGGCGGTGATGTCCACTCCATAGGCCCGAACCTGCCGGAGATCGCCGATGGGGAAAAAGGTCCAGGCAAGCACCATATGATCAAGAGCATGCTCGTACCGTCCGCTTGGCCGATTGCCATCGAGGCACGAGAGGATGATTTGCTCAAGCCGGGGCGGAAAGATCGAGAGGATGGAATCGCCGTGGTCGCCGGCTGCGTTCATCAACTCGATTGCGGCCGCGTTGGCGTAGAGCATCGTGCCGCTTTCGTCGAATTCGGCGATGGGATTGGGGGCGTCCTCGGCGAGACGGGCGACTCGTTGAATGTCCCGCTGCAGTTCTTGCTGCTCGGTCAGATTGTGAATCACCGCCAGGGCTCCGATCACGGTCGTCCCTTTTCGGCGAGGCCAGTAGGCGGCGGAAAGATCCAGAACGGCGCCATCGGGCCTGGTCCATCGGTAAGGCGGCAGCACGGCGACTTGTCCGGAAGAAACGGCCGTTTGCAGAGGGCATTCCTCGCTCGATTGCTCGTCGCGCGTGACGCAGGCAAGGAGTTCGTGCAGGGAATGGCCTATTGCGCGCTGACCGCCGCCGATCAACTGCTGGGCCGCGGGATTGAGAAAGAGGATGCGGCCGTCTTGGTTCGTGACAAAGAGGGCTGCTTCCGAAGCTTCCATGACCAAAAAGAGGTCGTGATGGGTCGGCAGCCAGGCGGTGCCGGGACGGTGAGGGAGATCATCGGGAAAGGGAGTCAAGGGGAGGGGAAGAGTCATGCCGCAGCCTGTTCGAGCACCTGCTCGATATTGACGCCGCACCGCCGAGGATCCAGCAGCTCTTTCACCCGACGACTGCCTTCCGGTTCTTGGGTTAAGTCGAGTGGTTCGGGCGGAATGCAAGGCCGCTGGAATTTGTCTCGACAGATGTACAAGTAGGGCAGGTGAGCCTTTCCTGGGGTAATGGCGGCGACGACGCCCACCTCGTTGCTGGTCAAGGACACGACGCTGTACAGCGGGTAGATGCCGATGACCCTGATCAACGATGAGACAAGAGTCCGCCATTCGGGGTGAGGCTGAGAACGTTGGTAGAGGTGAGACAAGGCCTGGCTCGACGACATAGGCGGGAGGCCGGTTTGACCGCTCAAGAGTTCGTCGTACTGGTCGATCACGCTGATCAGGTTGACGAGGTCGGTGTCGGCCATCGAGCCGGCAGTGGGTTCGGCCTCCTTTTCAAATTGATGGTGACAGCTGATCATCGAGAGAAGATCCGGCGCCGCCATCCCGCTTTTTTGCAAGATTCTACGGCCTTCTTGCGTGTGAGTTTGATAGAGCGCCTGTTGGGCGGGAGTCATGGTCTTGGGTCGTTTGATCATGTGACGTGGCAGTTTGGCCAACCCGATGTCATGCAGCAGGGCTCCCAGGCCGAGTTGGTTCAGCCGGTCGTTTGAGAAATTGAGGGATTTCCCTAGAGTCAGGGCAAGGGTGCACACGGTGAGGCCGTGCTCCTGCAGGCTTGCATCAAGGTGTCCCAGGCCCAGAACGGCGAGGCAGGCGGCTTGTCGCTCGAGCACGGTTTTCAGCACATCATCAACGATGGCCTGAGCGTCGCGAGCTTCAATGATATCCGTTGCTCGTGTGTTTTCAAAAAGGGACTTCGCCCGGGCGAGCCATCGCTCGCGCTGTTGCCTTGCTTCCGAGAAGTGGGCGGCCAATTGAAGGGGAGACGGTCGCGCCGGCGATGATTCTGCCTCCCTTTGAGGCTCCGCCGGGTGGCCACCGTCGTCGGTGGTGCGCGTGACTTGAACCGGTGGAGGATCGGGGATGTTCTTGGGAGGCGATGGTTCGTTCTCTATGTCCTTGCCCAAATCGGTGTCGATGACGACTGTGGCAACACCGCATTTTCGCAGCGTTTCGATCTCCTTCTCTTCTTTAATGAGGAAGCTATGACGCAGAAACGGCGTGTGGAACCAGGAACGGTCAAGCCCGGACAAATACATGCCTACTTTGAGACGAGAGATCGGAATGGTTCGTTTGGGCACCGGAGTCCTCAGAGAGTTGGTGCCAAGCTTTATCGGATGACCGTTGCTTTTGCTTAAGACGTTTATCCGGAAAAATTTGTCGGAGAGGAGGTAAATGGTAAGATGTCTTTCCAAGTACGCTTGCCAGACGAACTCGACGGCGGTCAGGCAGCACCGCCGTTTATCGAAGGTGATGCTTCGCCATGCGATAACGGAGGGTATTGCGGCTGATCTTCAAAAGACGGGCGGCTTCCGACACATTGCCCGCCGCTTTCTCCAACGCTTCTTCAAGCAGTCGTTTTTCCAATTCTTCAAGCGACAGGCCTAGGTCCAGAAGAGAAAGTGCGTGTTCACGCTGCGATCCGCTCTGAACCGGCATAACCCGAATTGATGGCGGAAGATATTCCGGTCGGATGGTCGGATGTTTGCAGGTGATGGTGAGCCATTCCACGACATTGTGCAGCTCGCGAACGTTGCCGGGCCAGTCGTGGCGCTTCAGGAGAGCCAAGGCCTCCGGAGCGATCGCTCTAATAGGACATCCGCGCTCTCTCCGTGCCCGTTCCAGAAAAACCATCAGGATCGCCTCG
Organism: Nitrospira sp.; assembly: GCA_024331085.1. GTDB lineage: Bacteria > Nitrospirota > Nitrospiria > Nitrospirales > Nitrospiraceae > Nitrospira_D. The sequence goes on along the minus strand of JANDJG010000049.1, from coordinate 11,024 downwards.
ATATCCTCCGGCCGCTCGCGAAGGGGGGGAATGCGGAGTTGATAGACATTGAGCCGGTAGTAGAGGTCAAGTCGGAACCGTCCTGCCTTGATATGGGCCGGGAGATCTTCGTTTGTTGCGGCGACCACTCGAATGCTCACCTTCCGGCCTCTGGTGGCTCCCAAGGGATCCACGACATGGTTTTCCAGGACGCGCAGGAGTTTGGCTTGAGCCGTCGCGCTCATCTCTCCGATTTCGTCTAAGAAAAGAGTACCGCCTTCGGCCAGTTGAAAGCGGCCTGGCTTCGAGTGTTTGGCGTCGGTAAAGGCCCCTTGTTCGTACCCGAACAGCTCCGCCTCGAGGAGCTGTTCGGGGATGCCGGCGCAGTTGAGGGCGATCAGGGGCCCTCGCGCCCGGGGACTGGCAGCATGGATGGCCTGCGCGAAGAGTTCCTTCCCGGTTCCGCTTTCTCCGGTGATCAGAACGGTCGCGTCGGTTGCGGCCACTTCTTTCGCGAGTTGTTTGATTAAATTCATCTGTGGAGACACACTGACGATCTGGGCGAAGCGGTCTTGCGGAGGAGATGGGAGAGTGACGAGCGGTTGCGAAAGTAATCGAGTGACGGCGGTGTGCAGATCTTCACGGGAAACAGGTTTTGTAAGATAATCGGCCGCTCCACCCCGCATGATATCGACGGCATCTTTGACCGACTGGCGCTCGCCGATGACAAGGATAGGGACGGAGGGGACAGTGTGCCCTGCCAAATCCAGCAACGGCATCACGGACGGAGGGGTTCCTTCACAAATGACCACGGTCGGTTCGGCCGTGTGCCAGAGACGGATCCCTTCGACGATGGTCGAGGCCGTCAGGACGGTGCTTGACGCGGGAGCGACGGTTTCTAGAAGCTTTATCGTGTCGGTATTCTCCGACACGAGCAAGATAGTCGTCGAGCTCACAGCGCGCCCTTGTCCGGATTGGTACCTTACGGAGGCTGCATCTTACAGCCTACTCCTCTCGATCTGAAGAAAAAAGGGGACCGGTTAATCGGAACGCACTACGGAAGGGCATCGTGATCAGGAAGGCTCCTGATGGCAAAAAACGAGCTGCCGGCCACTCTTGTTGACCGACAGCTCGTTGAGGGATCGCGAGAACCCTTGACCGATTATTCAGTGTCTTTGCAGAAGGTTCGCTCGTATGCGATGATCGCCCACGCCTCTTCTTCGGTCAGAATACCCCCCTTCACCAGAGCCGGCATGCCGGTGCCCGGGCTTCCGTTCTTGATGACCCAGAACAACTCTCCATCGTTGCGTTTCTTGTGAAACTTGCAGTTTGTGAAGTTGCGAGGGCCTGGCGTTAGCAACATTCCTCCAGGACCGTCTCCGGCTCCGGTCTGGCCATGACAGTTCGCGCAGGTGCCTTTCCCCTCGTAGAGCTCCTGTCCCTTGGCGATCACGGCCGGTGTTACGGTGAGGGGATTTTTCATTTTTCGCGCCTCGCCCCGCTCGGCTTCCGGGACACGCGGCTTTAACGGGTCGGACTCGGGACCTGACCAACTGACCGGACTCCACAAGGCGACGGTGAGGATACTGCACGCTGCAATGGCCCAATACTTCCCTTTCATGACTCCTCCTCTTGATAATGACCACTCATGTGACGACCGAAATATATCGCGCCGCTTGATTGAGAGGCGCAGATTGCGCATCATGATACCACGACGTTATTTTAAGTTGCAGGGCTGGTGTCCTGTGGAGAGCGATCAAGTCGAGGGCTTGGGATTGTTGAAACGATCGGTCCAGAAATTCATAAGGGGCAAGACCCTTTCAGGCCTTGCCCCTGAACGCCTACCCGGCGAAATTGCTCTCAGTCCTGTCCGAGCCCCTATCAGGGAACTTCGACGATGTCCGATTTCATCGGCCCCAGGATCGCGAGCAACTCACCCTTTTCTTTCTCCGGAACATTGAAGGTATCCAATGCGGCGACCAAATCTTCCACCAAGGCGTTAAACGCGGCCGTCGTTATTTTCATGCCCTTATGGGTCGTTTTCATATCTCGACCTTCATAGGTGCAAGGCCCGCCGGTGGCTTGACAAACCTGATTCACCAGAAGTTTGTTGAGCTTTTTAAGATCGGCATTCTTGAAATAGCCGTTGATCCGGGCGTCTCCCCCTACGTTGCTGATGAACTTGGTGACGACGGCCTGGATGGCACCCACTCCGCCCAGTCGCTCGTAAAGCGACTGCTCTGCGGCATAGGATGCGGTGCCGCTCAAGGCCCAGAAAGATGCAACCGCGACGGTCGCACAAGCGATTTTCTTGCTCCATCTCATATCGTCTGCTCCTTTGTGTGAGTGATGAACTGACGGACCTCCCTATCCTGCCGATTGACTTAGGGATTCCACGGGGTGTTCGGCATCAACTGGTCATATTTCTTGGGATTTTGGTTGGCGACCACCACCGCGATGGCGCCCCGGAGGGCTCCGGTCAGGGAGTGGGTCACGACCGGATAGGCTCCCGGCTCATCGACGATCATGTCGAAGGTGGCTCCGCTGCCGGGACCGACCACATAAGTCTGAACACCGACGAATTTGTTTGCTGGATTGCCGCTTTCATAGACGGCGTCCCAGATTTCCGCGATGGGATGGATCGCCGAGAACTCGTTGGGGCCGGCGTTCACAAAATAGATTCGTACCCGCTCGCCGACCTTGACTTCCAGCGGTTCTCCGCCGGGGAAGAACGGATGGTATTTGAAGATCCCGCCGTTGAAAATCGTATGGTCCCACTTCCGATCGAACATGGCCTGCACGTTATCCGGATTCTTCCACAGCTCGGACTGCACCAACACGAATTCCCGATCGGCCTTGGGCCACACACTCGAATCTTTTGGATCAACGATGATGGCGCCGAACATCCCGCGGGCGACGTGCTGAATCATGGGGCTTGCGCCGCAATGGTAGAAAAACACGCCGGGCTTCTTCGCCACGAAGCTGTATTTATGTGTCTCGCCCGGTCCGACGGTCTTGTGGTAGTTTTTCAAGAAGTCGAGCTCGGCCGCATGAAAGTCCATTGAATGCGGAAAAGCGTTGTCCTTATGACCGATCAGGGTGAAGTTGACGGTATCGCCCTGCGTGACCCGAACAACGGGGCCCGGCATCTGACCGTTGAACGTCCACGCTTTGTATTTCGTCCCGTTGCCGTCGATGACGATTTCCGATTCGGTCGCCGTGAATGTGACGTCATGAACCTTTGCTCCGGCAGACCCCGGCATCGTAATACATCCGCTGGCTCCGAAGAGGACGCCAAGTCCTAGCGTTACTGTGAGCACACGAAACCTCTGCATAATAGCCTCCCTTTGGATATGTGATGGAAAAACGCTGTACTTGATGAGTGCGGCGACTAAAATCCCCCCCTCTACCACTCGTCAAGCATACGCCGGGTCAACTATCTACCAAATTCCGAAGAGAAAATACAAAGAAAAATTTTGCCGGAGACTTCGGGGAGACTTCGGACAAGAAAGCGCCATGCCTCCTTGCATGGTAAAAATCGAGGGGATAGTAAATGAGAGGATGCGTCCCTGAACCCGGGTATTCTTGGATTGATGAATCGTGGAGCCTTTAAAATTTTCATTAAGAATTTCTTTGAGTTAGGGGAAAGTATGAGGAAAGAACCGGTTTCATTATTTTTGACGAGGCGATAGGAGGGGAAGAGGAGTTTGCTGAAACAGAGTACGGCTGAACCGATTTCTCTAAAGAGCCGTAAAAAGAAAAGAAAAAAGAGCGTCATCTTTGCCGAGTCGAATTCATGAAACAAGGCGTTTCTTCGCAAGCGCGGGAACAAAAATTTCTAGGCGAGAGAAAAGAGGGCTGGTATTCTCGGACAGACAATCCGCAACAGAAGCCGGGGTCTATGTTCGAGATCGAATTTCCCGACATCACGATCTACTTGGTGGCCATCCTGGGCCTGCTGGTCGTGTGGCAGTTTTATCAAATGCAAATCATGGCGGGACGAATTCTGGCCATTGATATTTTCGACCGTTCCGGTATCCGTATGTACATCTATATTGTTCCGGAAGACGACGACGTGTGCGAGGTGTGCTCGGCCGCGCATGGGCGGGTATTTCTGCCGTCCTATATCGTAAAAAAAGGGTTTTCGCCGTTGCCGGAAACATGCCGACGGCCGATTCCCTGTCCCGGCGTGCTGGTCGGGCTGTATGGAGCATGGTTGGAAGCACGATCCGTCGTGCAACGGCTTCGAGCCAACGCCAAAAAGGGCTGGATTCAGTTGTCGGCGGAAGAGCTGCGTGGGCTGGTGAACGGACAATGGGAAACGAGCATCAGCGCCGAGACGGACCGTGTCGTGGTTCGCATGCTGGAGGCGGTCTGTTATGAAAACATCAATCAGGCCGTATCGGTTTCGGGCTATCGGTACGTCATCGACGAGGCCAAGGAAATCCGCCATCTGCTTCTGTTGGTTCCCGCCTATCTTCGCTTGACGCGGCTCTTGGCCCGCGCGGGAGACGGCGCCGGGGCGCTGGCGGTGATCGAGCGGTTTGAAGCGCGATTCCCTTCTACGAAGCGGGGGATTCATTTTCCGACCAAAGAGCAGCGCAACGTGATGAAGACGCGAAAGGCGCTGTTGCTCAAGAACCGACAGGTCAACGTGGCGGCGTAGCCCGCGAGCGCTAGTAGCTGGACTCGATGCTGGACGGCGCCTTGTTCAGGACGGCCGCCGCCGCTCGGGAAAGCGCGGCGTCATGGGTGTGGTCGAGCGAATAAACCCGAAATTGGACGAGCCTGGTCGGCAACAGATCCAGAAATTCCTCCAAGGGGTCGGTTGACACCTGCTTGGTTCCCGGATCATACACATACAGCGGCCGGCCGCGTTGATCTTTGGGGTCCGGCCTCGGGTCAAGCGGGGCCATGTCCACGCGAAACTCCACGTTCCGCAGTTCCTTCGGCAATTCCTTGGCGATCTGTTGCGCGAAGTGCCGGTGGCCGGGAAACGCCATGCCGCGCGCCTCTCCCTTTTCCTTGAGCGACGTGCTGTAGGCCATTTTCCACTTCACGTCCCGGTCCAAGATCCGACCCCATTCCTCGCCGAGCCGTCGGCGGGCCTTGACTCCGGCGCGTCGCCAGGATCGGACTTCTTCCAGGAGGGACCAATCCGTGAGCGACCGATACTTGTCCATGTGTTTGCGCGGATCGTAGGGAAACAAGAGTTTCATCGTCTCGCCGAAGATGTCGCGCAGGTGAATGTCGATGGCTCTGGTCGTGCGGTGAAAATACACGTTGGAGTAGAGGTACATGCGGGTGTTCAGAAACATTTGAAGGGCCGGCAGGCCGGTTTTATGGATCGTGAAACCTTTGTCGGTCACGATCGTATAGTGGATGAGTCTGGTGAGGTCGACCGGACCGACGGCCACGCCGCACATGTAGGAGTCCCGCAGGACGTAATCGAGGTTGTCGCCTGTGTAGGCGCCGGAGATGACGGGCTGCAGGAGATCCAGCCAGCGGGGCAGTCGTGAATTGTCCTTGCCCTTTTCTTTGAGGATCAGATGCGCGATTTGATCCGGGTTCAGCTCCTCTCCCTTGGCGAAGGGGCCGGACGGACTGCGGCGGATTTTTCTGATGATGGGCCCTAAATGCTCGCGGATGATGATCTGCCCCAGTCGTTCGTGGGTCAGGTCGAAATGATGGAGATGGTTCTCGTCGAAGAAATGGCAAAAGGGGCCGTGGCCGATGTCGTGAACCAGGGCGGTGACGCGCAGCATTTCTTCGACATAGTTGGCCGAGGGAACGTCCGGGACGACTTTTTTAAGAAACGGATAGAGATGGCGGGCGAATCGTCCGGCCACGTGCATGGTGCCGAGAGAATGGACGAACCGGCTGTGCTCGGCCGACGGATACACCCAACGGGCGCTTTGTAACTGGTAAATGTACCGGAGCCGCTGGACCCACGGCGAATCGATCAAATCCTTCTCGGTTCGCTCGGAGGGGTCGGGCTCGGCGTAGGGAACGGTGAACGAGACGTAGCGGTGGATGGGATCGGCGATGAGCGCCGATCCGTCATAGGGAGCGTTCGATCGGTCGGTCTGATCCATGACGAATCGATCTTAGCTCACTTGGTTTGAAGGCGGCAACGACGGGCGCGACGCCCGGTCGGGCGACGCGCGATACCGGAGAATGAACGCGTACGCCAACGGGTACGACACCAGCGCCCCGATCAGGCTCAAAACTGATCCGCCGACCACGAACGGAATCAGGTACGGCGCGACCTGCGTGTAAATTCCCATGAAACTGAGATCGTTCCACGTCAACGGGGGGATTTCCGTCTGTCCCAACAACCGGGCGCCGGTCCAATAGGTCGCGCCCAGGATCGGCACGATCGTCCAGGGGTTGTTGACGAAGGCGCCGGCCAAGAGCGCCACCACGTTGAGACCGAAAAGCCACGCGCACAGGATCGCCATGATCGTATGGAGGCCATAGGCCGGGCAGAACGCGATGAACACGCCCACGGCGAAGGCAAGGGCGGTCCGCTGCGGCGGTTCTTCAAGACGAAGCACTTGGCGCAGCAAGGCTCTGAAAGAACGAACGCGGAGCGCCGGAGTCTGTTTGTCCGGAGGCGTCATGCGAAGAAGTGTTCGTAGCTGGCGACGGGCATCGGTCGCGTGATGCCGTCGACGTCTCTTATGCGAATCCCGAATCGTCGGTGTCGAACGGTGCCGATGCGGGTGACCTGAAATCCTCTCGCGCGGGCCTGCCGCTCGATGGTTGCGTGCATTCGCGGTGAGGCCGTAAACAAGAGCTCATAATCTTCGCCCCCTGCGACGGCCAAATCAACGGGCGACAAGCGGCGGCTTTCCGCGTAGGCTTGACAGGACGCCGAAATCGGGAGCGCGCCGCCGTCGATTTCCGCTCCCACGCCGCTTTCTTCACAGATGTGCCGCAGGTCTCCGGACAGGCCGTCCGAGAGATCGATGGCGGCGCTCGCCAATCGTTCCTGGTTGAGCCATCGACCTTCCTTCACGCGGGCCGACGGACGGAGGTGGCGCTCGATGAGGGCTCGACGATCGGCCGCGGACAGCGAGAGAGAACGTCGGTTCGAACGGGATGATCGGCGTTCGTTCAGCAGCCTGAACCCCGCTAAAGAGTCTCCCAACGTCCCCGTCACGTAGATGTGGTCGCCGACGTCGGCTCCGTGACGAAACAGAGCTCGACCCGCGGCCGTATCGCCGATGAGCGTGATGCCGAGAAACAAGCCGGCGCGGGAGGCCGATGTATCGCCGCCGATCAGCGCGACGTCGTGAAGACGGCAGGCCTCCATGAGACCGTCGTAGATCGCGAAAACGGACGCCGATTTGAAACGGCGAGGAATCGCGAGCGCCGTCAGCAGGTAGCGAGGAACGGCTCCCATGGCGGCAATGTCGCTGAGATTGGCCATGGCCGCGCGATAACCGATCGTGGCTGGGTCGGCCGTGTTGAGATCAAAATGGACGCCTTCCGCCAACAGGTCCGTCGTCACATGCCACCATGCCGGTCCTTTCGCCGTGACGACGGCGGCGTCATCGCCGATTCCTTTGATGAGGTTCGGAGCGCATCCGGCAAACCGATGCGCGATCGCCCGGATCAAGGAAAATTCAGCGATGGAAGAAACCGTTCGCCTAGCCACGGATTGCCGGAGTGGGGTTAGTGAGGCGATGAATCGTTCCGATACTTATAACACGGCAGGCACTTCCGGCGCGCGGCTCCGTTCCCTCCGCCGTTTTTCCACGTGGCCGGGCCGAGAAGGCGCCGCCGTTGAGGAAGACGATGACGATTTCTTGGGCTTCGGCGCCGTCTTGGTGTTGTGCTCCAGCGCGACCTTCATCACCTCATCCATCGTATCGACGAATAAGATCCGGATGCCTTTCAAAAGGTGCTTGGGAATTTCCTCCAGATCTTTTTTGTTGCGCCGAGGCAGAATCACCGTCGTCAGCCTGGCCCGTTTGGCCGCCAGAATTTTTTCCTTGAGCCCGCCGACCGGCAACACGCGTCCCCGCAATGTGATCTCTCCGGTCATGGCCAGATCCCTCCGCACAGGGATACCGGACAAGGCCGACGCGACGGCGGTCGCCATCGTGATGCCCGCCGACGGTCCGTCTTTCGGGATGGCGCCGGCTGGCACGTGGATATGCAGGTCTTGTTTGCTGAACATGTCCGGATTGATGTGCAGCGTCTTTTCACGGGATCGCACGTAACTGAGCGCGGCCTGGGCGGACTCTTTCATGACATCGCCCAGGTGCCCCGTCAGGGTCAACTGCCCTTTGCCTTTCATGACGGTGGCTTCGATGTGAAGCACGTCCCCCCCCGTTTCGGTCCAAGCCAAGCCAGTCGCCACGCCGACTTCGTCTTTTTCCAGTTCCGCCTCGGGCACGTGTTTCGGAACACCGAGGTACTTGTGCAGATTGGACGGATCGACCGTGAAGCCCCGCCCCTTGCCTTCGGCGACCTTTTTCGCCACTTTCCGCATGATGTTGGCGATCTCGCGTTCCAAGTTTCGCACGCCGGCTTCCCGCGTGTAGTGCGAGATGATTTTTCTGATGGCCGGCTCGGTGACGAGGATGTGTTCGCTCGTGATCCCGTGTTCCTCCAATTGGCGCGGGATCAAGTATTTCTGGGCGATGCCGAGCTTTTCCTCTTCCGTGTAGCCGGGGATTTCGATGATTTCCATTCGGTCGCGGAGGGCGGGGAGGATCGGGTCGATCAAATTGGAGGTGGTGATGAACATGACCTCGCTCAAGTCGAAGGGCACGCCGAGATAATGGTCGGTGAAAGAGGCGTTTTGTTCCGGGTCCAGCACTTCGAGTAGAGCGGCGGAGGGGTCGCCGCGGAAATCCATACCGACTTTATCGACTTCGTCCAGCATGAACACGGGATTGGCCGTTCCGGCCTGCTTCAATCCTTGGATGATGCGGCCCGGCAACGCCCCGACATAGGTGCGACGGTGCCCGCGAATTTCGGCTTCGTCGCGGACGCCGCCCAGACTGATGCGGACGAATTCCCGGCCCAGCGCCCGGGCGATCGACTTGCCCAACGAGGTTTTCCCGACGCCCGGTGGGCCGACGAAACAGAGAATGGGGCCCTTCATCTTCTCCTTGAGCTTGCGGACGGCCAGGTACTCCAAAATCCGCTCCTTGACCTTCTCCAGATCGTAGTGGTCTTCGTTCAGCACTTTGGCCGCGGCTCTGAGGTCCAGGTTGTCTTTCGACCGCTTGGACCACGGCAGTTCGACCATCCATTCCAAATAGGTGCGGACCGTGGCGGATTCGGCGGTGTCTGGGTGCATCTTTTCCAAACGTTTGAGCTGTTTCTCGGCTTCCTTGAGGACCTTCTCGGGCATCTTGGCGTCGGTGATCCGCTTGCGGAACTCGGCGATTTCTTCCGTCCGTTCGTCCGATTCGCCCAGTTCTTTTTGTATCGCCTTGAGCTGTTCGCGCAGGAAGTACTCGCGCTGGGTCTTGTCCATCTCGCCTTTCGCCTGCGCCTGAATTTTTTGCTGCATGGACAGGACTTCGATTTCTTTGGCGAGGATGTCGCTGACTCGGCGGAGACGTTGAATGGGGTCGAGCACTTCCAGCACGGTCTGGGTCACGTCGACTTTCAGGCCGAGATTGGATGCCACCATATCGGCCAATCGCCCCGGTTCCTCGAGGTTTTCGATCACGACCATGACGTCGGGGATCAGGGCTTTGCCGAGGCTGACGAGACGCTCGATCTGTTCCTTGACGGTGCGCATGACCGCTTCGGCCTCCAACGCGGTCGCCGTGGGTTTCACGTCGGCCAATCTGTCGATCCGAACGGAGAAGTACGGATCCGTCTGAATGTATTTGACGATCTTTCCTTTCGCGATTCCTTGGACCAGGATTTTGATCCGCTCGTCGGGCAGTTTGAGCATCCGCATGATGATGCCCGCCGTGCCGATCGTATGGATGTCGTCGGGGGAAGGGTTCTCGACGTCGAGGGCCTTTTGCGTGGCCAGAAAGATCATGCGGTTGCCGGCCAAGGCCGCCTCAATGGCCTTGATCGACATTTCGCGTCCGACGAAAAGCGGGAGCACCATATAGGGGAAGACGACGATGTCGCGAACCGGCAGAAGCGGGAGCTGCGCCGGAATTTCGATGTTTTGGGGAACCTGGATCTCTTGCTCGTTCAGATCGTTCATTGTGCGGCTCTTTCTCGGCGTTCGTCCTGATGAAAGACGGCCATCCTCGACGGACCTGAGTTTAATGATAGAGGGGCGGCCCTTATGTGCGACGGTTTTGAACCATCGTGCGGGTTCGAGACAACAGGTATTCACGAAAGTCGGCGCCCAACGAGGGGTTCTTGAGCGCGAACTCGACGGTCGCAATCAGAAATCCGAGTTTGTCCCCGGCGTCGTGGCGCTGCCCCTGAATTTCATGCGCGAACATCGGGGATTTCCTGCCCAGCTCTTTGAGCGCATCGGTCAACTGGATTTCTCCGTTTTTCCCGGGCGGCGTTTTTCGCAGGATGGGAAAAATCTCAGGGGGGAGGATGTAACGACCGACCACGGCCAATGTGGAGGGCGCGGCGGCGGGAGCAGGTTTTTCCACCATGTCCTCGACCCGATACAACCCTTGGGCGAGCCGTTTGGGGCTCACGATGCCGTACCGACCGACGTCGGATTTGGACACGTTCTGGACACCGAGCACCGCGCCTTGACGTTTGCGGTAGACATGGATCAATTGCGCGAGCGCCGGCACCTCGGCGTCGATGATCTCGTCCCCGAGAATCACGGCGAACGGCTCGTCGCCGATCAGATGTTGGGCGCACAAAACGGCATGCCCCAATCCCAGCGCTTCCTGCTGCCGCACGTAGCAGAAATTCGCGAGGGTTGAAATCTGGCGAATTTGATGGAGAACTTGGCTTTTCCCCGTTCCTTTCAGGTTCTCTTCGAGTTCGACCGATCGGTCGAAGTGGTCTTCGATCGCCCGTTTGCCCCGACCCGTGATCACGATGATGTCTTCGATGCCCGATGCCACCGCCTCTTCCAC
>JANDJG010000048.1:13229-19855 GCA_024331085.1 Nitrospira sp. | reverse complement strand
TCTTGGCCGCTCGCATGGCGCTCCCACAAAAATTCCGGCTCCCCCTGCATCGTGGAGACCCAGCGAGCGAGCACAAACAACGTATCGCTCAGCCGATTGATGAATATGATGAGAGTCGGATCGACCGGTTCGACTTTTGAGAGAGCCACACAGACCCGTTCGGCGCGGCGGCAAACGGTCCTGGCCTGATGGAGAAAGGCAGACACCTTGCCGCCCCCTGGCAGGATGAACTCTTTGAGCGGCGCCAGATCTTCTTGGCATCGATCGATCACCTGTTCGAGCCGCTCGACATCCCGTTCCGTCACCTGTGGCATATTTTTGAAGGTCTGTCCCGGCGCAGTGGCCAAGAGACTCCCGACGTCGAACAGTTTGTTCTGGATCCAGCGCAGTTCGGCTTCCAGTCGTTCCTTGGCGGAAGGATTGACCACCACCTCGGCATTTAAGGCGCGGACCACCCCGATCACCGCATTCACTTCGTCGATCGAGCCGTAGGCCTCGACCCTCACACTGTCTTTCCACACCTCTTGGCCTCCGGCCAGTCTGGTTTTTCCCTTGTCACCGGTTTTTGTATAGACTTTGGTGATTCGCATCATCACTCCTCCTACGGCCCCTTATGGTTACGGCCTCCTCTGGCACACAGTCGATTGCCCCACGTTTCGTAGTGAATGAGCCGTTCCACGGGAATCCTCTTCCGCCACCCGACTTGTTCTAGGTCCGGCCGTGTCTCGAACTGCGATACATATCCGAGGCAAAGATAGGCCACCACGGTGACCGTCTTGGGGACCCCAAGCACCTGTTTTAAGGCCTCATAGTCGAGAATACTGACCCAGCCCACTCCGATTCCTTCCGCTCTCGCGGCAAGCCAGAGATTCTGAATGGCGCAACAAGTGCTGTAGAGATCCGTCGCTCGCACGGTCGCTCGCCCCAATACATGGGGTCCTCCGCGACGCCTGCTACAGGTCACACAGAGATTGACAGGCGCTTCTTCAATCCCTTCAAGCTTCAGTCGTCGATAGAGATCCCCTTTCGCCCCCCTATACACAGCACCTGCCGCAACATTGGCCTTCTCAAACAATGCTTTGACTGCTCGTTTCGTTGACGGATCCCGGATCACCACAAAATCCCACGGCTGCATGAACCCTACCGAACCGGCATGGTGGGCCGCCGTCAAGAGCCGTGCGAGCACCTCTTCTTCAATGGGAGTAGAGAGAAAATTTCGCCGCACATCGCGGCGCTCAAAGATCGCTCGATAAACAGCTACACGTTCACGATGTGAGAATGTGCCGTTCCTAAGAGCCTTCGGAGTCGCCACAAGCCTCCTCCGTCCGGAGTGACGCCACGCTGGCTGGTCCGAGTTGGCCGGCTGCCACCCTCCCCAAACAACTCGGGCAGAGACAATCCTGATACCGGGCCGCGATCCAATCCATCTGGGAGTCGGTAATACGCACGGTTTCGCACCAACAGCGATAGCCCTGGCATTGAAACGGCTCGCCACAGTGTTCGCAGACTTTCTCAACCGGTCCCCTCATACCTCTGCCTCGGACAAGTCTCCTTTGCCGTCTCAGCTCACACAACAACAAGGGGCTGGACCGCCGGTCACTGCCTCATTCTCAATGACCGACAGGCGCCCGGCCAACCTCAGCGCCTGCTCGCGCGATCTCGCTTCATGGGGTGTCAGACGATTTACAGCGGCAGGTCATAATTCATCCGCACCCCGCCATAAATAGAACGGATCGGCGTCCCAAAAGGAAAAATTTCCTCGTATTTTTCGTTAAAGAGGTTGTCAACCCTCACGTAGGCCTGCCAGTTCTTCGTCACGTTGTAGGAGGCCGCCAGATTGACCACATTAAACGTGCCGAGAGCCCGAGCAGAGGTATTGCTTAGATTGTCATGGCGATTGCCCACGAACCGATAGTCGATATCAAGTCGCAAGGCCTCGATCGGCGAATAGGAGAATCCGACCGTTCCCTGATCGACCGGCCAGCGGGGAAGTCGTTTATCGCCTCCCAACCCCAGGGTGGGACTGTCAAACGCACGAGTCAAGGTATAGGTGTATTGTCCCCGCACCTCCAATCCTTTGAAGAGTGTCAGGCGAAATGCAAACTCCCATCCTTGCGTCTTTGCATCGGCGATGTTAATCGGACAGAACCCGAACGAACCGGGCGGGCAGAGTGGACCGCCGGAGGCGAATTGAATCAAGTTCTGAAACCGATTCCAAAAGTATCCCGCGCTTAGGTGCAGCCGATCATTGAAGAGGCTCTGTTCCACCGCCGCGTCCAGCCCCAGGCTTTTTTCCGGCTTGAGGTCGGGATTGCCAAATCCTTGGAAGAACAGATCGTTTAATGTCGGCGCCTTGAAACCGGTACCATAGCTGCCTCGAAACCTGGTGCCGGTTTCTTTGAGGTGATAGCCGCCGGTGACCCGGTAGGTGGTGGCGTCTTCAAACCGGTTGTAACTGTCATGCCGCCCGCCCGCCGTGAAAAACAATCGATCCCATAGGTTGACCTGCGCTTGGGCGAATCCGGCGTTGGACGAAATGATCCGAGCCGGTTCCGCCGCGCCATAGAAGCTGGGAGCATCACCTTCATCCCTGCGCAATTGATAACCGGCAGTGAGGAGCACCCACTTGCCGATCTGCACATCGTTTTGCCACTCCAATCGGCGATTTAAAACCTCCAAATCGCTGGAAAAGGGAGTAAAACAGGCATCGAAATTGGGGAAGCACGACGTCGGGCTGGCCGTGATGAACTGCCTCGTATTGAGATTGAATCCCACACTGCCGCTGTCGCTCTTGAGCCGCTGGTTCGACTGCGACAGGGTCAAGATGGTGGTCCACCATGATGTAAGCGGCTGGCGCCACGTGCCATTGAGGATAAGATTCCGATTCGTCGATCGCGCGCCAAAGACATCGGCTGGAGCACCGCTGTCGGCGAAGCCGTCGAAACTGAGCCTTGAATCATACCAACGCATGTTGAACTCAAGACGGCCGTCCTTTGGCAACTCCGCGCCAATCTTGGCTGATACCTGAATGTTGTGGAACCCGTCGTTTTCGAAGGCTCCCCGCCGGTAGTTGATCGCTGAAAAGCTGCTGGTATCCCACCGCGAGACCGACATGGAAAAATCAAAAGGCCCCTTTGCGCCAGACAGATGACCTCCCTCCCGAAACGTCGCGAACGAGCCATACTCGAAAAAGGCGCCGATATTCGGTTTGCCGGTTCCTTTCTTCGTATAGATGTTGATCACCCCGCCGATGGCATCCGAGCCGTACAGCATCCCCTGCGCGCCGCGCAGGATTTCGATCCGATCGATGTTGTCCACCGTCAAGCTCGAAAAGTCATAGGCGCCGGTCGTGGGACTGTTGACGATCACCCCGTCGATTAACACCAACGTATGCCGAGCGAAGGCCCCTCGCATTTTCACCGTGGCCTCGGTTCCAGGACCGCCGCTCGACGTGGCGAAGACGCCCTGCGCCAAGCGCAAGCCATCGATGACGGTTTTGATACCCCTTTGTTCCAACTCCTCACCGCTGATGACCTCGACGGCGCTGGTGAGCTGCGTCGCGGGCACCTCTGTTTTCGTGGCGCTCACGACGACGCCGGGAGCTTCCAGCGTCTCCGACCGGCTCGCCATCGCCACATCCTGCGCATGCACTGAAGGAAGAAAAACAGACGTTACGAACAATGCACCAAGCAGACCACGCGCCAGGCATGAACGGACACGAATCATGGCAACCTCCCTTTGGCTCGAAGAGGGTTGAGTTTGGTCCGTCAGACGGGTCTCCTGACTCGCGGCTCGTCGCTCCTCTGCGCCTTCCCATGCGCGGACACGCACAGTGGCATCGTGCAGCGTCGCTCCCCGCTTACAGTGGCGGCACCGTGATGGCTTTGCACCATCTTCCCCGGCGCTGACGGATGATCGGTTGACTCCCCTTTCCGAAAACGAGACGACATCCCTTTGCAACGATCCGACGGGAAGAGGGGATGGAACCCTTCCCGCCGGCCTTTGGTCTTACGTCAGTTCCGCAACGGCATCACTTCGAACGTTTCTCTCGTCGGAGCCATGGCGTCGAAATCCCAGTCGAATAGCAGAACGGCCGCTCGTTCCGATGAATGGACAAACAACCGTTCTCCGTTTTTCACCACCAGGCTTTGGGCGTTTCGAAAATCCAGCGAGCGCTCGATCCCGGTTCGATTGCAAACGATTAGCGGCAACCCGGTTTCTCTGGAACGATCCTCCCATTCACCGTTGGGTCCATGAAGCCCAGGACCCCACGAAGAGGGCGAGAGAAGCAGTTGCGCGCCGCTTCGTTTCAACGAACCGGCGATACCAGGCGTAAACGCATCGGCGCACACCAAGAGTCCGACGGTGATCCCATCACATCGAACCGGTTGTGCCCTGTCCCCCGGGCTGGACCAGGACAGTGAATCGCTCTTGGTATTGATCTTTTGATGTTTGCCCAGGATGTCACCGCGGGGACCGATCACAAACGCTGAATTGTAGAGTCGGCTCCCTTCCCGTTCCGGACAGGCGAGAAAGACCGTCACCCCCAGTGTTCTAACCAGTCGGCAGAACCGTGCCATCCACACATCCGGTTGCGGCTTGATCCAGTCGGTCCCAATGAGCGGGGGAAACTGGAGGCCGCAGAACACCAATTCCGGCGTCACAATCCACCGGGCGCCGGATGAGGCCGCCCTGGTGACGCCTTCCACCACCATCGCCTGATTACGAGCAACGGCGCCGGGAACGATGTCAAGGTGCAGGAGCGCGATCGTTCCCACTTTCATGTGCCGGCTCTTATGCGATGCTCATCCTGTGTAGCCTGAATCGGTAAGGTGACGCGCGGCCTCCCTGTCTGCGGATGCCGATCGATCATCACGTCACACCCATAAACACCGTGCAGGATGTCCTGCCGAATGATCTCCGCCGGCGTTCCGATCGCCCGAACGGTCCCCTCTCTCATCATCACGACCCGGTCGCAAAGCAGGCTTGCCACGTTGAGATCATGCGTGACCAGCACCACCGTCAGATGCCGTTCCCCGGCCAACCGGCGCACCAGCGAACACATGTCGATTTGATGGCCGAGGTCGAGAAAGGCCGTGGGTTCATCGAGCAGCAGGATGCGCGGCTCCTGGGCCAGGGCCCTCGCGATCAAGACCCGTTGCCGCTCTCCGCCAGAAAGATCCGAGACCAGCCGATCCGCCAATGCCACCATGTCGGTCTCCACCAGGGCCTGATGAATAGCGACGAGATCGGCTTCCGTCTCCGCTCCCACCCCCACATTCCACCAACCCATCTTCCGATGGGGGAACCGCCCCATCGACACGGTCTCCGCTACCGAGAAGGGAAACAGCGAAGGCTGTTCCTGCGGCACAACCGCAAGAATCCTGGCGACCTCAAGGGGCGTCATGGTAGCGACCGCCCGTCCTTTCACGTACACGGCGCCGGAAGCAGGACGCAACAGACCGGCCATTAATTTGAGCAGTGACGACTTGCCCGATCCATTGGGGCCGACGATGCCTAGAATCTCGCCGAACCCAATGCGGAAGGAGACATCTTCCACCGTCCACGGCCGATTAGGAGAGACCCGGTCGTACCGAAATGAGACGCGCTCGACGGCAATCGCCGGTTCTTCTGCCGGCTGGTCGGCAGCTTGTTCCGTCGTCCGTTCCAACTCGCGGGCAATCGGCATCTGTGTCATCCCCATCAGACCATCCGGCTTTTTTGTGCCAGCAGGAAATAGAGGAAAACCGGGCCGCCGGCCAATGCCGTCACCACCCCGACGGGAATCTCAGAAGGAGCCAAGATCGTGCGCGCCACCGTGTCGGAAATCACCAAAAAGATGCCACCGACCAGAGCCGCAGCCGGCAGCAACAGTC
Source organism: Nitrospira sp. (assembly GCA_024331085.1). Taxonomy (GTDB): domain Bacteria; phylum Nitrospirota; class Nitrospiria; order Nitrospirales; family Nitrospiraceae; genus Nitrospira_D. The sequence goes on along the minus strand of JANDJG010000048.1, from coordinate 13,979 downwards.
GATGGTCCGCTCCGAAAGCCATCCGAACTATGTGAGGCACCACCATCCCCACAAACCCGATCATACCGCTCACCGAGACGACCGCCCCCACCAGCAAGGCCGTCACGACGTAGAGGCGTTTCTTGGCCTGTTCGACATCGATTCCCAACGACCTCGCCGTTTCCTCTCCCTGCGTCAGCAGGTTCAGGACCGGAGCGTGCGACCACAGCCATGCCGTTCCGATCGCGACATAGGCGGCAATACCGAGCAACCCGACCCATTCCCGAACGGTCACCGACCCCATCAGCCAAGCGATCAGCCCGGCAGAACGGACCGGATCCATGATCGACGTGATGAACATCATGAAGGCCGTGAGCACGGCATTGAGCACCACTCCCGCGAGCAACAGGCCATGGACCGGCAATCGTCCATGGGACTGGGCCATCCGATAGATCACCACCAACGCGATGAGTCCTCCAGCGAAGCCCCAGACCGGCGCCACCGGTGTTTGCACCAGGAGCGACGAACCGGCCAGCAAGGTCGCCAGTGTAATGCCCAACGCCGCCCCACTGGAGATCCCGAGCACGTAGGGATCGGCCAATGGATTGCGCAGCAAGGCCTGTAAGGTGGCTCCCACCGCCGCCAAGGTGCAGCCGACAAGGAAACCCATCAGAACCCGAGGCAACCGCACCTGAAACAGAATGACCCCCACCGGACCAAGGGACTCGTCTACGTCGCCGCCGACTACCAATCTCCACCAAGCCCGCAGGA
>JANDJG010000048.1:0-13129 GCA_024331085.1 Nitrospira sp. | reverse complement strand
CGCTGCTTGACGGCGGTGATCCGTCGGCGCAACTCCATCACCAGCGCGGCGGCCTCGGCCTCCCGATTGACCATCCGCCCGAGGGTTTGAATCTGCGCGAGCACGCCATCCACGGTCCGACCGGCCAGGAAGAAAATGGGAATGTGGAGACGGTCGAGCGTGGCAACGAGATCGGGCTTCACAAATTCCTGCGGAGCCAGAACCAAATCCGGCTGCAGGGCGACGAGCGATTCCACGTTGGGACTGCCGTAGCCGACCTTGGGTTTGCGCGCAGCTTCGGGCGGAAAATCGCAAAAGGGCGTGACCCCCACCACCAGGTCTCCGGCTCCGATCGCAAATAACATTTCCGTGATGCTGGGGGCCAACGAAACAATCCGGCGGGGAGAAGAGGCAAGGTGAAGCTTCCTACCCGCATCGTCAACGAAGGATCGTGACGAGACGTGCGTCATAAATGGCATCCCGGTTAAAATTCCTTGCGGGCGTCGCTTCATAACGGGCAACTCTCCCTGTGCGTCGGCAAAGCTTGTCTCCTCCAGGTTCAGAGCGAAAACAATCGACAGGCCTATCGTTCCCCAAAACCGGAACCGCAAAGGATTCGGCTTCGGCCATGACATGCCGACATAAAAAATCCTCAAGGCCTTTTCACAAGACCTTGAGGATTGTCCCCGCCTGTTCATCTTCACCAGTTCCCCAACCCTCGAAGGAACATCGGTCACTCCTCCAGCCAGGTCTTCTGGCTCATGGTTCACCCTACTCCCCGCACCTTCCCGGCGCCGTTTCCGCCACCGCCTCCGCTTTCAACAGCGGCAGGCAACGGACCAAGCACCAGTGGCAACCGCGAGTTTCGTTCCCATTTACAGCGGCGGGACCGCGAGGGATTCGCACCCTCTTCCCTTAACCAGAGGCTATGTGAGGCAGCACAATAGGAGAGCCCGTCAAAGCTTGTCAAGGCCGAGGCGACGTGCTCGAACAATGTTCAGACCCCCGGACGATCCGCTCGCCGACTTGTCAGCCTTGACCAGCCTGTGCTAGATTGGCCCGGCTTAGTGTAATAGCCTTTTCCCGAAGGAGTAAGATCGTGGCCTTTCAATGTGAACTCTGTCAGAAAAAACCGCAGTCCGGAAACAATGTCAGCCACGCCAATAACAAAACCCGGCGTGTCTTCAATCCCAATCTTCAAACAGTTCGTGCCGTGATCGACGGCACCCATAAACGCATTCGCGTCTGCACCCGCTGCCTGCGCTCAGGTCTCGTGAAAAAGGCGGTGTGAGCTTCTTTTTCTTCCATTTCCTCGTCCCCTTGCTCGGCACAGGGATGATTTCTTTATGACTATTTGCAAGGAACTTGATACGGACGAGGAGGCAAGAAAGGAAAGGATTGGAGCGGGCGATGGGATTTGAACCCACGACAACTAGCTTGGGAAGCTAGGACTCTACCACTGAGCTACGCCCGCTCACGGCTCGCATCCTACGCGCACGCCCGGCTTCAAGTCAAGAAAGAGACGAGAGCCTCTCTCCTTTTTTGATTCATGACATCCATGCACCGAAACGCTGATTCTCCGGAGTAGAGAACAGGCATCCCACCCGGTACAATAGAGTCCATGGATTCCATGCTGGCGGCGATCGACATCGGCAACACAAACATTGTCTGGGGCGTATTCGAAGGGGGGACCATCCAAGCCCATTGGCGGTTGGCCACCAATCCGAAGGCGACCGCCGATGAATACGGAGTCCTCTGCGCCAACTTACTTGAGCGGAAATGGTGGCCTCCGAAACGGATCACCGGCGCGATCATCTCCAGCGTGGTTCCGTCCCTCACGGAAACGTTTGTCTCGATGGTGGAAACATATTTTGCCTGTACGCCGTTGGTCGTGTCTTCGGACATGGATACGGGACTGACGCTCAAATACGCCAACCCCAAAGAAATAGGCAGCGATCGTCTCGTCAACGCGGCGGCGGCTCACCACAAGTTTCAACGAGACCTCATCATCGTCGATTTCGGCACGGCCACGACCTTTTGCGCCGTAACCCGATCCGGAGACTACCTGGGCGGCGCCATCGCACCGGGCCTTGGCATTGCAGCGGAGGCGCTCTTCGCCCGAGCCGCGAAATTGAGCAAGGTCGAGCTGCTGCGACCCAAAACCGTCATCGGAACGGATACCGCCGGCAGTATTCAATCCGGTCTTCTGTTCGGTTACGCCGGACTGGTCGACGCTCTTGTCAGGCGCATGGAACAAGAAATGGGCCGAACCTCTTACGTCGTCGCGACGGGGGGATTGGCCTCCATTGTCGCTCCGGAAACCAGCACCATTCAGACCATCGAACCTCTTTTGACCCTGGAAGGGCTGGCGCTGCTCTATCGACGCGCCAGAGGTCTTCCTCTCCCCTCCTCAGACTGACCGGTTTTTCCCCTTTGCTCATTTTTCCCGATCGTCCTGTTGACTTCTGATCCTCTATGGATATCTGGTTGACAATCAAAGGGGGATGCCGTGGGTGTCGAACAGGACGATTCAAATTCAAAAAGAATCAGTGACTTAGAACATCGTGAAAACGGGAACTCAGACACCTCGGAGGCGGTCTCGGCCGATTCTCGATTAGTGGAAATAGAGAAAACCCTGGAGGCAAAAACGGAAGAGTGCAAGGCACTGCACGACAAATATCTTCGATTGGCCGCCGAGTTTGACAATTACAAGCGAGTCGCCCAACGGGAGCAACGGGAGCAGATCAAATTCGGCAACGAACAGTTGCTGAAAGAGCTCTTGTCCACCGTCGATAATATGGAACGAGCCATCAAAGCCGCGCGCGACAACAAGACCGCCGGCCACGACGCCTTGGTTCAAGGCGTGGAATTGACTTTGAAGCAATTGGTCGGCACCTTGGCCAAGTTCGGCGTGCAGGCGATCGAAGCGGCGGGACAGGCGTTCGATCCGGCCGCGCACCAAGCCGTCTCACACGTGCCGTCCGATTCAGTGCCGCAAGATCACGTCATCGATGAATTTCAAAAAGGGTATCGCCTGCACGACCGCATCCTTCGCGCGGCGATGGTCAGCGTGTCGGCGGGGCCGGCCAAGACCGATGAACAACATTCAACCATCCACTAGCGAATCAATCATCTCGAATCTCGAAATCGGGAAGGAAGGAGCCATCCATGGGTAAAGTCATCGGCATCGACCTCGGGACCACCAACTCTTGCGTTGCCATCATGAGCGGCGGAGACCCCGTCGTCATCGCCAACGCCGAAGGAAGCCGCACCACTCCTTCCGTCGTCGCCATCACCGATAAAGGCGAACGGTTGGTCGGCCAAATCGCCAAGCGGCAGGCGATCACCAATCCGGAAAACACCATCTTCTCGGTCAAACGATTGATGGGCCGAAAATTCAGGAGCCGCGAGGTCCAGGAAGCGATCAAACGGTTGCCCTATAAGGTCGTCGAAGCCGACAACGGCGACGCCCACGTGGAATTGCGAGGCAAACGGTACAGCCCTCCGGAAGTTTCCGCCATGATTCTGCAAAAGATGCGGCAGACCGCCGAAGATTACCTTGGCGAAAAAATCACCGAAGCGGTCATCACCGTGCCGGCGTACTTCGACGACAGCCAGCGGCAGGCCACGAAAGACGCGGGACAAATCGCGGGGTTGAACGTCCTGCGTATCATCAACGAACCGACGGCCGCGTCCCTTGCCTACGGTCTTGACAAGAAAAAAGACGAGCGCATCGCCGTGTACGATCTTGGCGGCGGCACGTTCGATATCTCCATCTTGGAGATCGGCGAAGGCGTCTTCGAGGTGAAGTCCACCAATGGCGACACATATCTGGGCGGCGACGATTTCGATCTTCGGGTCATGGATTGGCTGGTCGACGAATTCAAAAAGGACCAGGGTATCGACCTGCGCAAGGATCGGATGGCGCTCCAACGGCTCAAGGAAGCGGCCGAACGGGCCAAAATCGAGCTGTCGTCTTCCCAGGAAACGGAAATCAACCTTCCCTTTATCACCGCCGACGCCAGCGGTCCGAAGCACATGGTCGTCAAGCTGACCCGCGCCAAGCTCGAACAGTTGGTCGACGATCTGATTCAACGTACCATCGAACCCTGCCGAAAAGCCCTGGCGGACGCCGGGGTTTCCGCTCGGGACATCAACGAAGTGGTCTTGGTCGGCGGCATGACGCGCATGCCGAAAGTCATTCAGGTCGTCAAAGAGTTTTTCGGCAAGGAACCGCACCGCGGCGTCAATCCGGACGAGGTGGTCGCCGTGGGCGCCGCCATTCAGGGAGGCGTGCTCAAAGGAGAAGTCAAAGACGTGCTCCTGTTGGACGTCACACCGCTGTCGTTGGGCATCGAGACCTTGGGCGGGGTGTTCACCAAACTCATCGAGCGCAACACGACTATTCCCACGAAGAAAAGCCAGATCTTTTCGACCGCCGCGGACAACCAGACCGCCGTCACCATTCGCGTCTTTCAAGGAGAACGCGAAATGGCCAATGACAACAAACTGCTGGGCCAGTTCGACCTGGTCGGTATTCCTCCGGCCCCGCGGGGCATGCCGCAAATCGATGTCTCCTTCGATATCGACGCCAACGGCATCGTCCATGTGACGGCCAAAGATCTGGCCACCCAGAAAGAGCAATCCATCAGAATCACCGCCTCGAGCGGGCTCAGCAAAGACGAAGTGGAACGGCTCGTCAAGGAGGCGCAAGCGCACACCGAAGAGGACAAGAAGCGGCGCAAACTCGCCGAAGCCAAAAACCAAGCCGACAATCTCATCTACCAAACGGAAAAAAACGTCGCGGAACACGGGGACAAAATCTCAAGCGAAGAAAAAGCCAAGATTCAAGACGCCATCGCGGCGGTAAAGAAAGCGTTGGAAGGGACGGACGCCGCCGCCATTGAATCGGCGACGCAAACGCTCATGACCGCCTCGCACAAACTGGCCGAGGAAATGTACAAGAAAGCGGCCTCGGCAACCGCTTCGGCCGGTCCGCAAAGCGCCGGTCCGACCGGTGATGGATCGAGCCAGTCCAAATCCGACGACAAGGTGGTGGACGCGGAATTCGAAGAAGTGGACAAAGACAAGAAGTCGTGATGAACTTACGTGATAAAACGGCGTCGAATCGTCGAAAAGACGAACTCCTCGCTCGTAGATCTTTCTTCGCAATCTGAGCAATGGCACCCGTGAGCAGACGCGATTACTACGAAATCCTCGGCGTCGATAGAAACGCCTCCGACGAAGAGGTCAAAAAAGCGTACCGGCGCCTCGCCCGCCAACACCATCCCGACCTCCAAAGCGGCGAGCACCAGAAAAAAGCGGCGGAAGAAAAGTTCAAAGAAATCAATGAAGCCTATGAGGTGCTCAGCGACCAAGACAAACGGCGTCGCTACGATATGTTCGGTCACGCCGGCGCGCAACAAGGGCCGGGAGGATTCGAAGGCTTTGATTTCGGCCGCGGAGGGTTTGGAGACGTCTTCAGCGACATCTTCGAAGATTTCTTCGGCCAACCTCGCGGCGGTTCTCGCCCGGAACGAGGGAGCGATCTTCAGTATAATCTGGAAATTTCGTTTGAAGAGGCGGTTTACGGAAAAGAGGCCAAGCTCAAAATTCCCCGATGGGAAACCTGCCCCGACTGTAGAGGCAGCGGAGCCAAGTCGGCGGCGGCCATTAAGACCTGTCCCTCCTGCAAAGGAACGGGACAGTTGCGCTTTCAACAGGGCTTCTTCAGCGTCAGCCGCCCCTGCGGTCAATGCGAAGGCGCCGGTCGTGTCGTCACCGATCCTTGCCCAACCTGCCAAGGCCGGCAGCGCGTCTACAAAGAACGGACCATCGTCGTCAATATTCCGGCCGGCATCGAATCCGGCATGAGGCTCCGGCTATCCAACGAGGGTGAACACGGAATCCATTCCGGGCCTCCTGGAGATTTGTACGTCGCGATCACGGTCAAGCCCCATCCGGTCTTTCAACGAAAGGGGTTGGACATCACGTGCGATGTGCCCATCAGCTTTATCACGGCAATCCTCGGTGGCAAAATTGAAGTTCCGACCCTAAAGGGCTCGACGATTCTCAAGATTCCTCCTGGCACCCAGCATGATAAAGTTCTTCGCATCAAAGGGCTTGGCGTCCCGAGCCTCAAGGGCGGAAGCGTGGGCGACCAGCTTTACACCATCAAAGTGCAAATTCCCACGAAGTTAACGGCGAAGCAAAAAGAATTGCTGATGGAATTCGCCAAGGAAAGCGGCATGTCATTGGAGGACAACGGTGACGGCTTTTTCGACAAAATGAAGACGTTCTTCGAATAGGCGATTTGTTTCCTAACTCCATCTCCTTGTTCCATCTGCCTTCCACATGCCGGTCTTCTTCGTTCCACCGGACCATATCGCGCCGACGGCCATCACGATCAGCGGCGATCTGTTGATTCATCTGAGAGACAGTTTGCGAATCGCCGTCGGCGAGACTGTCTGCGTAAGCGACGGAGCAGGCCATCGATATCGGGCCGAAATCACGGCGATAACCAAAAACATGATGAGCGGGCGGATTATCGAAGCTCAGACTCAGCCGCCTCGACGGACCCCTGCCCTGGTCCTCGCGCAAGCCTTGCTCAAGGGAGAGAAAATGGATTGGGTCATCCAGAAAGCGACGGAGCTCGGCGTCAGGACGATCGTTCCTCTCGAAGCCGCCCGCAGCGTCGTTCATTTGAGACCGGACCGTCTTGCAGCTCAGTCGGCCCGCTGGCGCCGTATCGCCCTGGAGGCGGCCCAGCAATCCGAGCAGTGGGTCGTCCCGACCATCGCCCGGCCACAATCTCTACAAGAAATTTGCTCGGTTCCAGAACCCGCGATGGTTTCGCTCTTCCTCGCCGAACGATGCGACGGCGCCGGCCTCGGCGATATCCCCCTCCCCTCCGGCGCGAACGCCACAATTCTGCTGCTCATAGGACCGGAAGGAGGCTGGACCAAAGAAGAGACACAGATAGCCGAGCAGGCCGGATGCAAGCCTATCACTCTCGGCTCGTCCATTTTGCGGGCCGAAACCGCCGCCCTCGCCGCGATCAGCATTCTTCAATCCCGTCTTGGCAACTTGGGATGAACAAATCCTCTATCAGGGGAGAAACCGACCATCATCCGAATAGGCTTCGGATGCATGCCAATACCAGAGCGACCAAGTATCCAGGCTCGTTGCCAGCAGCCGATTTCTTATAGCACATCCTCGGATAGTGGAGCGGGGCTTGTTGTCTGTTTATCAGGATTCTTAAAGTAGAAGGAAAAGTCACGAACAGTGTCATTGGGGGTCAACCGGAACCGACCTTCGGCCTCGAAATGCTGACGGGACTTCGACTTGCCCTCCGGGTAAATTTTGAATCGCAGACGACCGCGACGATCTCCGGCCTCGCCATCAGGCGCGAGATGGCCGGACATTTCCACATAATCCTCCAACTGATCCAGCGTCTTGTTGAGCAGTGAGCGAAGCAGATTCGACGAAAACGCCTGCTGAAACGGCTCATCCGGGTCAAACGACTCCGGCTCTCCGGCCCACACCGGAACGGCGAGCGACACGACAAAGAGAACGGCCAATACACCTTGTCTTGTTCTAGCCACGCTTTATCCCTCCGCTTTGATCAGGGTCAGCCCCTTCGACTCGGCGCGACTTGGACTCCGTATGATCATCGGTCACCCGACACTTGCCAAAGAGAGTGGACAAGGACGATTATCGGGCAGGTTGCAGATGGACGATGGCCCCTTTTGCTCCAACTGCCCAACCCCGCCTCTCCCCCACAAAACTCAGACCGAACAACGAGACGGGTGCAATCGCCGTTTCAGGCACCCAGGTGAACCCTGCGTCGGTCGTGCGGTACAATGCGCCTCGATCGCCGACAATCCATCCGACCTGCGGACCGGTGAACCTGACCTGTAATAAATCAACGAGCTTCGTGCAAGACTTTCCACAGGGCAGTGAACGGTCGCTCCACTCACGGCCGCCGTCGGACGTTTGAAAAAGAGCGCCGGCGTTTCCGACTGCCCATCCGTTTGAGCGGTCCGTGAAAAAGACGTCGAAGAAGGTGACGGCCCCCTGAGCCTCCCTGGCGACCCACGTCGCTCCTCCATCTTCCGTCGTCAAGATCGTTCCCAAGGCGCCGACGACCACGCCATGACGTTCGTCGACGAAATGCGTGGCATAGAGCGTGGCATGTGTGCCGCTTTGTTGCTCCACCCAATGATTTCCCCCATCGGTCGTATGCAAAATCGTTCCGTCGCCGCCGACGACCCAACCGGCCGTGGAGGACGCAAACGAAAGACGATACAGGGGCTGCGCGACGTCGAGCGGCATCTGTGACCAGGTTTGACCGCCGTCAACGGTCCGCCGTAACGTCCCGCCCGCGCCGGTCACCCAACCTCTCTGTTGATCGGCAAAAAAAATCGAGGTCAAGAGATTGGACGTTCCACTGGCGACCTTTCGCCACGTTTTTCCGCCATCCGTCGTCTTGAGAATGGTCCCTCCGGACCCGGCAGCCCATCCGGTCTGCGGAGTGAGAAACTGAACGCTCATCAGATCCGCGCCCGTATTGCTCTTTTGAGTCTGCACAAGCAGAGAGGGAACTTCCGCCGATGCCGAAACGAACCAGAGCACGACGGCGCACGGAATCATCGCGAAGGAGCCCTGCCGCCAAACCTTGCCCCGCCTCATACGCTCTTCCCAACCGATCATCATTGATTCGTATTGGCGTCGGGGCGGTTAGTGTCCCAATACCCGCTATCGGGGAGGTTTCTGGCCTCAATGGTGAACGGGCCCGCTTCAACGGTGAGCCATTTTTTGGGCGTGCAACAGTTCCCATCGGGAAGGAGATCCCATGATCCTCTGCGGACGACTAACGGACCGGTCGCCAAGTCGTCGAAGAACGCTCCCTTCTTTCCGATCCCATAGAGATTGCGACGAGGGACTTTCACCACGATCTCTGAATCGGTCCAGGACTGGACCAGCGCGGCCGCCCCATTGAACAAGACCTCCGTTCGCGAGACGTTGCTGACCACCGTGGAGGGATCGTCCGGTTCGTTGATTTCAATGTCCGTGCGCCGCTTGTAGGCCTTTTCATTCAATCGTAAATCCGCATGCTCGGCGGTCTTGAGAAACGTGCCGAACCCTCTGCCCCTGATCGTCACCGTCTCGTCCAGCCCCGCGGATTTCGGTTCATACGACTCCACGACGGGAGTGACAACCGTGAAGGTCCCGGCCTCGATCGCGACGGTTCCCCGCTCGGCGCAGCACCGGCCGTCCGGCAGCGGCTTAGTCGCGCTTCGATAGACCACCACTTTTCCGCTCTTGGCGCTGAAGGGCACCCAGACGTCGATCCGGTCATCGATCCAGCGATAGATCACCGCCGGGACACCTCCGATTTCAACGCGGTTGTCTCCCTTGTCGAAATCAATGAAGTTAAAGGGAGTCGCGCCGCTCTCGCTGTACACCCCGAAATGTTCCCCGTCGATGCGCAACAACGTCCCGATCGGCGCGCTGGGAGGACTCATCCCTGTGACCTTCGGCTCCTGCACGGTAAACTGCCCGACCGCTCGTGTCCGCCCCTGACTTCGCAGCACGACAGGGCCCGACACCGCACCCAGGGGAACGTGCGCCACAATGATATCGTCTTTCCACTGGGCCACCACAAGCGGTTGTTCTCCTATCAGCACGGCGTCGTTCGGCCCCTTTTCGGCACCGAACCCACCGCCGAACAGCACCACCTTCGTTCCGACCGGACCGCTCACAGGATCGACCCGCACCGACGGGATGAGAGAAATCCTCGCGGCGTTGCTGACGACATGCTCCACCGGAGCGCAGCAAGAGCCGTCCGGCAGCGGATCGGACGAGGCCAGCCGCACGACGACATCGCCGGTTTCCGCGTTGGCGGGAATCTCCGCCTCGATGAGATCATCCTTCCATCGTTTCGGGCGCACGGCGACGCCGCCGATGACCACATCGTTCACACCGAACATGGTGTTGGGATCACGTGATCCCGCGGTCACCCCAAAATGACGACCCGTAATCTGAAGCACCGCCCCCCGTTCCGCCTCCGTGGGCGTGACGGTGTCGATCTGCGGCATCGCCACGGTCAACGTTCCGACCGAAAATTTCTTCTTGCCAACCCAAACCTCGACGGGACCGCTTTCGGCCTTGAACGGAACCTTAAACTCGATCATGCCCGGTTCCCATCGTTGGATCAGCGCCGGAACGCCGCCGACCACCACCCGATTGGTCGTCGCCGACCGAAACGTTCCCCATCCCTTCCCACTCACCGAAACGGTCGCACCGGGCGGAACGGTTCGAAGGGACAACTCGAACGGAGAGGATCCTCCATAAGCGGACAACGTGAGACCGCCCAGTAGAACCACGCACAAGGCCGACATCCTCGCCGTTTTCATACCGTCCTTTCTGAATCGCAGTCGATGGTCATGAACTGACATCAAACTGACAGCCAAAACGTGCCAGCCCCTGCTCGGTCGATCGGACTATAGCAACCGATTTTTTAGGGAGTCAAGGCGACGGGGCAGGTGGATCACTCACTCCGGTGCTCAGACATTCGAGCAGAACATGTGAAACTTGCGAAAATCGGAGAGGGCACCTGTCCACATCTAGGCGACTTGAAAAATCAACTCGATCTCGACCGGAGCCTGACGAGGAAGCTCCGCCGCGCCGACCGCGACGCGGGCATGGCGGCCCGCATCACCGAACACCGCCACCAACAGATCCGAAGCCCCGTTGAGCACCTGCGGCTGATCAGTGAAGCCCGAAGCCGAGGCGACGTAGCCGATCATCTTGACGACCCGGACCACCCGATCAAGCGAATCAATCTCGGCCTTCACAATCGCCAGCGCGTTCAGCGCGGCTGTTTGGGCCGCTTCTTTTCCCTGTTCGACCGACAGGGTCTCGCCCAGTTTTCCCGTCACGCACAACTTGCCGTCCCGCATGGGAAGGACCCCGGAGAGAAACAGCAACTCCCCCACTCTGACGGCTGGAACATAGTTCGCCACCGGCGTGGGAGGCGGTGGCAACGTCAACCCTAAATCTCGCAGTTTGGCCTCATACGACATTTTCATCGCCGCTCCCCTGTCCCCTCCTGTTGTGCTCGGCCGCTCACCCAGGTTTGATCGCTTCCCAAAAACTGTCTCCGATCGACAGCCGTTGAGCGCCGAATGCATCCGCCACCGTTTGTCCGAGATCGGCGGCGGTAGAACGAGTCCCCAAATCCACCCCGGCGGGCAATTTGGGGCCGAGAAGAAGAAGCGGCACATATTCGCGCGTCGGCCTCTTCAATGGTCTCGACAAATCACGCCCATGGTCGCCGGTGATGACGACCAGATCCCCAACGCGCAACTTATCAAACAGACCCGGCAGACGGCGGTCAAAATCTTCCAACGCCTCGGCAGTCTGAGTCGCCTCATCGGTCGAAAAATCCAAACCGACATAGAGGAGCCCGCGCGGGACCTTGCTCAGCATGTCGACGGTTTCCCCGAAGGCCTCCTGAGCGGACGGGGCGGAAAAGGTTTTTGTCAAACTTCTTCCGCCGAATAAATCACCCACTTTTCCTATACCCATGACGATCTGGCCGGAGCGATTCAACACGTCCAGCATCGTGACGCCGGGCGGTTCCGCGACAAAATCCCTCCGGCTTCCATGGGCATGAAACCGTCCGGGCTCGCCGGCAACCGGCTGGGCGACGATTCGAAGGAACAACCCCGCCTGTTTGAGCGTTTTCCATGCTTCACGACAACCTTGGTAAAGAGCCTCGCGAGCCATCACCGCCTCATGCGCGGCCACATGGCAGGTATTTCGGCCGTCAGTCCACAGCATCGGCGCCCCGCAGGCGAAATGATCTGCGCCATATTCTTTCAACATGGCCCCCAGAGAAGCCACGTCCTTGCCGATCACTTTTCTGCCCAATGCTTGCTCGACGGCGGTCACCACCTGCCGAGGCACTCCATCCGCACAGCTCGGAGAAACCGCACCGACAATTCCATTCATTTCCCAATGACCGGCGACCGAATCGGTTCCCCGGCTCGTAAAACCCAGGCGACCGAAACAGCCCCGCGGCTGAGTCGTCGACTGTACGCCTGGAATCGAGGCGATGTGCCCCAACCCCAACGTTTCCATATTTGGCAGACTCAACCCGCCGACCATATCGGCCAAATGAGCAAGGGTATTCGCACCGGCGTCGCCGTGCTCTGCGGCATCCGGCAGAGGACCGATGCCCAATCCATCAATGACGAACAGCAGCACGCGATTGATCATGGAATCCGTACAGCCCTCCATTCGTTGACAATGGCAACACCCGCGCTGGTCCCGATCCGATCGGCGCCTGCCTCCAACATGGCTCGTGCGGTCTTCCAGTCTCTGATGCCGCCGGATGCCTTGACCTTGGCTTGTCCGGCGACGGCTGTCTTCAGAAGCCGAACATCATCGACTGTGGCGCCGGATAGTCCAAAACCAGTCGACGTCTTCACGTAATCAGCACCTGCCTCTATAACCAGACGACAAGCCGTTATTTTTTCCTGTTCCGTCAAATAACAGGTCTCAAGTATCACTTTATGTTCTGAGTTTGGAGTCGCCCGCACGACTTCGGCGATGTCTTGCCGGACGGCATCATAGTCCCCTGATTTCAACCGACTGATGTTGAGGACCATATCCAGCACGACGGCTCCCTGTTCGACCGCTTCAATCGCCTCGGTGACTTTTGTTTTCGTCGCATGACCACCGAGGGGAAACCCGACTGGAGCACCGACGCGAATGGAATGGCCCTCGACGGCTGCCACGGCCTCCGCAAGATAGGATGGCGGGACAAAAATTACTGAAAAGCTGTATTCGATGGCTTCCCGACAAACTCGCAGCACATCACCCCTCGTGGCGTCGGGCCGCAGCACCGTGTGGTCGATCAAATCGGGCAGGTTCCAATTCGGCATGGCGAAGACCTGTTAAGAATGGGAGAGTTGCCTTCCTCTGCTCATCGATGTCTCGGAACGGGTACCTCGGCGGAAGGGCCGTTTCTGATACTGTTCCACCGCCTTGTTATGCTGGACGAGCGTGGTGGAGAAGTAGTGGGTTCCGTCGTTCTTCGAGACGAAGTACAAATGAGGCGTTGACGCAGGATAGAGGGCGG
>JANDJG010000047.1 GCA_024331085.1 Nitrospira sp. | reverse complement strand
AGCGATGGACGAAATCCTTGTCAGCCAGTGGTTTGTGGCACGCCCGACAATTGTTAAAATCTTCTGCCAACGGCTTTCCATCCGGGCTGAATGCGCCAAAGACCCAATTGCCGGTTTTGAAACTGTCATGCACGTCCTGGCCCCAGCCATCGCCTTTCGCCATCACAAAGATCTTCGCCAACCCGTCTTTAGCCAGGCGACCATCCGACCCTGTGACAGGTGCCTCCCCTTCCAATTTGACCTTGTGCAGCTCCATGACCATGACCGTGCCGGATGGGAACGCTTGCCCCCTCGCTGTTTTGCTCCCCACCTGATTGACAAACAGCTCACGAACCTGTTTGACATCGGGACGCTGGACGGATGAGAGGAACTTGGGCCAGCTTTGATACCCGGTCGGGAACGGGATTTCACCGTCCTTAAGAAGGCGGGGACTTGAAGGCTGAGGCGCACTCGTCATGTCCGCACAGCCGCCCGTGATTCCTGCGATGAGCACCCCCATCAAAAGATAGCGTCTGGTCATCATCGATTCCTCCCTCGTTTACGACCGGCGCTACTTAGCAGGTTTCGCCATGACGCGCTACCGACGCCTGCCGACGGAATCCCACGATGCAACAGATTTTTCGTGAGAGCGGTAGGAGAAGGAAGGAAGGGCCAGAAAAGCGCTAAGCTCTCTGCGCCAAGCTCTCTGATGGGTCACTCACATAAAACCGCCACTCGATCGGCATTTCAGCATAGGAAGATCGCCGGCAATGAGTTTCCGGATCTCCCCGTCACCGTTTCGCATGAAGGGCTAAATACCGGAAGATGGCTTCGCGATCCTGATCGGTCAATGGTGAGAGCCCCTTTTCGCGCATCAAGCCTTCCATGCGCGCGACTTCTTTTTTCCACTCGTCGAACGTGCGGAATCTCGGATCCGGCACCCCGTGTGTGACACCGTGATCACCGAACGGCTGGAGATGGCAGGCTGAACACCGTTGGGCAAAGATTCGCCCATCGGGGGTATCCAGGCCAGGGATACCGGTCCAAGCCCCGCCGCAGCCACCCAGCCACATAAGAGCCACGACGCCCGCCAGAAAACGCACTGTTCGGCAGAAACCGAATCGCCACGTCTTCAAAGCCGCCTCCATAAGAGCCCCTCCCTCTCTTCCGACCGCTTGCCTTCTTCAGCCAAACGCCCTGGTCATTGATCCACTGGGAATCAATGGGCGCGAATGGCCGCCGCCCGGCCCGCAATGAGTCCGGCCTCCAGCCGCTGCCCCATGTCTCTTAGCAACGACGCATACCGATCCAACGTCACCGCAAGCAACGGATGCTCCCGGCCCATGGTCTTCTGCTGGATGACCAACGCCCGTTCGTACCGAAGCTTGGCCTCGTCAACGAATCCCCGCTCATGGAGGAGCCAGGCCCAATTGGCCAAAATTCTTCCCGTGAGCGAAGCCTCCGAGCCCGACGTCGCCTCGCTGACGACCAATGCCTCGCGATAGTATCGGTCCGCCAGTTCCGGCAGTCCTTGGGCATGGTACAAATTAGCGATGTTGTTGAGCGAAATCGCAACGGCCGGATGGAGATCACCGAAACGGGCCCGCCGCAAGGTCAAGGCTTCTTCGTACAGCGGTTCGGCATAAGCGTAGAGGCCCTTCTCTTTGTACAGAGCGGCCAAGTTATTCAGGAGCGGGGCCCGGTTGCCGGATTCATCCTGCCCTGCTCCTTGGAGAATAGATGCCGCCAAATGAAAGAGCGCTTCCGCCTCGACAAACCGTCCCTGTTTCCGATACAGGCCGGCCAGATTGTTGTATCCGATCGCCATATCGGGATGGCCACAGCCGAGATTTCGCTCGCCGATCTGAAGGGACCGGACATACGCCCGCTCGGCACGTTCGAAGTCTCCTTCTTCCTGATAAATCTCCGCAAGATTGTGGAGGGTGGAAGCCGCCTCGGGGTGATCCAATCCGTGCGTGTGCTCCCAGATTTCCAACGCCTGCTCATAGTACGGCTTCGCTCGGTCGTACTGCCCTTGTTCTTGAAAGACCAGCCCCAACTGGTTCAGTGTCGCGGCCGCTCGCACGTCGTTCGGCCCCACCCGTTCCAACTCGCGTCCGGCCAATAACAAGAACCCCTCCGCTTCTCGGTAGCGAGCCTGTTCGCGTGCGGCAATCGCCGCGTTGAGCAGCACCTTCCAGTTTTCCGCCTCATCGGCAAAAACCGGAACGGCAAGAAGCGGCATGCAAGCCATCGCCGCCAGGATGACGGCCGTAACACCAGCGTTCCGCAGACACCGTCTCATCCAACGCAAACCGCCCCCTCGACTCATATCCCTTCTTCCATCCGCATGCCCCGTTCCTGCTTGGCGACCGTCAGTCTTTCTCGTGATCATTCCGCTTGCCATGGTCGATAGTGGGGTCAGCTTCACGGATTTTCAGGCTAAACGCTACCGATCCCTGCTCCCGGTGCCGCCGGTTGCACGGGTTTTTTTCAGCGATCAACGGCGCCGGCCTTCCCTGGAGAAAGTCCCTTACCATCGAGGCGCCGCCTGGTTATCGCTTCTCGCAAGACCGGCATAGTACAGCGTGACCATTTTGGGATTTCGGCCGACCGAGAATGTCGCCGTCGTTGCGCCTGTGTTTGGATCAATCAGTGACACCGTGCCATTCACACCCGGCGTGGCATTGGTGATGACGACGCCCTTGGCCGATCCGGACCCATCCGGTCCTGTAATCCAAAGGTCCATGGCATGACTGGTCGCCGGCGGCAACGAGACTTCTCGCGCTACCTGAAGAGGGTTGCGATCGAGAATGACGAGCAAGTCTTTCCGCTGATTGGCGGCTTGCGTGGAGCTCAGCCCTGTTGAATCGTTGGATGCCAAGAGATAGAGCCGGCGCCCGTCCGGCGTAAACTGAAACTGCGCGACACGGACATTCGGCAACGTTGGAGCGGTCAACTCTGTAAGCGTCAGGGGGGTGGTCTCGGGCACCGTCACATCGATGGTGGCAAATCGTGTCACAACCTGATTGGGGTCGGACCGATCCTCGATGATCACCAGCAACTCACGGCCGTCGGGAGCCATGCCGACGTGATGAGAGATCGTGGCTCCCGGCCCTGGTGGAGTAGCCACCAGAGAAACTTCTCGACCACCCAGGAAGAAAAGAACAGGATTCTTCTCAACGATTGCGCCGTACCCTGATAGGTAGCTGTACACTTTCTCTGTCACTCGGGACCACCAGAGCCCATCAGGAGCCGAATGATTCGGCGTTAGCGGATCGCTATCGCACGATGGATAACCGAGTGCCGTCTCTCGTGCGCTGTCGCAGAGATCGATGCGCGACGTGAACAATTCTGCCCATGCAACGCCGGCCGGCTGTACTTGGTTGATCAGCCCCGTGGTCTTACTTGAAATCAGAACGAGACGATTATATGGAGGCAGGGTGAAGGCGATATCCTGCTGCCCTCCCTTTCCCGCCAAACACACCCGTGAAGTCACCCGCGGCCTTTCTCCCCCTCCTACTCCGAGGTGGGAATTGTGCAGCACTGATGCGGAGGCCCCGTCTGCCAAGGCACCATCCACTCTGGTGCACCCGGCCAGGCGGTCGATGCCGTCCGCATCACCTTCGTTCGTTGTCCAGAGGACTTCCTTATCAACCGGATCTCGATAGATTTTCGTCGGCCGTCGCCCAACGCGGACACGGCCCGTCGTATCAGCCGGGTTTGTCGTGATGAAGTCCTCAAGAATAGGAGGGCTCCCCCCGATTGGATCGATGGCCGCCACCCGATCGCCGGCCGTGTGGGTCACGAACACCCACTCGCCCAGGGAAAACGTGACTCCGCCGATAGCATCGGCTTGAGCCGGACCAAGCGACAGGGTGCCGACGACCGGAGAAAATTTTCCGTCCAAGCGCAACGTGGTCAACGTCGTATCGTCCTGATTGACAACGAAGGCCATCGGCGTCGTGAGGGGACTGTTCGGTTCCGGATCGTCGCCGCCCGCGCCACAGGCTGCAAGAAAAAACATCACCCCCCAGATCGACAACCGACTGAACCACTGATGCGAATAGATCTCTTTCCGCCCACCCATGTCGTTTTGTTCCTGGTGTTCCATGATGGGTGCTCCGTGTAATGAGTGCATGATCCCTAAAACAAGGGAGGAGTCACAAACGTCTTGGTGACCCCTCCAAAATAACTGATGGTTTGCTGAAGATTGCCATTGAAATCGCGATAGATCGGAATCTGGGCGATGAAATAAACCTGTGCGAAATTAAAGACGTTGACAACCGCGCCGGTCGAGTAGGCGACAAACGTATGATCGGTCGTGGGGACATCGCGACCGATGATGTTGCCGTCCAGCAACACCGTTCGATTGAGCACCGGATCCAGCCGATAGAGCGCCGCCTCGATGTTATCCCGATCTTTGTACCGGAAATTGATCTGATTGGTCAGCGTGAGCCACGGGAAGGTGACCAGATTCAAACCCGCGCTGACGGTAAACTCCTGGCCGAATCGATACCCATCCGAATTCCGCATGGTGTACCGATAGTTGCCGGACAAAAATTGATTGAGGCGATGAGGCAGGATTTCATAGGTTTGATAGAAGCCCGGCTGAAAACCGAAGGCGCCTCGCCCCACCTGCAATGTTGATTCGGCAAGCTGCCCTCCCACGGCCTCATGGCCATAGTCGCCAACGGGAAACCACACACCCATTTCCAAGACGACCATGCTGCGCAGCGTGGGAATGATGTTGTACTTGACCTTACCGAGAATATCTCCAAATCCTCGATCCCATGTATTGGAGACCGCACCAGAACCGATCTGCCCGATTGCATCGACCATTCGATAGGGGATCTGCACTTGGATGCCGATTCGTTCCGTCAAGCCATAATTCAAGTCCAAGACACCGATTTGCACCAACGTCCTAAGCTGGCTGACCTGGCTGTTGGCCAAAATCAGTTGCTTGGTCCGTTGATTGGCGAACGGAATGGTGGCCACACCCTCCGGTGGAATCTCGTTCGGCGTATGGGTAAAGTTCACGTTGACGGTCAAGACACCGGCCGGCGACACCGCCTGTTGCGAATTAATCACCACGAAGCAACTCGCCGACCCGCAGGAAGCTTCTGTCTCTGCTCCCCCCACCAGAATGCCGGCCAACAGCACAACCGACACGGCGCACCGGAAGGAGTTCCTCCATAGATGATTTTCAGGATTTTTCATAAGAAACTCCCTCCACCGACAAACCGCCGTCTCAAAGTCCCCCTAGGAAGCGGTGGTCGCCCGCCGTCTCGAACTGGTCGTGTCGGCGAGCATGTGCTTGCGCCCTCTCGCTCCTGAGATCGGCACGACGGGAGCCTGCCCCCTCTGCGCAGCCCCCGCGGCGATCGGCGCTCCGACGCAATGCCGGCTGATTAAGGCTGCCACCGTATCGCTAAAAATTCGCAGCGTGCCCGCTCCGATCCTCGTGCCGCCGAGTTGCCCGCCCTCGACCCACCGATAGATCGTCCAACGACTCACGTTCAGCAATCTGGCTGCTTCATCGACCCGCAACAACCGCTTATTCTGCAATGAGAGAAAGTCTTCCATGATAAGTACCTCCTGGTTTCCCATTAGATGTAGCGTTAGCGACCGCATCCAGGTGGCCCCGACTGTTTCCTCATCTCCATGACGAGGTCACCACGACCGTGGATGCCGGGGGCTACCCTGTTTTTTCTTATTGCGCGAACCCGATCACCGCCGACGCAAGGAGTCGGCATCGTACCCCTCAGGGGAGCAATGCCTGTTCCCAAGCATCAGACGGCTGAACAGAGAGGAGTCAGCAAGAAAGAGGAGGACCGCGAGAGAAAAGCCTCAACCGCTTGAGATCATCGATTTGGCTGTCGGACTCAATGCTCTGAATGGCTATGAAAGAAAAAACGGGGGCAAAAACAGAATCACTTACCTCATACCCTTGTCCTACACCGCAAAACCACGCACACAGCGGAGACGAATGAGTCGCCGCTTTATGATGGCTATGCTGAACCTCATGGGCGATAGCCGACGGCGCCGCGAGAATGGGCACCAACAACAGACACGCCGCAAGGGGCAGAACGAGTAGCTGTCGATGAAACCGAATCATGTCGCTTTACTGAACCAACGCCGCTTGAGCGGATTTTCCGCCTTGAATCCTATGGAACGTCTGCACGATTTTCTCTTCCGTCAGCAATCCGCCCTTGATGTATTCTTGCACCACGCCTTTTTCGTCGATAAAGACGCTGACCGGCAACCCGAACACGCCGAATTGATTGGCCACCTTATTGTCCCGATCCATTAAGACCGGAAACGTGTGCCCGTACTGCTTGATGTGCTCGCGCACTTTGGCTTCGTCCTCCAGCTCATTGACCGCGAGCACCACAAATCCCTGAGCCTTGAGTTTGTCGTAAGCCGTTTGCATTGCAGGCATTTCAGTCGTACAGGGCTTGCACCAGGTGGCCCAAAAGTTCACAAGGACGACCTTGCCGCGATATTGACTGAGGCTTTGTTGTTTTCCTTCAAGATCGATGAGACGAAAATCCTCCGCCGGAGTTCCCACCGCCGGCACACGCGAACCCATCGCCCACACCGAGTAGGTCGAGCACATGAGCATGAGAAGGAGAGAGAGAACAAACCCTATCCCTCGTCTTCGGCTGATCGATCGAAAGGGCAAGGACTCTTCTCCATTCATCTGAAACCTCATGGATTTACCCATGGCTTAAAAAGATTCCCACAGTCCCTCTGTCTCCAGGCCTTCTAATTCGAACAACCTGACCCAGAGAAAACTTCAAAACCGGCCAGAAACGAGACCGCTCGAAATGAGACTCAAAAAACGGGGGGCCCTCGCGGGACTATGAAAACGGAATGAATAATGGAAGGTCTCTTACTTACCTGATGCTCTATCCATTCAGATGGGGACCCTTCCCACAGCCTCGGAGCAATCGTAACTTCCCACCCCTGTCCGGCGATGCATGACCAGGAACAGAGTACGGTACCGTGATGAGAGGACGATCGATGATGGGATTGGTGATCAAATTCGTGCGCGACCGACTGCCCGATTGCCAGCCCGCCGACCGACAACACGCAGACAACCACGAGGACCGAAAGAACCTTTACAACACCGCGATTCATCATGAGGGCTCGCACGTGTTTTAGAGCGAGAGGATGCTAATAGACTGATTGACGATTTGTCAAGACGGGCTGAAGCGACAATGATCCCCTCTATCCTTCCTCGGGCCTACTCACCTAGGATTCGTCGGACGGATGCGGTATACTGCCTCGGTTTGTCGTGTTTATTTGATGGCCCATTTGACGACTCGACATCATGGTCACCCAGTTACTTAATTTCATTTTCGGCAGCAAAAACGACAGGGAAATCAAAGCGCTCCTTCCGATCGTGGAGCGGATCAACGGCCTGGAATCCGGGCTGACGCCGCTCTCCGACCAGGCCCTCGCGGACAAGACTCCGGATTTCAAGAAACGTCTGGAAGCCGGAGCGACGCTCGACGACATCTTGCCGGAGGCCTTTGCCGTGTGCCGCGAAATGTCTCGCCGCGTGCTCAACATGCGGCATTTCGACGTGCAACTCATCGGCGGCATGATCCTGCACAAGGGCCGTATCGCGGAGATGAAAACCGGCGAAGGGAAAACCCTGGTCGCCACCCTCCCCATTTATCTGAACGCGCTCGAAGGGAAAGGCGTCCACCTGGTCACCGTCAACGATTATCTCGCCAAGCGAGACGCGCAATGGATGGGGCGCCTCTATCACGCGTTGGGCCTGTCCACCGGCGTCATTCAGCATGATGCCTCGTTTCTCTTTGATCCGACCTACGAATCGGCGGACAAGCGGCTCCAGCATCTTCGGCCTTGCACCAGGGCCGAAGCTTATCGCGCCGACATCACCTACGGCACGAACAACGAGTACGGGTTCGATTACCTGCGCGACAACCTCGTGGTGACCGACCTGAATCAATGCGTCCAGCGCGAGCTGAATTTCGCCATCGTGGACGAGGTCGACAGCATTCTGATCGACGAGGCGCGGACGCCGCTGATCATTTCCGGACCGACCGATCAGTCCACCGACCTCTACTATCGGATCAACGCGATCATCCCCCAATTGAAACCGGAGCGGGATTATACGATCGAAGAAAAAACCAAGACCGCCGCGTTGACGGAAGACGGCAACGCCCGCGTGGAAAAACTGCTCGGCGTGGAGAACCTCTACGACCCGGCCCACATGGATCTGGTGCACCACGTGGTCAAGGCGCTGCAGGCCCACGCGCTGTATAAGCGCGACGTGGACTACGTCGTCAAGGACGGCGAAGTCATCATCGTGGACGAATTTACGGGCCGACTGATGCCGGGCCGCCGCTGGAGCGACGGCCTGCACCAAGCCGTCGAGGCCAAGGAAGGCGTCAAAATCGCCAACGAAAATCAGACGCTGGCGTCCATCACCTTCCAAAATTACTTCCGCATGTACAAAAAGCTCAGCGGCATGACCGGAACCGCGGATACCGAGGCCGCCGAATTCGCCAAAATCTACAACCTCGACGTCAACGTGGTGCCGACCAACCGCAAGATGATCCGCATCGACTATCCCGACGTCGTCTATCGAACGGAGAAAGAAAAATTCAACGCCATCGTCGAGGAAATTAAAGATTGCCATCAGCGCGGGCAGCCGGTGCTGGTCGGCACCATCTCCATCGAAAAATCCGAAAAGCTCTCGGCGCTCCTGAACCGGAACGGCGTCAAGCACAACGTCCTGAACGCCAAGCACCATGAACGGGAAGCCGAAATCGTCGCGCAAGCCGGTCGCAAAGGCGCCGTCACCATCGCCACCAACATGGCGGGGCGCGGCACCGACATTCTGCTGGGCGGCAACCCCGACTTCCTCTACAAGCAAGTGCTGTATCGGGAAGAGAACCTGCCCGACGCCCGCAAACTCGAGCTCTACGAAGAAATCCGGGCGGACTGTGAAAAGAACAAGCAGGAGGTGATCGCCTGCGGCGGACTGCACATCCTGGGCACCGAGCGGCACGAGAGCCGTCGAATCGACAATCAATTGCGCGGGCGGGCCGGCCGGCAGGGCGATCCCGGTACGTCCCGGTTCTATCTGTCGCTTGAAGACGATCTGATGCGCATTTTCGCCTCGGAACGGGTCTCGCAACTGATGCTCAAACTCGGCATGGAAGAGGGCGTGCCCATCGAGCACGGCATGGTGACGCGCGCGATCGCCAACGCGCAAAAGAAAGTCGAAGCCCACAACTTTGAGATCCGCAAACAATTGCTTGAATATGACGACGTCATGAACAAGCAGCGCGAAGTGATTTATCGCCACAGGCGGGCGGTCCTCAGCGGAGAAAACCTCAAAGAAAACCTCCGCGACATGATGGCCGGATTGGTGGACTCGGCTATGAACGTCTACTGCCCGCCCGACCAATATCCGGAAGAGTGGGATCTCAAGGGCCTGGTGGAAATGATGCAGGGCCAGTTCGGCATCGATATCACACAGGGCAAGCACGATAAAGGAGAATCCCTCAGAGAGATCGGGCGGGACGCCCTGTTGGAAGACTTGCATGCCCAGGTTCGCGAGGCCTATTCGCGGAAAGAGCAGGAATTGGGACCGGAGCTGATGCGGTTTCTGGAGAAGACCTTCATGCTCCAGGTCATCGATCATCACTGGAAAGACCATTTGCTCGCCATGGATCACCTGCGAGACGGGATCGGCCTTCGCGGCTACGGGCAAAAAGATCCGTTGATCGAATATAAACGCGAAGGCTTTGATCTCTTTGCCGGTATGATGGAACGGATCAAATCCGATACGATCAACCGGCTTCTGCACGTCCAAGCCGTTCGTCAAGACGCGGAACCGCAGCCCCCTGCGCCCCCTCCCGTCATTTCCCGCCCGCAGGCGAAACTCACGCTGAACCGCGGGGAAGAGCCAGCCGCGGCTCCGGCTCCCGTGCACCGCGCCGACGCCAAGGTCGGCCGCAATGATCCCTGCCCCTGCGGAAGCGGCAAGAAGTACAAAAAATGCCACGGCGCGTGACGGCGAGTTCTACCGAACCTGTCGTGCCGACAGATTTGATTCAACCGCTTGCAACTTGGCCTTCCGATCGATCGAGAACGAGCTTCTTCCTGAAACGAGCATCAAAAAATACCGATCGGTCTCGGTCGCTGCTTCCGCGCTCCGCGGAACTTCGCCAAGATGAAACTCCGCCGACACGATTCGCGGCTTCTCGTTGAGCGCGCTTTCAACGCAACCACGACGGACCTTGCATTTTGTAAGAAAAACCTCTAGACTCTGCCGCCTGGGAGAACCAACGTATGTCGAGCGTTTTGAAAAAACGACGAAAAAAAATGCGCAAGCACAAATACAAAAAGCTGCGCAGACGTCAAAAGTTTCTTCGCCGCAAAAGTTAGGCCGACAGTTAGGCAGGGGTCACGTGACCGGAGGGTTTCTTGGCTGAGGGCAGGAAAGTTCGGATTCGCGTTCGAACAATCCACTGCACGTACGTAGGCGACTTTCTGATTCCTCCAACACGTAATCGCGTCTCCGACGCAATCAATGAAGACGGGCGTCCGTTCATCAGCCTGACGAACGTGGTCATCGATGACAAGGACCGGGCTGATTTTGTGGCACTCAATAAGACGCTCATTGAATCGGTCATCCATCCCGACTGAGCGTCGCCCGTTTCTTCCCACCTTGCCGTGCTTTCCCGCAGAGGCGGAATGACGAACCAGGTTCCCCAAGCCGGTTCCGGGCGCCTCTTTCCAGCCTGTCATGTTGATCTTTAGACGCTTCTTGCCGTTCATTCAGCCGTACGTGACGCGGATGCTGGCAAGCGGCCTCCTCGTCATGAGCGTGGCAGCCGTCAATCTGGCTTTGCTTCGATTGACGGGCGCGCTGTGGGACGTTATCACGGTCCGACAAGACGCCGACCGAATGACGGAACTGATCGGAGTCTTGCTCGGGCTCGTGCTTCTCCAAGGCCTCTGCACGATGGGGCACAGCTATCTGACCGCATGGGTGTCTCAACGCATCATGGCCGACTTCCGCCGGCACGTCTTCGCGCATTTGCAGACGCTGGACGTCAAATTCTTCGCCCGCCGCCGAACCGGCGAGCTGCTGTCGCGATTAATGAACGACGTCGGGATCATCCAGTCGGTCGCGACGGAACTGCCGATCGACAGCGCAAAACAGCTTGTCACGTTCGTCGGCGGACTGGCCTTTCTGTTCATGATGAATTGGCGTCTCTCGCTTCTGATCTTGATTCTTCTCCCGTTGTTGGTGTTGGTCGCTAAAATGTTCGGGCGCAGGCTCAAGGCCCTCTCCCTGTCGCTTCAGGACCAAACCGCCGCTCTCAACACCTTGGCCGAGGAAGTGATTTCCGGCATCCGCATCGTCAAATCGTTCGTGCAGACGAAGCGCGAAGAAGAGCGCTTTTCCGCCCAAATCGATCAAACCCTCCGCGTCACCATGCGCCGAGCCGGCATCATGGCCCTGTTCATTCCGACCATCAGTCTGCTCACCTTTTCCATCGCGGCCGCCGTCATCTGGTACGGAGGCCGGCAAGTGGTCGAAGGCGCCATCACCCCCGGCGATCTGTTCGCCTTCATCTTGTTTGCGGGCATCCTGATCGGTCCCTTCAGCTCGGCCGCCCGTGTCTTCTCGCAAGTGAAAGAGGCCCAGGGCGCCATGCAACGGGTGTTCGAAATACTGGACGTGGAACCGGCCGTTCAAGACCGACCGGGAGCGATCGTCCTCTCCGCGACGACCGGCCACGTGCGGTTTGAAGACGTCGGGTTCGCCTATGATTCACGCGCTCCCGTTCTCTCGCACTTATCGTTCGAGGCCAAGCCCGGCGAGGTCATCGCGATCGTCGGGCCGACCGGCGCCGGGAAGACGACCGTCGTCAATCTGCTCCACCGATTCTACGACCCTACCGAAGGCCGGATCATGATCGACGGGTACGACTTGAAACAGGTGACCCTCGAGAGCTGGTATCGGCAATTGGCGCTGGTCCCGCAGGAAACCATTTTGTTCGGCGGCACCATTCTGGACAACGTCCGTTACGGGAATCCCGCCGCCGATGAAGAGGAAATAGAGCGCGCGTGCAAGGCGGCGCACGCCCACGACTTCATTATGAGTTTCCCCGACAAGTACCGCACCATCGTCGGGGAAAAGGGCATCAATCTCTCAGGAGGGCAGCGTCAACGTCTTGCGATCGCGCGGGCGATTCTGAAGAACCCACGCATCCTGCTGTTGGATGAAGCCACGTCTTCTCTCGACAGCGAATCGGAACGTCTGGTCCAAGAAGCCGTCGATCGCCTGATGCAGGGGAGGACGACGTTCATCGTCGCCCATCGGCTTTCCACCGTCCAACATGCCGACCGTATTCTTGTCCTGGACAAGGGCCGTCTTGTTGAAGAAGGCACCCACGCCCAGCTCATGGAGCGCAAAGGCCTCTATCACTATCTGTACACCATCCGCCTGAACGATCCGGTGGGATAGGATCAAGCGACGATGCTGGCCTTCCGGCGTATCAATCTTTCGACCTTGAGGGAAACCGTTATTTGACTTTGGAAAAATCGGCGGGGATTCGCACTTCCTGGCCGTCTTGCAAGTTCACGACGAAGACCGACTTCGCATTCGGATCAAATTGCTCATAGGCGAAGAGCGCGGTAAACCGAGAGCGAAACGCGGGCCCGTTGCCTTCTTCATTCTTGCGTCCGCGTTCGGCCCGCCCGATATCGACGGGCTTGATCCGTTTGGCGCCTTGGTGCAATTCAACGAGGGCTCCTTCGGCAAAATACTCGTCATCACCGCACAGTTGAACTTCGACTTCCATATTCGGCATGTCCAACACTTTTTTCACGAACTCCTCCGGCATCCGCACTTCGACCTTGCGTTTCTTGGACTCCACCGCCTCTTGACGACCGAAGGCTTCAAGCCGATACCGCTTGGTCCGCAAGATCGCGCTGGCGCCGCACGGATCTTTTTCCGGATCGGCCCCCACGCGGCTGGACAATGACGCCTGTTGCAACACTTTCTTAATGTCTTCGGGGAGCTCGGCTTTCTCCATTGGAAGCCTTCCGCTTTCCAATGTTTTACGGGCCTCTTCAAGGGACAAGTTTACGTCGATGGCGTGAGAAACCCCGCCTGTGACGGCAGATACCCCGACCAGGAAGGCCGCCAGCCACGCTTTTCCGACTCGATGCGACGTCATACTCTTTCTCGACTCCCTTTCATTCGTTCAACGCCAGCTCTCATGCGTCTTGAAAACACCGAGGCATTGTAGGGGAACCTTCTCCGGTATGCAATCAGCTCGCAAAGCGGGACCAGTTCGGATAAGGCTTTCGCCGATACAAGGTTTCCACTTCCTCTTGCGCGACCGGATAACCGGCAAGCCGCAACAGATTCGCAACGATCTCCAAGGGAAGCCCGACGACCGTCGTGTAATCACCCTCGATCTTTTCGATCAAATCCGCCCCGTTCCCCTGAATCGAGTAGCTTCCGGCCTTGCCCCAAAACTCTCCCGTCTCAAGATACCGTTCAATCCCGCCGCCGTCCGGCTTCATGTGAACGGTAGCCGTCGCAACATCCACCCGTTCGATGGATCGCGCTTGATGACAGAGAGCCACGGCGGTGTGGACCTGATGAGGCCGTCCTGCAAGGCTCGTCAGCATGCGGCGGGCGTCTTCCCTGTCGCGGGGCTTCCCCAGAAGGCGGCCATCGGACTCGATCACGGTATCACCACCCAACACAATGTCGCCGGATCGCGCCCCCGCGACGGATCGCGCCTTCTCCAAAGCAAAATGCGCAACCTGTTCGCGTGGAGCGAAGCCGGACATCGGTTGTTCGACAAAACTCGGTTCACAGACGTCGAAAGGCACTCCCAAAAGACCGAGCAGCTCCCGGCGACGCGGCGACGTCGATGCCAAGACTATCCGCATCGCGAGACCGGTTCCAGTTCATCATCGACTTGCTCCGTCGCAGCCGGGAGAAGTCGGTCGTTCAGATAATCATCCAAAATGGATTCAAGTTCGTCGATGGAAGACAGGCGCACCATCCGCGCTCGAAGCGCGGCCGCATGGGGAAATCCTTTGCAATACCAAGCCAGGTGCTTACGCATGCGATAGAACCGATTCGGTCCACAGAACGCTTCGAACTGACGGGCGTGATCCAGCAAGACGGCGAATCGCCGGCTCAGCGGGACCTCTTGCTTATCCCATCCGACTTCCGCTTCGTTCGTCCCCTGTGCAAACGTGCGGGCCCGTTCCTTCTCCTGAAAAAACCACGGCGCACCGAGAACGGCTCGCCCGACCAACACGCCGTCCACTCCCGTCTCACGAACGCGCACAGCCGCTTCGTGAAGACTCTGAATGTCGCCGTTTCCGAACAACAGGATGCCCGCCCCTCCCACTATCTCCACCGCGCGAGCAATGGCCGACCAATCCGCCGAGCCGCGATACATCTGCTTGAGCGTCCGCCCGTGAAGAGAAATCGCCGCCGGATGCTCCGCCGCCAACTGCTCGAGCCACGGTTCCACCGCCACGGCGTCATATCCGATCCTCGTTTTCACGGAAAGCGGAATGGAGCGACGCTCAACTTGTGCTTGACCTCCACGGCGCTCATTGAGCCGGCGGAACGCCGCCACCTTCTCGGGCTGGAACCCGGCTTGTTCCAGCGTCCGGCCGCTCGCCCAGTCGTCGATTCCACGCTTCGCCGCTCGGAGAATGGCCCGCGCCAATTCCGGAGTCCTGATCAACCCTGCGCCGGACCCGGACGAGGCCACGCTCTTGGATGGGCACCCCATGTTGATGTCCAACCCGTCAAACCCCAGTTCGCACACGGCATAGGCGGCCCGATAAAACAGATCGGGATCGTTTCCGTAGAGCTGCGCCACGATGGGACGCTCGATCTCGCTGTAGATGAGGGTGTCCAGCAGATGCTCCGGGCCGCGGCAGACATCGTGCACATGCGTGAATTCCGTAAAGATGACGTCCGGTTTTCCCTGCCGCGCGACGATGGAGCGAAAGCCCGCGTCCGTAACGCCGTCCATGGGAGCAAGGCCGATGACGGGGCGAGGCAACGTCTTCCAAAAGTTCACGTCACGCCCACCCTACCGCCTGCGGCGACGGCTCATTGGCAAGGTCATAGGCCCGTCGGAGTTCGTCGGCCTCACGCTCGGCGATATCGATCGATTCCGGGGCCGATTGGCGCATGAATTCCACGAACATCGCTATCTTGACCAGAAAGAAATCATACGAACCTTCCATCGTCCTGGGACGTTCGAACCAAAAGGACACGAACGTGGAGAGCGGCACCCCCTTCTCGTCGAGCCGTCCGCAGGATTCCGGAAACATCGCGCGCACGTCGCCTCCCCAGAACAGGATTTCGTAAGGAAGATAGATGGATCGATACAGATCCAGCTCATCGATGCAGGCTGTCGGCTGCGTCCACTCCGGTCCGACCGGCTCAGCTTGTCCGGAAACCACACGGGCATATCGTTCGTAGGCCGATTCGAGCGCCGACCTGACGACAGCCGATGTGCACTCTTTCGGAGTCGCATGTATCTTCTCATCCGAAACGAGCGTCTTTTTGAGCCTGCGCCCCTCCGAGAAGACCCCCGCATAACGTTCCCGGAACTCCGAGAATTCTCTCACGATCAGCGGAGCCGCCTTCGTGTCCACCTCCAGCGCAAGCCCTCGCAGATTGGTCAAGCGCGGGTTCCCGAGAATCCGATCCAGCATCTCGAACAGAAGCGGCGGAATAGGGGCGCCATGGGCGTCTATCCAAGAGGGCGGGCGATCCGTTTCTTTCGGTCGTGAGCAGGCTCCTGGAACGCCTTTATCGGCGGCATGGAGATCGAGCCCGGCGACATGGATTTGGACGACGCGATGCAAGGGAAACTCTTCAAGAAATCCATCGACGAATCGCTCAAGGGAAGCCGTTCGCCAAGCCCCTGAGTAACGAAAGACGGTCCACAGATGCCCGACATCGAGCACAAGCCCGCACGGAGCGGCCCGGGTAATAAGATGGAAAAACGTCGGGATCGACAGGGTACCGGCCACAAAATAGGTCAACGGAGGCAGTTCAAGAAGCAGTAACGGGGAGCGGCCGTTCACGAAGCCATCATGTCGATCAAGCATGGCTTGCGCGGCCATTGCATTTTCGGCCACCACGGCCGCGCCAGCTTCGGTATAAAGCGGCGGCAAATAAGTTCCGTACGAATAGCCTGCGATGGATTTGGCGGCGCATTCGTGTGTCAACCATGCACTGCCGAGCACCGACAGATGGCGCGCGACCTCCTCCATTTCTTTATGAAACATCGGATCTTCGCAAACGCCCGGCTGCGTCAGCCACAGCCCTTCTCCGTGGTACGGAGTCAAGCCTTCGCCCATCCGGTTCCTGACGGCGGCCAACGCTGCGGGAGCCGCGCGAAAGATCTCCAGATAGTCGGGAAACACTTGACGTTGGCGCAGCGTTCCAAGCAAGGTAAAGATGTCAGGAGAATAGACGTCGAGGGAAAGGCCCAGCCCATGAAGCTGGACCTGCTCAAGACGGCGGAGGAACGATCGCTCGACGAGATCCGGAGTCTCCATACCATTCGTTTTTGGCGCGCCAAGGCGCCTAAAGTGTACGCCTTGAAACCATTGAATCACAAGTGAATCACAAGCGTTTCACGGCATCATGGCAAACAAGGACCGTCTGCTATACTTGGCATGCCATAGGCTCCGGAAGCCGGATGGCCCGAAGCGGAACAACCCGGCCGATCGACGATGAATAAGGGGAACGACCCACCGATGGCCGCCAACTATAGGGACACAGTGGTCGCCCATATGATGACACCAGGTGTCGTTCAAATCCCCGGCGACGTTTCCGTCACGGAAGCGGCCTCGCTTATGGAACGGGAGCGGATGCCCTGTCTGCTTGTCAAGGACACGGAGGCGTCTTACGGACTTATGACGCCCACGGATATCGTGAGGAAAGTGGTGGCCCAGGGCCTGGAACCGGATGATATCGAAGTGCGGACGATCATGACGCAACCGGTGCAATTCATTGAGTATGATCGTCTGGTCGACGAGGCCTCCACACTCATGATGTCCAGCGGTTCGCCTATCCTGATCGTGACGAAAGAGCGACTGCCGGTCGGCGTCCTCACCGTCAGAGACTTGATTCTCTCGCCTCAACGACGGGCGGTGCAGATTCCGGCCGTCCTTCAAGTGTTGGAAGGAAGCAATCCACCGCGCGAGTGCCAGGCCGTCATCGTGCAACTCAGTCATGTTGGGGCACTGGTCCAGTCTCTCCTTTCTCTGCTGCCCGACACTCCCGTCCTCCTGAGCTTTTCCCTTCCCGATTTTGTCACACCCTTGACCATCCGAGGAACGGTCGTAGCTCAGCCTATCCGAACCGGAGACAGCGGTGACGCCGTCCGATCTTCACAGTCAACCACAGAAATTCAATTTTCCGGCCTTCCCCCGTCGGACCAATCCAAAATCAAGGCGTGGATGCTCCAGAACGCGACAACCGGTTGCGATCTCCCGTAGTCGATGCTCCTCTTCGACTTCTTGACGGATCTTTGACCGCCGGACGATCCGTTGATACAATTTCCCTGAACTTTTTACAGCTAGAGCCCACACCATGACTATATCCGCGCGATCTCAGCAGGTTCGTGAGCGCCTCTCCCCGTCCAAAGAGGAAATCCTCCAACAGGTTGGCGCCTTGCTCGACAGACCGGAGGACGATCTGCGCCTCACGCTCATGAAAGAACTGTTGTGCAACCTCTTTAAGCTCCATGACGCGAACCTCGATCTGCTTGACCTGAAAATC
Source organism: Nitrospira sp. (assembly GCA_024331085.1). Taxonomy (GTDB): domain Bacteria; phylum Nitrospirota; class Nitrospiria; order Nitrospirales; family Nitrospiraceae; genus Nitrospira_D. Next base: position 2,231 of record JANDJG010000047.1, on the reverse strand, counting down.
GTCAACCGAGCCGTCAAGGAGCTTCGCCACGCGTTTTGCGTGTTTCGAAGTTACCGCGACCGGAAAAAGATCAGCATCTTCGGCTCGGCCAGAACGCCGTCGGATGATCCCAATTATCAATTGGCCTCCCGCTTCGCGCGAGCCGTTGTCCGAGCCGGGTTCATGGTCATCACCGGAGGAGCGGACGGGATTATGCGCGCCGCTCAGGAAGGAGCCGGGCGCGAGAATAGTTTCGGCGTCAATATCATGCTCCCCTTCGAGCAAGGCCCCAACAACATCATCGCCGACGATCCGAAGCTGATCACGTTCAAGTATTTTTTCACCAGAAAATTGATGTTCCAAAAGGAAGCGGACGCCATCGCGCTGTTTCCCGGAGGATTCGGCACCCATGACGAAGGCTTCGAAATCCTGACACTGGCTCAAACCGGGAAAAGCGATCCGCAACCGATCGTCTGCCTTCAGACGCCGGGCTGTGATTATTGGAACGATTGGGAGGCGTTCATCAGAAAGCAACTCTTGGAACGCAGGCTGATCAGCGAAGACGACCTGAGCCTGTTCGCGGTCATGGATTCCGCCGACGCGGCCGTCGATCACATTCTCCGCTTCTATCGCCGGTACCACTCCATTCGGTTCGTCGGGCGACAATTGTCGATGCGGCTGAACTCGCCCGTTTCTCCCGAACAGCTCGAATCCGTTCGGGAACGGTTCGGCGATCTCTTGGCCGAGGGCCGATTCGAATTGCGAGGCCCCTTGGAGGAAGAGCTCGATGAACCGGCGTTGCAGCACCTGCCTCGGCTGGTGTTTACGTTCAACCGTCGAAGCGCGGGACGACTGCGTCAGTTGATCGATCATCTCAACTCACTTTGATCACCGCTTCCACGGTTTGGCGAGCACTCCAGGAACGCGGCAGGCTCCTATTCGGCCCCCATCGGTCTTCCGTCGGGCCTTTTCGTTTGCCGACACCGCATGTTATCTTTTGTAAGAATTCCCTATGACTGACTCGCCCCATAGACAAAAGTTCCGAAACCCGCCGGACATCGTGCTGTATCATGCCGACTGCTCGGATGGGTTCGGAGCGGCCTGGGCTATTTGGAAGAAATATCCCGGCGCCCGCTTTCTCGCGGTCAAGCACGGCGTTCCTCCACCGCCCGATCTCAAAGATCATCGGGTCGTCATCGTCGATTTCAGTTACGCGCCCTCGGTTCTTGACGCCATGGCAAGCGAAACGAAAGAACTGCTCATTCTGGATCACCATATTACGGCGGAGAAGGCCTTGGAGGGGCGCCCGTACGCGTATTTTGACCAGACGAAGTCCGGCGCCGTGTTGGCCTGGGAATGGGCCCACGGCTCATCTCCGCCGTGGCTGCTTCGATACATCGAAGACAAGGATTTATGGCGATGGGCCTTACCGGCAAGTCGGGAAATCAACGCGGCGATTGCGTCATATCCGTTTGATTTTCAGGCGTGGGACCGCTTTTCCCAAGCAACCCTCGAACAAGAAGGCCGTGCGATTCTTCGCTACGAGCAGGAATTGGTCGGCAAATTGACGGCCCACGTCGTGATGGTGGAGTTTCAGGGAGACATTGTACCGTCGGTTCACAGCGCGATTTTGACGAGTCAAATCGGCGAACGGCTTTCTTCTGACCACCCGTTTTGCCTCATCTGGCACGACCGTGATGGACGGCGCTATTTCAGTCTGCGATCCCGCGCCGGGGGCAGAGACGTCGGGGCGATCGCCGCCTCGTTCGGAGGAGGCGGTCATACCCATGCCGCGGGATTTTCCGTCCCGCTTGAACCCGATGGAACCCTCCCCCCCGATCCGCTGCTGCCGCGCCTTGCCGCAACTCAGTCCCGTTCTCGCTGAGGAGGGGGCGCCGTGATCCCTCTTCATGACGACAATCCCACCGAGCGGACTCCTTTCATCACCGTTTTGCTGATCATCATGTGCGTTGCGATTTTTCTTTATCAGGAATCGCTGCCGGGCCGAGCCGGAGAACTGTTTGTGTTTCAATACGGTGCAATCCCCGCCGTGATCTTCGGGAACGCCGCCTTCCCAGAGGACTTTTCCGTGGCCGTGCCAGCAAGTCTGACGTTGGTCACCAGCATGTTTCTCCATGGCGGATGGATGCATCTGTTGGGCAACATGCTGTATCTCTGGATCTTCGGGAACAACATCGAGGATGCCATGGGACACGTAAAGTACATCGTCTTTTACGTGTTGTCCGGCATAC
>JANDJG010000152.1 GCA_024331085.1 Nitrospira sp. | reverse complement strand
ATACGTCGGGGTCGAGCGGACGGCCCAAGGGCGTGCCCCTGACCCACGCCAATTTAATCTCCAATCTCCATGCGCTGATCGACGTGCTCGTCTATCAGCCGGATGAACGGGTGCTCCTCCCGTTGCCCTTGCACCATGTGTATCCGTTCATGGTGGGGTTCCTCGCGCCCTGCGCACTTGGATTGCCCATCATTCTTCCCCATTCCTTGACCGGTCCCCAGATGCTTCGTGCGTTGCGGGAGGGTCGCGTCACGGCGATCATCGGCGTCCCTCGGCTCTATTCCGCTCTCTACGCCGCGATCGAGGAGCGGCTCCTACGCAAGGGACGGGCGGTTGCGTTGCTTGTTCACGGACTCCTCATGCTCTCTATCTTGTTGGCCCGGCGGTATGGTCTTCGACTTGGTGAGCGGCTGTTCGCGCCAATCAGAAGACAAATGGGGCCGTCCTTGCGAACATTGGTGTATGGAGGGGCGGCGATGCCGTCGGATCTTGCTTGGCGATTGGCCGGCCTCGGCTGGCAGGTGGCGGGAGGCTACGGCCTGACCGAAACCTCACCGATCCTCACCTTGACTCTGCCGGGCAGTCGCGTGATCGACACGGCGGGCAAACCGCTTCCCAATGTTCAGCTTCGTATTGCCGAAGCAGACTCGGAGTCTGGTCAAGGAGAAATCCAAGCCAAAGGCCCCAATGTCTTCGCCGGCTATTGGCACCTGCCGGACAAAACAGCGGAGGTCTTCACGGAAGACGGGTGGTTCCGGACGGGAGACTTGGGGTATCTCGACCGGGAGGGCTATCTTCACATCGTGGGACGGGCCTCGTCTCGCATCACCTTGCCGGGAGGGGAAAAGATCTGGCCTGAGCGGATCGAGCAGGTCCTGGATGGGGCTCCTTCCGTGCGGGAATCGGCGGTCTTGGTCCGCGACGATCGGCTGGTGGGCATTGTCGTGCCGCGTGTCTCGTCCCTTCATGAAGAAGAGCGCGATGGTTTGATCCGGACCATTCGTGCCGAGTTGGATGAGCGGTTGCGCCAGATACCATCCTATTGCCGTCTCACGGAATTCGTCATCAGGTTTGATCCGTTGCCCCGAACCAGGCTGGGCAAGCTTCAACGACATAAACTGACAGACCTGTTTGAGGCGGAACAACGCGAACGACAATCACCGTCTGTCGAAGCAGGTCCGATGGCCGTTGAATCGATGGCGCCGGAGGACCGACAACTGCTTGAGGACCAGGTCGCGCTGGCCGTCTGGCAGTGGTTGGCCACACGGTTTCCTACCGTGCGATTGACTCCCGACACGCACATGACGCTCGACCTCGGCCTGGACTCACTGGCCTGGCTCGCCCTGACGTTGGAGCTACGTGATCGGCTCGGCGTTGATCTGCACGAAGAAGCCATCGCCCGCATCGGCACGGTGCGGGACCTGCTGCGCGAAGCCGTAGAGGCGGATCAGGTGAAAGGCGGAACTCTCGATCCGGTCCTTCAACTCAAACGGCCCGAATCCTTGTTGGATCAACGGCAGCGGCGATGGCTGGAAGAACGAGGATGGGTGCTGCGAGAGCTGGGCACGGTCGTCTTTCGTGTGGTCCGCCGGCTGATGCGGACGGTGTTTTGGCTCGAGGTGAAAGGGCGCGAGCGGATCGGACAAATGGAAGGCCCCTGCATCGTGATCTCCAACCATGTCAGTGTGCTCGATCCCTTGGCGATCATCGCCGCTCTTCCCGATGAAGTCTTGCACCGGACCTATTGGGGAGGGTGGACCGGCATTATGTTCAAGAATCCACTCATGCGGTTGATCAGCCGCGCGGTTCAGGTGCTGCCCATTGATCAAAGCGGCAGGCCTCTGGCCGATGTCGCCCTGGGCGCGGCGGCCCTTGCGCGCGGCTACAACCTCGTCTGGTTTCCGGAGGGGGGACGATCGCGAGACGGAATGCTTCAGCCTTTTCAGTCAGGAATCGGGTTGTTGGCGACGGCCTATCCTGTTTGCATTGTGCCGGCCTGGATTCATGGAACCTTTGAGGCCCTGCCGACCGGTGCTCGGTGGCCGTGCCGACGGCCTGTCACGATCCTCTTCGGCGAACCGATCGACCCCGCTCTCCTGGACATCCCTGAGAGCGGAGCCGATCGCTATCGGGGGATCGCCGCGACACTCCACGACCGAGTCGCATTGTTGGGGCGGGAGACTGCTCCTTCTTAGAAAAGTTACGGCAATCTACCGTTCTTTGGGTGAGCGAGTTGTTTGGGTTTTTCTTCCTCCGGCACTTCCTTGTGTTTGTGTTGAAGAGAGCGTTTCAGTGTCATGTGCCATCAAAAGCAGGACCAAGCAAGCGAGAGGTTACATAAGGATTTGAGACTCAGCGATCCGGGATGGGTCTTATGCGATTAGGACCGCTGCGATTGGAAACCCTGCTCCGGTGCGGACGGGAGGTCATCGATCATGGGACACGGCACAGGACTCTTTCAACTGGCAATGCAGATATCCTGGTTGTCGCGGGATGATACCGATTGATCGTTGGGCGATTCCTTCTGGAACGCATCAGGCAAGATAACTTGGCCGGCAAAGGGAAGGGATAACTGATGGTCCTCTTGACGGCGTAGTTTTTTCGACAGCGATAACATCGAACCCATTGGACTTAGGGACGTGGGACTGTGTGCACTCCACCCCTGCTCGCTTTTGAACAAGCATATTGAGTGCCATTGTGTTCGTGCATTTCGCCGATTGATCGATCCGCTCTAAGTCTTGGAAACGATAACGAATCGGCTGGGCCCGGCCTGTTTCGGCGGTTCACACAAAAAGGAGACTGGTGACTTTTGGATCAGTGATGTCAAAACGGCCGTACCGCAATGTCTCAAGGACCGAGGGGGCTTGGTCCGGTCATGGCTTGTCCGTGATCTCTGGGCTGCTTGTGCGATAATGGGATGCCCAAAGATTCTTACATTCGTTCGAACTCCGCCGTTTTAGAGCCATTGCGAGATGTATCGTCGCATGACCAAGCCGTTGCCGCCAGACAGCAGAGTGTCGATCACTGAAACACCGGTCTCTCTCCGTCTGGTGATTCCCTACAGCCGGAGTTGGTTTGTGATCGGGTTTTTGGGGTTTTGGCTCTGTGCTTGGGCGGTGGCCGAGATCCTCATCCCCCTCCGATTCCTAGAGGGAGAGGTGCCGTCCGGCGAATGGTCGCTGATGGTCGGCTGGTTCGTGGTTTGGACGGTGGCCGGTGTTCTTGCCCTCTATGCCTGGTTGTGGCAGGTGATGGGAAAAGAAATCGTGACCGTGCAAAGCGGGAGCCTCACGCTTCGCCGTGACGTCGGAGGGTTCGGCTTTGACAAGGTGTACGGTCTGGACCAGGTGCATGAACTGCGGGCCGAGCCTGCCCTCTTTGATCCCATGGATTTGTCGATGGCTCTGCAATTATGGGGCATCGGTGGCGGAGCCATCGCCTTCGACTATGAGGGGAAAACCCGTCGCTTCGGCATCGGTCTCGATGAAACAGAGGCCAAACAGGCCGTGACGGCGATCAAGAAACGGTGGCGAGCGGCGGATCGATCTCATGGCCCGGCCCGAGAATGAATGCCTGAGAATGAATGATTATTAAGCTCTTTTTGCCTCGGCCTTCCGAAAAAAATATGGCCCTGCCTTTGCAGCTCCTCCGCTTTAATGGCGAAAGTCAGTCCCGTTCTGTCGCATAATGCGACAGAACGGCTATTTCACCGTTGCAGTTTGGGACAGTAAGGTGAGTCTCCACTAGAGAGAAATGGCCCTGTAGCAGACGGAGAAGGTGATGACCGAAGAATGGGGCGCGATCCTGGTCGTCGATGACGACGCCGACATGCGGGAATTGGCCCAGGACATGCTGAAGGATCGGGGGCATCAGGTGTCCGTGGCTGGAAGCGGCGAAGAAGCCCTGAAGCTCCTGGCGGAAGAAGATTATGCCGTGGTGCTGACGGATTTGCGGATGAAAGGCATGCAGGGGCTCGAACTGCTCAATCAAATCAAACGAGAGTACCCGGAGGTCAACGTGGTGCTCATGACCGCGTTCGGCTCGGTGGATACCGCCGTCGAAGCGATGAAGCACGGTGCGAGCGACTATCTCACCAAACCGGTGAAGAAAGACGAGCTGATTCGGGTCGTCGAACGGGTGATCAGAGAAGCGGCGCTTCGGCGGGAAGTGGATCGACTTCGCCGGGAAGTGCGCAAGGAATACAGTTTTCACCAGATCTTGGGCAAGAGCAAAGCGATTCAGGCGGTGTTTGATTTGATCCGCCGGGTGGCCGACAGTCCGACCAATGTGTTGATCACGGGGGAAAGCGGC
>JANDJG010000151.1 GCA_024331085.1 Nitrospira sp. | reverse complement strand
TTGCACGTCAAGGTCACGGGCTTGCCCCAGACATTCGCCGAGCCAAGACAGTTCCTCCGCCAGCGATTCATTCCAGTCGCACGGAAGGATCGGTCGGGCGGCGCGAAGCACGGAGCGCAGCCGCCTGGCGGCCACCCGCATTTGATGAAGACTCTCGCTCTCTGTTCCGAGTCTGGTGCCGGGATCGTGGGCCGTCAGCCAGCGGACATGTCGGGTCAACGTCCATGTGAGGTGATCCACGACCGGCGCGTCGGCCTTCGGCGGCTCGGCCGATTCAGGCGCGGGGAGCGACAGGGCGCGAAACAGCTTCGGCCGCCCGTCGTGATCGCGGGCGCCGGCTCGACCAATGAGACGCGCGACATCGCGTATCTCCTCTTCGTCAGCCTTGAGCGATTCAACCTCGATCTCCCGAAACCGCAGGATGACGTGGCCGTCCTTCACCGCCGCCACGGCGTCGAGCGACACCTCGGCGATCGGACGCCGTTTGCGTCGCACGACCACGCCGGTCCGTCGGACTCGCAGGGTGACAAGTGGAACGGGCCGGCGTTGTCTGAGGTGCAGAACCAGCAGGTCGAGCAACGTCGGCGGGGGAATAGGATGCCGACCGACGATCTCGACTTCCTGTCGGTCGTCGCACAAGGGAAGCTTGAGCTGCCAGGCTCGCTTCCCTTGTTCCACTCGATAGCGCAGCGTGATACCCGCGTGGGTCAAATCATATGAGGGCGTGTCGTAATAGGTGGAGACGATCAACTTGGGCTGCCGAGGAGTCCCTAATGCAGGCGGCAGGCGGAAATCGGGACCGACCGTGAATTTGATCTCGCGCTCGACCATCGACGTGAGATTCCGTGATCGAGCGCGAGGGAGCGCAGGGTGATCAGCAGGCTTCATTGTCGGCGTCGGCGAAGAAGACATCCGTCAGTATCGATGAGCAAGCGGATGAACGCAAGAGAGTGAAGCGTCGATCGGAATCGGGGACGGCGGCGCCCCGTTTCTCAGAAGTGATAGGCTGCTCCCGCCGCGACGTGAAAGATGCTGTACAGGCCGCTGATCCCGAACGTCTGGTCGAGTGTGCTGACGTGGGCCAGATTGTATTTTCCTTCCGCGAACAGGGCCCAATGTTGGGTTGCCAGGTATTTCAGACCGAACTGCGCGTTGAGGCCAGGCACGAATTGCCGGCCGTCGATTTGACCGGAACCAATAAAATAGAATCCGCCGACGCCGACGCCGACATAAGGTTGAATGACCGAGCCTGGGTAGCGGGCGATGAGATTCAAGGCGAAAGTGATGACCCGGAGATCCGATTCCCCGAGCGACAAAGTCGACCGACTGCTTACGGACTTGGGACAGTTGGGCGGCGGCGCAATGTCTGCGCACTGAGTCGCAGTGGCTGGTGTATTCGGCTGATAGGTGATCTGGTGCGAGGTGTCTACTGTCTGCGCTTTGATCGTAGGAGTTGTTGTGAAGATTTCCGCCTCCACGCCAAGCCAGGGCAGCTTCAGATTGTCGAAAAAGTATCCGACCTTGCCTCCATACATGGCCGAACTCTTCAGCGAGACATCAGAGGTTGAGAACTGTTGATAGAGGGTGCCGCGTCCCAGAGAGTTGAGCGGCTCATCGGCTTGAGGAAATTGCTGCCTGGCCAGTCGTTCACCCCGCAGCGGCATGGTCACGTCGTTGAGATCCCCGCCGGTGCTATAGCCCCCATAGCCCGCCACGTACCATTCGGCCCGCGCGTCAAGACTTCCGTCCAAGATCAGAATGCCCAGGATTCCCGCAACCGCCAATATCACCTGTTGGACGGATCTCAAAGCCTGCCTCCTCTTGTTGACTCTTTGATTTGATCGGCGACGATCATAAAAGCTCCGCGCATTACAAAGGGAACCGGTAACGGGCCCATGACGGGGTGATTAACTTTCGGTTAACTTCTCCGCGGTCTCTCGCGCGCGGTGCTTTGGGGGATTCATGGGAAAGGGAGTGTCAAGACAGAGAAAGAAGGGCTACTGCAATTCGTAGGTCACCGTGGTGGGCCGGTTGTGGCGCATCACGTCGACTTTGACCACGCGCTCGTTGAGAAGCTGCTTAAAGATCGTGAGCATTTTTTCCGGGTCGTGAATCTCGACGCCGTTGACGCGCTGGATGACGTCACCGTACTGAAATCCCGCCTTATCGAAAAATCCGGCCGGCAGCACGAAGTCAAATCGAAATCCCTGAAACGCGCCGTTTTTCAAAAAAGGGACGATGTGGGCCTGCTGCATCAGTTGCGACGGATCGCCGACGGCTTGGGCCGCTTCACGACGATCGAGGATGCGCTTGTTGGACGGGGTGAAGGGCTTAAGAGCCGGGGGAGGTGTGTAGGTGGGTGAGACGGAATGAGCGGGATCGTCCGACGGCGTGGTCAGCGGAAGCCATTCTTCTTGATCGTCTTGGCCGATGACAATGCCGTCGTGGGTAATGGAGCGAATCTCGCCGACCTCCGGAATTTCCTCATGGAGGTGAAACAGGCTCTGTTGTTTGGACGAGAGGTCTTCAAGAACGGCAGAGTCGTGGCGGTCTCCCAAGACGACGCCAAGAAGCCGAACTTTCTTGGCCACTTCAAGAGGAGGTTTCGGAGAGGCGGCCGCGAAGCCTGATTCCGTCGACCAGGTTTGTGGGGGTGAGATAGGCAGTTCGAACAGCCCGCTGTTCTTGATGGAATCGACGAATTGCGGCGAGCCGTCGCTCGCCGGCGACGACGGCTCGCCGGACGCGAGCCCCGATGATTCGGCGGAAGGAATCACGGCCAATTGGTGTTCGACGATCGCGTTGATCGAATGGGCCAACACGAGGGTGGCGCCGGCGACGGCCAGGATCATCGGTGCGGTGCGACGGAGTCTCGTCGAGTTTGTGCGTCTCAACATGAAAGGCGGCCTCCCGGTCGAAGTGACCCTATGCCAATTCAGATACAAGCTCAAGAGGGGGAAAAGCGGTTTCCCGGGAATTAACGACGCCCCAAGTTGTCAGTAACGCCGGTGTAACAGGCGGACGATAAGAGTACCTGTCCTTAAGAATCGAAAGAGGGGCAAGGCGGAATTCGTGAGACGCGGGGATCGCACGGAGGAAGAGAAACCGGGCATAGGCGCCGTCGGACGACTCAAAAGAGTCCGTCTTCCATTGGGAAAGTGATCAGGCATGGTCAAGTGGTTTGGAGGTATGACCATGGCGATGGGGGTCATCATAGGCATCGGCGTTGCGGAAGGTCGAGCCGGGTCCGAGGCGCTCGTCCGACCCGTGCTTGCCGATGGATCGATGATGTCGGCGTCATCACAGCCTGCTCCGCCGCCCGACGCGACGGCGCAAGCCGAGGCGCCCGCCCGCCCTCGTTCGCGTGACGACGTAAAACCGGTGGGGTCTCCGGAGCCTCCGTCGAGTCAAGCGGAATCGGACGGGTTTGCTATTCAAGAATTTGTGGTGGAGGGCAGCACCCTCCTGTCGCGTGAGAAGATCGACGACGTGCTGGGGAAATTTAAGGGGCAGGGCAAGACGATCAGAGACATCGAGCGGGCTCGGATCGAGCTGGAGAAAGCCTACCAGCAATTGGGATATCCGACGGTCTTGGTCGTGGTGCCGGAGCAGACGGTCGAGCAGGGGACCATCAAGATGGAAGTCATCGAGGGGCGGCTGTCGAAAGTCGAAGTGACCGACAACCGCTACTTCTCCAAGTGGAACATACGCGGAAAGCTGCCGTCGGCGCGCCTGGGCGCGCTGCTCTATGAGCCGGACTTCGTCAAGCAGTTGGACGCCGTCAACGCCAATCCCGATCTCAAAGTCGCGCCCATCCTCAAGCCGGGCGGTTCGCAGGGGGACGTCGAGTTGGAGCTGCGGGTCAAGGATCGACTCCCGCTTCACGCCAAGATCACCGCGGACAACAAGGGACCCTACACGACCCCGCTGCATCGTCTGACGTGGGAAGCACAATACGCCAACCTGTGGGACGCCGACCATATCCTCACGCTGCAAACCACGCAGACCCCGACGGATTGGGGAGCGGTGCAGGCCTATGGGTTCAGCTATGTGGCGCCGATCGGGTGGCCGGACCGGCTGTTGGCCGTCTATGCGTCCAAGGTCTTGAGCAATTCCGTCTTGGCCGGCACCTCTCTGCCGATCAGCGAAGGGAACGTGGCGGTGGCCGGCAATGCGACCATGGCGGGGATGCGCTACCTGTTTCCGATATTCAAGGAGAGCGCATTCAAGCATCAGCTTTCCCTTGGGCTCGACTTCAAGAGGCTTGAGGAGACGGAGGCCACCTTCCCGGGCAACCTTGGCACGGCGCTGGTGTTGGGGCCGAT
>JANDJG010000046.1 GCA_024331085.1 Nitrospira sp. | reverse complement strand
CGTTGCGCGGGCGAATCTGTCACGCCTGTTTTGGAACCGGCGCCCGCGCGGAGTCGAGAGTGATCGAGGTCAAAATTCCGGCCGGTATCCAAGACGGCACGAAGATGCGCGTCGCCGGAAAAGGCCGCCCGGGAGGAGACGGCGGAAAACGCGGGGACCTCTATCTTCATGTGAAAATCAAACCAGGAAAAGTTTTTCATCGAGAAGGCGACGACCTCCACGCCGTCCTCCCCGTTTGGCCGTGGGAAGCAGCCTTGGGAGCCGAGGTCACGGTCCCGACCCTTACACAGCCCGTGCGCGTGAAAATCCCGGCCGGCAGCGCCGCGGAAAGCAAATTGCGTCTCAAAGGGAAAGGGCTTCCGACGGCGTCCGGCGGTCAGGGCGATTTGCTTTTGACCCTGCAGATCATCATGCCGCGTGTCATATCGGAAGAGGCGCGAACGCTCTACCAACAACTCGCCCGACAGAGCCACCCCGACCCTCGATCCGAGATCATCGCCAAATCACAACACGATTAGAGGCGCCTAGAGGCGCCCCGACCTACGATGCTTGCTTGCGTTGCCACCACTAATGTGGCAATCTACCTTCTCGTCATATTGAAACATGGTCTTCCCTATCGCTTGAGAGGAAGGAGGATGGTTATGAAACCGATCATGAGTGGAATCGTATCCTGCGTCGCAGCGGCGGCAGTGGTGCTGACCTGCGGGGTCACCGGTTCATGGGCCAACGAACCGGGCTATGGCTACGGCGGTCACGGCAAAATGGGCGGATACGGCAAATCGTTCATGCACGGAGGGACTGGACATCTGATTCGCCACCTGCTGAAACACGAAAAAGACATCGGATTGACGCCCGACCAAGTGGCCAAGTTGAAAGATCTCCAATTGGCCCTCGATAAGGCGCGCATCAAGGCCGAGGCCGACATCCAAATCACCGAACGAGAGATCAAGGCTCTGACCGAAGATGAAAAAGCCGACCTGGCCGCCATCGAAGCGAAGCTGAAGCAGAGCGCCGAACAGCGAGTGGCGCTTCGTCTAACCGCTCTCAAAATGAAGAGAGACGTGTTGGGACTCTTGACGCCGGAGCAGCGTGAAAAAGAAAAGACGGAGCATGAAAAGATCTTGCGGGAGCACGGTAAATCCTCCTATGGAAGCCCGCACGGCGGCGGCTCATACGGCGCCTATCCTCACTATAAGAAAAATCCGCATGAGGGAATGGGAGGTCATCCGCCCGTTCCGCCGGCCGACATGTCCGTCCAGTAACGATGACGAAGCCGGTCCGGGCGCAAAAAAAAGAAAGACACGGACGTTCCAGATGAAGATGAGGAAAGGAACAGGATCGAGGGTATGCCGAAAGAACTGAAGCTCAAGAGCCATGATCTGCTGGTCGGTCCATCGAGGGCGCCGGCTCGAGCGATGCTGAAAGCGGTGGGATTCACCGATGACGATCTGGCAAAACCTATCGTCGGAGTGGCCAATACCTGGATCGAGGTGATGCCGTGCAACTACCACCTCCGACGGCTGTCGGAGCGGGTCAAAGCTGGCATTCGCGCCGCCGGCGGCACCCCGATCGAATACAACACCATCGCCGTGTCGGACGGCATTTCAATGGGCACGGAGGGGATGAGAGCCTCGCTGATCAGCCGGGAGGTCATCGCCGACTCGATCGAATTGGTGGCCCGCGGCCACTTGTTTGACGCGGTGGTGGCGCTCTCCGGCTGCGACAAAACGATCCCGGGAACGGTCATGGCGTTGGCCCGTTTGAATCTTCCCTCGCTCATGCTGTACGGCGGCTCGATCATGCCCGGGCGATTTCAAGATCACGACGTGACGATTCAGGACGTCTTCGAGGCCGTCGGCAAACATGCCGCTGGCAAGATGACCGACAGTGAGCTGAAAGATCTTGAGGATCATGCCTGCCCGGGACCGGGCGCCTGCGGCGGGCAATTCACGGCCAATACCATGGCGATCGCATTTGAATTTCTCGGCATTTCGCCGATGGGCCGCAACGGCGTCCCCGCCATGGACGGTCGAAAAGACGACGTCGCCTTTGAATGCGGCAAGCTCGTGATGGATTTGATAAAAAACGACCTGCGGCCTCGCCGGATCATCACCAGGAAGTCCATAGAAAACGCCATTGCAGCCGTCGCCACCACGGGTGGATCGACAAATGCCGTCCTGCATTTGCTCGCCATCGCGCGAGAAGCCGGCGTCAAACTTGGTATCGATGATTTCGACAAGATCAACAGGAAGGTGCCGTTGCTGGCGGATCTGAAGCCGGGCGGCCGGTTTACCGCCGCCGATCTCTATGCGGCCGGAGGAACGACGCTGGTCGCCAAACGGCTGCTGGATGCCGGCCTCCTCCACGGCGATCAACCGACCGTCACGGGACGTACGATCGGCGAAGAAGCCGGGAGCGCGACCGAGACACCGGGCCAAACGGTGGTTCGTCCCCTGTCCAATCCGATCAAGCCGACCGGCGGTCTCGTCATTCTCAAAGGCAATTTGGCTCCGGAAGGTTGCGTGGTCAAGGTGGCGGGGCATTCCATCATGAAGTTCCAGGGACCCGCCAAAGTCTTCGATCGAGAAGAAGACGCTTTCGTCGCCGTCAAGGCGGGACAAATCAAAGCGGGCGACGTCGTGGTGATTCGTTACGAAGGACCGGCCGGAGGGCCCGGCATGCGCGAGATGTTGGGAGTGACGGCCGCCATCGTGGGCGCCGGTCTTGGCGATTCCGTGGCCTTGTTGACCGATGGGCGATTTTCAGGGGCGACGCACGGGCTCATGGCCGGTCACGTCGCGCCGGAAGCGGCCAAGGGCGGGCCGATCGCCGCAGTCAAAAACGGCGATCTCATTACGTTTGATATCGCCAAACGACGACTGGATGTGAAGCTGACGCAAAAAGAGATCGCGGCGCGGCTCAAAAAGGTCAAGCAGCCGGTTCCCCGCTATACTTCCGGCGTCATGGCCAAATACGCCAGACACGTTTCATCGGCATCGGAGGGCGCCGTGACAAGCTGACGTGATAAGCTGATATGACATTCGGCTTCCAGTGAAGTGAATTTACCGCTCGAAGCCCCTCATTCCTCAACCGAATCTCGCCGCGCCGGTCCGGATTCTCTCGTAATGAGAGAGATCATACGTTTAACGTTCAGACCTCACGGCGACCTCCTTGCCGGCACCCATCCAAGGGAATCACCTGCTCAGAATGAGCAGCCAGCGACACCACGACGGCGGTCGAGGCCCAAGGTCGGAGAGCACGTCTCATCTCCAGCCCCGTTCCCGGTTTATTATCCTGTTCTTTCACAGGGCAGGACGAAGGCAGCAGCACCGTGAGGCCGGATACGGCTTCACGTGTGGTAAGCCGCAGATGAGCCCCCTGGGGGGTGTCCACGACATCCACCTCCACATGATCCCGCCCCTTCCACCAGGCTCCAAACTCATCGAGCGCGCCGATCCAGGCCGTCGCGTTGAGCGCCTCAATCAAGCCGACCTCAAATCGCAACTTGTGATCAAGGATGTTAGGGTGAATGAGCACCGTCAGGACCCCTCCGTATCGACTCATCTGCTCGGCCAGTTTCAAGGCATCGGGGAGTCGCTCACCGAGGGGCGGAGGATCTTCATCTTCGACAGCGACCGGAAATTCATATTGATCGACCTCGACCATATCCATCCGGTCCTTCATCAGCCGATACGGCAAGTGGGTCAAGGCTGTGTTAGCCGTCGCCGTCGAATTGTAGTGATACCCCGTCGCCACCAGCGCTTGAGGTAAACCAAGCGGGTATGCCAGCTCTCCCGCACGAAACGACCGGACCGTGGCCCCAGGTGCCAGGGTCTCCAGCAGAAACTTGCTCACCCGCAATTCGCCCAGCACGGTGGCCCCCCGAGCCGACAACCGGCCTGTGACAATCGGCCGATACTCAGGGTACCGCTCCATTCCCGTTCCCATCGGAAACTGATCAAACACTTTTGAATGGGCGACCGTGTGGCTGCCGATCTCCATCCCCATCGCAGCCAAGGCCTTCATATCCGCGATCCACTGATCGGTCAAAAAGATCTCGTCATTGAAATCGCGGATGTATTTCGTTTGAATAAAAAAGGTTCCCCGCACCCCATGAGCCTGTTCTTCCTTGGCAAAGGTCAGGGCGTTGTGCATGGAAGTTTGGGCATCCACGTCATGCGTCAACAAGACGGTCATGGTCCGGCCATCGGGTGTCGGATCAAGCGTGACGGCCCATGGCTCGCCTCGGCGATAGACGGCTTCCAGCAACAGCAAGAGCCCATCGGTTGCCGGAGTAAATCGATTGTTAAACGATCCAGAAAAACCTTCGGCCCGCAAGGTATGTCCCCGCCACAACAGGTATCCGATATCGACGCCCACCGCCATGGCCCATCCTGGGCCGATCGGTCGTTGCACGATCCCCGCCAACCCATCTTCATACGAAGCCAATGTGGTGGCAGATGACAGGCGATACCGAGTCACCCCGATCGGCGGATCGGCCCCAGCCGGATGACGCAGGGGAATCGTCCAGTGCCGGTCGGGAGTACCTCCTTGCAACAGCCAGGGTTCGCCATGGAAGAGAAGCGTGCTTGGTGTGCGACTTTCCGATGCCTCTTGAATGCCGAACACCTCTTCAAGGCCGCCGCCGATCGGCCCACAAACAATGAGCGTGCCGCCCTGTCGTGGATGGGCCGCCAACCGTTGAATCACCTCCCGGCTGAAGACCTTTCCTGAGAGGATCGGATAGACCAGAATCACTTGATGGCGAAGGGCCCGCTCCGGCTGATCGGTCAGCACAAACGGAATGCCCTTGGCTTTCAAGCCATGAACCAGTTCCAACCAGTTGGACTGAGGGTCGGTCAATAACACAGCAAGTCGATGAACTTCCCCATCCGCATAGCGAGACCAGGGAGTGGGTGGATCATCCGGGAGCTGAGACGGTGCTGCCGGACCAGACAACCCAGGTAACACCACCATGCGATGGCCCTGCAAGGTCATCAGCGCCGACGGGTCGGTCCACACCCACCAACCGACGAGGACGCTGGTCACGATCAACACCCAGGTAAACAGGCTGGGCCTTCGTCTTGCCCAACGGTCAGCCTCCCCTTCGTCCAAAGGAGAGAGAGCGCCAGACTTCCGAATTTCATCGTAATTGCTCATAGCCCTCCCAGTCATGGATCATGAGGCCGGTGAGGGGCGCCTGGCCGGGCTCCAGTGCCTCCTCCTCCATAGCGTTCTTCACTGTTTCTTTTGAACCGCCGGCAAAACTGAGCCACCGCCCTTGCACCTGATACCGAGCGGTCTCGGCAAAATAGAGCAGGTGGGGATTTGCCGCGCGGGGGGCGGCCAGCACCAGATTCCCTTGTGATGGATCAACAAAGGCCGTTGCGGCTTCCCAACGATCGACCCGCCGAAACACCAGATGTCGCTCATCCGGCAACGGTCTCGTTTCGATCGCTCCCCAGACCGGTTTTTTGAGCAGAGCTCCATAACGGACCCAATCATCGAGCAGAGCCTGGCGTTCCGCGATATCGACCCGGTAACTCATCACCACCACTTCATCGGCGGCCTTGAACACATGCAGGGCCACTGGGCGTCCCTCAAGCGACAGATGGGTCAACCAAAACGGCACCACCACTGAGAACGAGAGGTATGGGGGCAACGCCTGGCGAATCTTCGCCAGCGCCGCCACATAATCACGATACCGATCCTGCCCAAGCCGAACTTCCGGAAGCAGATAGGGCTCGATGTCCACTTGCAATCCGGCAGGAAGGCTGTCGCCACACTCCGCCACCAGTCGGCGGATGCCTGCCAACAGTCGAGCAGGATTCACCGCCGCTTCCGGCCACCCATCGAGTGCAAAGACCTCAATTTCCTCCTCGCGCCAACGGCGGACCAATGAGCAATAGGCTCGCCAGGCAGGAGTGGAATCGTCCGCCGAAGGCATCTGGATCGACAGCCGCCGACACCCGATCGACCGACACGTCTTCACTATCTGATCGGCATGCTGCTGCGCTTTCTGAAGATCCCAGACCCACAGGCCTCGGCTCATGGGACCAGGCCGTTCAAGCCGTTCAATTGGAGCAGCCTCAAACCACGCTTTCGTAATGGTGAGTTCGGCAGGGAGTTCTCTTACAGTGATTGTCAAGGCGACAAGGTCGCGGAGATCCACCTGGTCGATCAGTCCGGCAAGTGACACCTCGATATCAAAAGTTCCGTTCACGGTCCCCCATGCGATATGGTCCTGCTTGTTCCACCAGGCACGGTCAGCCATACCCAGCTCGATGGAGCCTGATGCACTACCGATGAGTCGGAGAGTCTGAAACGACAGGACATCGACCGCTTCCTCCCGCCTCCCCACAAACCAGACGACCCCGCAGGAGGTCCTCGCCGTCCCTTCGAACTGAATCACAAGCTCCCCTCCCCGCACCGTCCAACGCACCGAGCAAGAGCCAAAGGGCTGTAGCCGTTCCGTTGCCGGGATCAGTCGCACCTCGGAGCCTCTCAACCGTTCAGTGCGTCGCGGGGGTGGCTCCGGCTGATTGATCAGCACCGTCGGTTCTCCATCGCCGGACCAGACCAGTTCGATTCGATCGATCTGAGCGGGCAGAGGCTGGGGGAGTACGATGGCCTCTCCTGCTCCTTGCGCAGCACCGACAGTGGCCAGGAGCCAACAGCTCGCAAGGCCCAGAAGTCCCCACCCCTTGCCTTGGTGTAAGAGGATCTCCGTAATCCTTTTCGAAAAGAGAGCGGTCTCCGACATTGGTATCGGCTCAAGACCGTCGCGGGAAACGAGACAATCGAGTCTTCAAGAGACTGGATCGGTCAACGGAAATCGCGCCGCTCAAAGATCAGACCGGCGATGACGAGCAGGAACGTGGCATAGGCCAGGCCATAGAGTACGATCAGGGCCAGATCGGCGCTTGTGATCTGGAGATGGTGAATGACATGGCCCTTGAGATTAAACCGTTCGAGATTGGGCAACACATAATAGAGCCCGTTCATTACCGCCCGCCCCACCTCATCCATCTTTTCGCTAAAGGTCTTGAGGTCCGGCGTCAGGTGGCCGATCACGTAGATTGCCAATGTGAAGATCGCGCTCAGCGTCGTGCTCGTAAAGGTTGAAAACAGCAGCGCCACCGCCGTGATGACCATGAATTCGACAAAGATCATTCCCACCGCTTGAAACAACAGACCGTCCACCGCCACGTTCCTCGCCCATAACACGGCCAACAGGCCGATCGTCATGATCGTGGTGTTGACGAGCAACGTAATCAGGAGCCCCAGATACTTGCCCAGCAGAAATTCATAACGGGCCACCGGCTTGGAGACGATCGTATAGATCGTTTTCTTGTCGATTTCTTTGCTCACCAGCCCGATGCCGATGAAGATGGCGATCAACACGCCGAAGAAATTGACACTGGCGAGACCGATGTCGATCATCAACCGGTCAAAATCGCCCAGCGTAAGTTTCGAGATGATGATCGAACTGCCGATCATGAGCAGCGCGAAGATCAACAGATTGTAGAGCAGCTTATCCCGCAGATTTTCGCGGAACGTGTTCAACGCGATCGACAGGATCTTCATCAGGCCGCTACCTCCACCGGCTGCCGCGCGCTCTTGGCTTCGCGGATGAACAGATCTTCAAGCGACGCCCGATGCGGCGTGAGCGACACCACATGGCCCTTTACCGAACGGACCACATCAATCGCGTGGTTCACATTCTGTTGACTTGCCAGCACCACCATCACCTGCTCGCCTTGAACCACCACTTTTTTGGCAAAGGGCCTGATCCGCTCCAGCGCCTCCGGCACCAGCCGCTCGATCACCAACTCCACCTCATGGGTTGAGCCGCTACTCAACAGGTCCGAGACCGGCCCACAGGCCACCAACCGCCCCTTCATGATCATGGCCACCCGGTCGCAGAGCAGTTCGGCATCGTGCAAAATGTGCGAGCTGAACAGCACGGTCTTGCCCGCTTCCTTGAGCCGCAGGATCAGGTCCCGCACCTCTTTCCGCCCGATCGGATCAAGGCCCGACATCGGTTCATCCAATACCACCAGCTCCGGATCATTGATCAAGGCCTGGGCGATCCCCACCCGCTGCAACATGCCCTTGGAAAACTTGCGCAACTGGAGATCTCGCGCATGGCTCATCCCCACTGTGTCGAGCAGTTCGTCAATTCTCTTGCTCAGGGCCGTCCCGCGCAAGCCGAACAGGTGCCCATAAAACCGCAAGAACTCCGCGCCGGTCAGATAGTCATAAAAATAGGGCGACTCCGGCAGAAAGCCCAGCTTGGCTTTGGCCTGCGGGGCGCCGATCGGGTGACCAAAGATCGTCGCATGGCCGCCCGTGGGATAGATCAAGCCCATCAGCATCTTGAGGGTCGTCGTCTTGCCCGCTCCGTTGGGGCCGAGGAAGCCAAAGACCTCCCCCCGGTGCACGGCCAGCGACACCCCGTCCACCGCCGTCACCTTGCGGCCCCAAAAGCCCACGCGAAAAATCTTGGTCAAGTGTTCGATGTGAATGACGCCGTCAGCCCTGTCGTTCATAGGTCATTGCCATCGCAACGGAAACACATAGGCCGGCTGCTCGATCTTGGGATAGAGATAGGCCGGCGCCCGATTTCGTTTGTGAAACGTCTTGAGCCGTTCCGGATGGGTCGAGCTGCTCACAATGCCGGTCCACGGATCGAGACGATACTCCCCCCCAAAGGGCTCAACCGGCAGGGCCGCAAGCAGTCTCGCCTGAACCAGCGCCGCCAGTGACAGCGGCGCTCGGCCATGGAGTTTCCGATACTCATCCACCGCTCGCTCCAGCACCCGAATGTCCCGTTCGATGATGACTTCTTTCATCCTGGTCTCAAAGAAATTTTTCATTTCCGGATCGTCCGTTTCCCGAAGCCGCGCTTCAAGAAACGCGAGCGCCGTCTCCGGCTTGCCCGCTTCCGCCGCCATGCGGGTGGCCAGCCCGGGCAGATAGGCCGGCCGACCTGGGATCGACGCGGCCCGCATCGTGTAGTAGGCGCCCATGTCCGGATCGGCCAAGAGGAAGTAATAGTTGTAGCCAAGTAAAAACGGAATGTTCCACACAGTAGGATTTTCCTCATGGCCTCGCTTCAGCAGTCGATTGGCGAGATCGGGCCGGTTGGCGAGATCACCCAAGATCACCCCACCTGCGTAATAGGCATAGGCATACTGGGGATCGAGCGTGGTGATCACGTCCAGGGCATGGGCCATCCATTCGTATTCGTTCATGGTGTTCTGGCGCTTCCCGATCACCTGCACGAGCTTAAGCCACAGCACATCGGCCCCCAGATGGTGGTAGCCAAGAAGCGCGGGTTTGAGATGGTCGCCTTGGGGGAGATGGGCCAGTTCTTCAATTTGGACGAGTGTTCGGTCTTGGCGGTGATCAAGAGTTTGCTGGAGCCCTGTAACAAGAGCAACAAGTGCGAAAACAACACCTGCTATCGAAAGAAAGCCAATCTGCGTATTGGGGCCTTGAATCAAAGTCGCCGAGTCGGAACTATGAGATGCGGTTTTCATAAAGAGGCTTGGATATAACTATGAAACGACGAATCCCGCCGGCTGTTACCAGCCGGCGGGACGTTTTACACAAGTGCTGCTCTATCCAATATTAGAAAACTCCCGGTGTGCAATCGGTTGCCCCATGATCAGCCGTTGCACCCCAGTGCGAAACGCCTGCGGCTGGCCCATCAGCAGTGGATGCATCCAAATTGCTTCTCGCACCAACGATGAAATTGCTGTCTGTTAAAGCAGTTGAATTCCCAGCCGGAGGTGAAGCTAGCACTGCGGTACAAGATGTCACTTGAGTATAAGGAGTAGCTGGCGCAGTGGTGTCGACGCCATACATATAGTAGACACTTCCGTTTGCTTGGAAACCGAGATCCGCAAATGTCCCTTGCGTTACAGCACCAACACACCAGCCCGTTGCTGGCGTGGTTATGGCTAACCATGCTGAACCCGTCACATTCCATGGTTGCGGGGTCGTTTTTGTACCTGAAGCTACTGTTACAGTGGTTGGAGCAGCAGCAACAGGCAAGTAGCATCCGCGCTCTCCTTGCCACGATACCTCCGACGTCTTAATCGCCTGCAGGTTCGTCTTGGCTTCCGACTGCCGCGACTTCATCTGGTACTGCAAGAAGTTCGGAATAGCGATGGCCGCCAAGATCCCGATGATCGCCACGACGATCATCAACTCAATGAGGGTGAACCCCTCTTGTTTTTTAAGCACCCTGCTCATCATACCGCCTCCTGGTTTAAGGACATGGCCGCTTCCGGCCTGGTTGAACATCCGCGGCGCGATGGTGCCGCCTGCCAGGCTATTTAGCAGGTTCAATGCCGTGTGACCTTTTCATGAGGCTCTTGTTCGAACAGCTTGATAACACGTGGCTTTGCGATGGATCGCCCCACGGAACCTGTTGGGTCCCTTCGAACATCGGTTTTCAGATTCCGTGCCCTAGCGCCAAAAATTGGCACCGGCTTACTTTCTCCGTTCTCAAGCGGATTTCGAGCCAGGCAACGATGACGCACAACGGACAGGAACCGTCATGCGTCTTGAAACGACAGGGCACCGATATCGTCCATCGCGTATCTTCTCCGATACGAGAGCGTTGGCCTCTCGGATACGCGTGGGGGGAAAGGATGGCTCGATTGGAGTCTCAGAGTCGGCTACACGATGGCTGGGGTGGACTCCGAGACCAGGAGTACAAACCGGCCGCTCAATTCACCCTCGCCGGCTTCGTTGATGGTTGCGGAGGGGTTTTTCGGAGAGTTTCGAAGACAGACACTCAGGATCTTGGGCTCTCTTGTTGCGGAAGACCGTTTTTTCGGCCTTCAACCGGTGCCGTCCCCAACGCCTGTGCGAGATCCTTGCATTTCCTCGACGGCAAGCAGGAGACGCTCCAGCGGCAAGCACGCCCAGCGCGGAGCTGTTCGCGGCGCGCGCCTTCAAAGCTGGTCACACGCCAGTTGAATGCTGAACTAGGCGGTTCATCATCCGGCATCATCTTCGAGCCTCATGCGCAAGTGTTCGATATCGATCCGATCCTGTTCCCTGCCCGCCGCTTCCTTCATGGCAATCAATGGAGGGATGCTGACAACCCGAACGTCGATGGTTCCGTACAAGGGTTTGATCAACGCCTTGGCGTATTCGTCCTCGAACGGAAACGGCTCATAGACGAAGATGGCAATAGGGGTTTCACGATGCGGTCGCTCCAGAGTTGCAACACCCGCCTGTTAATAAAATGGGGTCGGATCTTGTGCCGTGCGTGCGACTCGCCGGTATCACAATAGACCGAGACCCAGCACGAAATCTGACCTCTCATTTTCACACTACGACATGCGATCGTGTGTGCAGGCTGTCAATACGCAGTGCTCGAACAGGGATGACGGCAAGATCGGCACTTGAAGCAGATTTTTCGGCCGGGGTTGCGATTCTCGCTCGGCAAGTTTACCATGTCCCATATGGACGAGAAGCTATTGCTTCCGGAGTTTCTGGTTCGTCTTCCCGAAGGCGTTATTCGGGTGGCGGGGTCTCGTGTGTCTCTCGACAGTGTGGTACAGGCCTTTCAGGATGGGGCCACGCCTGAAGAAATCTGCCTCGATTTTCCCTCCTTAGATCTTGCCAAGATCTACAGTGTGTTGGCGTACTACCTCACGCACCGCGAAACCATCGAAGCGTACCTGTCGGCGCAGCATCGGTTTGTCGAGACGACTCGCCTGGAACTCCAAGCGCATCACAGCTTATTTCTCGCTGAGCTGCGACGGCGTGCCGCTGCCAGGCGCACGCTTCCCCCGGCATGCGCGTGAGCGCCATTCGTTTTCTCTTCGATGAGGACTGCAACGGGAGAATCGTGCGCGGTGTGCGGCGGCGGCATCCGACTCTTAATACCGTCACGGTCTTGGAAGCGGGGCTGAGCGAAGCGACGGACGATGCGGTGCTTGAATACGCTTCTATCGAGAATCGCGTCGTGATCTCTCATGACTACAATACGATGCGGGCTCACGCTGCGGACAGGTTGCAAGCCGGGTTACCCATGGCAGGATTAATTCTGGTTCCACAACACGTTCCGTTGGGCAAAGTCATTGAGGAGTTGGTCTTGATTGCAGAGACGACCTCGGGAGAGGAATGGCATGGTCAAATTGTGTTTCTCCCGCTATAACAGCGACTGTCCACTACACTATTTTTCTAGTCCGTGGACGTCTGACTACGGCGATGCTTGGTCTATTGGATTCGGCCTTCCTGAGCCGGATCAGCTCAACCCTACTCTAAAAAGCGTTGCAGTAGCTTTTTGTGCGGAGCTGCCCCTCCTCCACATCGACAGAAGCTAACGCCCATAGTCTCGCAACGTTTATGACCGCTGTGTTGCGAGGATGCGCACTATGTGAGAGTGCGGTGACGGGTTGGATAGATCGCGCGCAATTGCAAGGGGAGGATTGTCCCAAGCAAATTTCACAGCAACGACAAGAATTCTTCCACGGTCAGTCCGGCGTTTCGAATCAGAGCCCGGCATGTCCCGATGGAACGTTCTTTGTGCCGGGGAATTGCGAGATTGACCCGCACCTTCGCCTTCATCATCACGACATGACTGCCCACCTGCCCAATTTGTACCCAGCCGGCCTTGCAGAAGGCCTTGACAGCCTCCTTCCCTGAGATATTGGCTAATCTCGCCATCCGCTAAACTGCGACCATGATCGGATCTTGGCCGGGCTTTGTAGAAAGGGCCTTGATCGCCTTCTGGTCTTCCGCCCATAGCCACGCCGTGATCGCTTCCTTGATATTGTCGAGGGCTTCCTTTTCATCCTTTCCCTGGGAGACGCAGCCGGGAAGCGCCGGACACTCCGCGACAACCCAGCCGTCTTCCGCTTGCTCCAATGTTACGTGGAAAATCATCGCGTTCTCCCTCCTTCCCTTTCTTGTTCCGACGGAAGCATTGTCTCGCACGAATAAAGATCCAACCAGAAAAAATTCTGATCCTCGATAGTACGCAAACCTGTTCTCCTATTCATCCGGCCATGCAGTCTCAGATGGTCATCTACGGCGCGGCCGGCTGAACCGGTCCTTTCTCCGCCACACGACGCTTGGCCTGCTGGATGCGCAGTTCCATCGCCGGGTCGCCGAAGCCTTGCTCGCGGAACCGCTGGAAGAGCTTTTCGTTGGAGGGGTCGATCTCGAGAGAGTGGAGCCAGGCTTCCCGGGCCTCGGCCATTTTGTGTTGCTGCAAATAGATTTCACCCAGGTGTTCGTAGATCACGGGGTCGTCTTTCACGAGCGTGATGGCCCGTTGGATTTCTTTCAACGCCTCCTCGACCATCCCTGCTTTGTACAGGGCCCAGCCCAAACTGTCCACGTAGTAGCCGTTGTCCGGTTTCAAGGCGACGGCTCGTTTGGTCAGTGAGAGGGCCTGGTCGAGCTTGATGCCGCGCTCCGCGTAACTGTAGCCGAGATAGTTCAACGCATCGGCATGGTGGGGATCCAGCGCGATCGCCGCCTCCATCGCGCGCACGACATCGTCAAACCGATTGAGCTTGTCATACGCGGTGCCGAGGTTGAAATGCAGGTCGGCGTTCTTGGGGTGATGTTTGATCCCTTCTTCGAAGACTTCACGAGCTTGCTCGAACTTGTCGGACTGCAGGTAGGAGAGGCCGAGCACGATATGCGGCTCCGGCTGTTTGGGGTTCAGACGGACCGCCTCGCTCAAGTGTGTGATGGCTTCAGGAAAATTCTTGAGGCGATACTGCAACACGCCTAGATGGAGACGGCTCTCCAAAAATCGCGGGTCGAGATGAATGTTGTGCCGATAGGTCTCGATGGCCTTGGGAAAGTCTTTGGTTTCTTCGTACAGATAGCCCAGATAATCCCGCACCCGCAGTTCGTCCGGTCTGGCCCGTAAAATGGCGGTGAGACGATCGATCGCCTTGGCAAAGTCTTTTTGTTCCCCATGGATGAGCGCCATTCTGAGCTGCGCGTCGAGATCGCCGGGATCGTCCTCCAGCATCTTTTCGAGTTCCGACGCCCCCGCTGCGTAATCTTTCGCGGTGAGATGCAACTGAACGAGATGTCGTCTGACTTCTTTGTTGTGCGGATTGACCTGACGCAGATACTGTTGGAGCAAGCCGATCGCCTTGTCCCGTTCCTTTCGAGTTTCATAGATCGACGCAAGGGCCAGATAGGGCGGTTCGAACGATGGATTTACCGTCAGCGACTGGTGAAAACCGGAGACGGCCTGCTCGATATCGCCCATTTCAACCGAGATGCGCCCCAAATAATAGTGGCCGACGTGAGAATCAGGCGCATATCGCAAGCCTTGTTTGATCGCCTGCTCCGCCTCGGCCGTTCTTTTCAGGTTCAAGAGGATGAGGCCTTTTGAAAAGTATGATTCCGCGCGTTCCGGAGCATGCCCGATCGCCTTGTCCAAAAGCTCGACCGCCCGCTCCGGCTTCCCGGTGCCGGCCAAAATGCCCGCCATCTGCGTCAACATCTGAGCGGTCTGCCCGGTTCCTTCTCCCGCCTGTTCCGCGTAACGGGCCGCGTTGGAGAGGTCGCCCAAGCCGAAATAAAGAGCGGCCAACCGGGCCTTCGCGTCGCGCGAGGTCGGGTCCGCTTCGATCGTCGCTCGATATTCTCGCAGAGCCGTTTCAATGTCCTGCGCCAGCTCGGCTTGATAGCCCAGCATGAAATGGTAGGTGGCGGCGGAATCGGGCGGAGGCGCGGCGGCTTGTCGCTGGATCGATCCTTCAGAAAGGAGTTGCGATTCCTGCGCCCGTGGCGACGCGGCACAGGCCATGACGGCGCACGCGATCGCCAGAGAGCCGACGACGGATCGGACGGCCCGCCGTCTCAGGCAGCCGACCCGCGCGGAGCACGCCGTCGGTTTCGCCATCTTTTGAAATGTCGCCATGAAGCCGGTGTGATGATCACGCATGTATGAACAGTATACCGAGCGGCTGGGCGGCGCGCAAACGACTTCAGGCCTCGCGAAGGTCGAGGCTTTCGAACTTGGCGTACCGATCGTGGAAAAAGAGCTCTTTTTTCCCGGTGGGCCCGTTGCGGTGTTTGCTCACGATGATGTCGGCGATGCCTTTGCGTTCCGAATTGGAATCGTAGACGTCTTCCCGGTAGATGAACATCACGACGTCGGCGTCCTGTTCGATGGCGCCGCTTTCCCGCAGGTCCGCCAACATCGGAATCGGTGGTTTTCTGGATTCGACGGCGCGGCTCAACTGGGACAGGGCCACGACAGGCACGTTCAGCTCTTTCGCCAAGGCTTTCAAGGAGCGGGAGATGTCGGAAATTTCTTGTTGGCGCGACTCCGCGTCGCCGCGTCCCTGCATCAACTGAAGATAATCCACGATGAGCAGATCAAGCCCCTTTTCAGCTTTGAGCCGGCGGGCTTTCCCCCGCATTTGCTGCACCGTCAGGTTGCCGGCATCGTCGATGTAGATCGGCGCCTGCTCCAACCGACCGGCCGCCTCCGCCAACCGCCACCAATCTTCCTTCTGAAGTTTTCCGGTCCGCAACGCATGGGAATCGACGCGGGCCTCGGAGCTTAACATCCGGAGCACGATCTGCGGCTTTGACATTTCCAGACTGAAGATGCCGACGACCGCATTCGCATGGATGGCCGCATGGGTGGCGAAACCGAGCGCCAAGCTGGTTTTACCCATGCTCGGCCGCCCCGCCACGACGACCAGATCGGACGGCTGAAGCCCGGCGGTCAAGTCATCAAGATCGTAGTACCCCGTCGGCACGCCGGTGACGTGTTCCTTTCTTCTCGACAGCTTATCAACCAGATCGAGACTTTCTTTAATGATTTGGTTGATCGGAGTGAACGGCCGCTCCAACTTGCCCTGGGCGATGCTGAAGACGGACCGCTCCGCAAAATCGAGGAGCTCATCGATCGACGCGGTTCCTTCATAGCCCCTCGTCAAGACTTCCGTGGAAGTCGCGAGCAGTTGTCGCGCGACCGCCTTGTCGCGGACGATTTTGCAGTGATAGCGGACGTTGGCGGCGCTGGGAACGATCTGAACCAGTTCGGCCAGATACGCGGCGCCGCCGACGGTTTCCAGCTCTCCCATCCGCGCCAGACGTTCCGTCAGGGTGATTTGATCGATCACTTCACCGGTATCGGCGAGATCGAGCATGGCCCGGTACACCTTGCGATGGGCCGTGCGGTAGAAATCTTCTTCGGTGATCAGCTCCATTGCCTTGGGCATGGCGGCGTTGTCCAACAAAATCGCGCCCAAGACCGACTGTTCCGCCTCGATGTTTTGCGGAGGAAGCTTCGGCTGCGACAAATCAACGGCGGCAGGCTTCATGGAGATTTTTTCGAGGATGAGACGGATCGCACGGCCGTCGTGCCGAGTCCTTGAAACAATCGATCGACGATCAAAGCGAAGCCGGTCGAAGGCAGATTTTTTCCGAACCGGCCGATCAAATGATCATAGCGTCCGCCGCCGCCGAGTTCCACCCCGACCCCCTCCGTAAACACGTCGAAGACGATCCCGTCGTAATAATCGAACCCGCGAAATTCTCCCAAGTCAAGAAACAGCGCCGTCCGGTGCCCGGCGCGACACAGCGCGTGATAGACCTGGGACAATCGATCGAGCGATCGGTGAAGAGCCGCGTCTTTTCCGGCCAATGCTCGACCTTCGGCGATAACCTCGGCCGTCCCGGAGAGTTCCAAGGCTTCCAGTATGCGCCGTCCGGCTCGCGGCGGAACGCGCTCAAGGGAGAAAATTTCTTCAAGTTTGGGAACGTCCTTGCGCGCCGCCGCCTGCTCCGCCTGTTTCTTTCCCAGGTCCGAGAGCCCCGCTTGAACGAGCAACCTTTTGAAAAATCCGACGTGCCCCAGGGAAACCTTGAACGACCGCAATCCTATGTTCCGCAAACAATCGATCAGGCACGACACGATTTCTTGGTCCGACGCGGAATCGTCGGTTCCGATGAGTTCGGCCCCCACTTGAAAAATTTCCCGGTCTCGACCGGCGTGTTCCGGTTCATAGCGGAACACCGTCGTTCGGTACGAGAGCTTGAGCGGCGTCCGGTCGCCCATCATCCCCATCGCGACGGTCCGGGCGATTTGCGCCGTGGCGTCGGGACGAAGGAGCAGGATGCGACCCGTCGTCCGGTCGGGAATCTTATAGCATTTCTCGATAAGCTCCGGCTCAAGACCGGGCGTCAATACGTCAAGGTATTCGAAGGTGGGGAGGATGATTTCTTCAAAGCCGCGACCGGCCAGAGTCTCGATCAGTTGCGTCTCGATTTTCCGAAAACGGCGCGCCGCTTCCGGAAGAATCGTCGACATCCCGGCTGGAACCAGCGATCGCTCTCTCAACGGTTGGATCTCCTCCGGAGGGAGGCCGGACGAAGGAGGAGCAAAGCCCATGACACCCTGACAGAATCGGCCAAGCCGTCAGCCAAGATTCGCGACGTTGACCGAAAGTATGTTGGAACTCGATTTGATCTCGTCCAGCACGGCTGCCGGAAACTCGGTATCGGCCGCGATGATCAGCAACGCGTCCCCTCCCCGTTTCTCAAGGGCGCATTGCATCCGCACGATGTTGATTCCGTTGTCGCCCAACACTTTCCCGACCATGCCGATCACGCCGGGCCGGTCCATATTGTGAATGAACAGCATGTGACCTTCCGGCACCATTTCCACCTTGAACTGATCGATCTCCACCACCCGGGCTTCCTTTTTATGGTAGAGGGTGCCGGCCACCTGATGTGAGACCCTGCCGGACTCGACTCGAACCCGAATCAGACTGGTGAAGTCTCCGGCGTCGGAGATTCTGACCTCCTTCACCTCGATCCCCCGCTCTTTCGCCACCAAGGGTGCATTCACGTAGTTGACGGGGTGCTCCAAAATCGGCCCCAGCAACCCTTTGAGCACGGCGATGGTCAAGGGCGCAACCGATAACGAGGCCACCTCTCCGCTGTATTCCACCGTGACCCGCTCGATCGCGCCGTGCGAGAGCTGTGTTTGCAGCGAACCCAGCCGTTCCGCCAGAATCAAAAACGGTTGGAGGCGAGGCAGCAGTTCCGGCGCGACCGAGGGAATGTTGACCGCGCCCTTTGCGACGCCTTTCGTGAAATAATCGACGATCTGTTCCGCGATGGCCACCGCGACGTTTTCCTGCGCCTCGGTCGTCTGAGCGCCGATGTGCGGCGTGCAAATGAAGTTATCCAAGGTCAGCAAGGGATTGTCGGGTTTGACCGGCTCTTCCTCGAACACGTCGAAGGCGGCGGCCGCCACTCGTTTGGTTTTCAACGCCTCATAGAGATCCGCCTCGTTGATGATGCCGCCGCGCGCGCAGTTGATCAGCACCACGCCGGGTTTCATGGTCTCAATGACGCCGGCGTTGATCAGCGATCTGGTTTCCGCCGTCAGCGGGGTATGAACCGACACGATATCGGCACGGCGAAACAATTCGGCCAATTCGACCAGCCCCACCCCCATTTTTTCGGCTCGATCTGGCGCGAGATAGGGATCATAGGCGATGACGTTCATGGACGCTCCCTGGGCGAGCTTGGCCAAGTAGCCGCCGATCTGACCGATTCCCACGATGCCGAGCGTCTTGTTGTAGAGCTCAATGCCCATGAATTTGTCTTTTTCCCATTTCCCCTGTTTGACCGACGCCGTCGCCTGGGGAATTTTTCTGCAGGCCGCAAAAATCAACGCCATCGTATGTTCGGCCGTTGTGACCGTATTGCCGCCCGGCGTGTTCATGACGACGACGCCTCGGCGGGTGGCGGCCGGTATGTCGACGTTGTCCAAGCCGGACCCGGCCCGTCCCACCACTTTCAACTTTTCAGCGGCGGCAATCAAATCCGCCGTCACTTTGGTGCCGGACCTCACGATCAAGCCGTCGGCGTCTTTGATCTCCGCGTAAAGTTCCTCTTTCGGCATCTTGGATCTCACCGTGACGGTGAATCCGGCCTTTTCCAGCAACTCGACGCCCTGCTTCGACAGGCTGTCACTCACCAAGATCTTCATGGCCGCCGCTCCCATGTCCGTCCTTGTCCACGACTTCTACTTCGCCATCAGGATTTCTTGCGCTTTTCCGACCCCGCTTCCCAACCGTACCGGATGGCCGAGCCCTTTCAAGACCATCTCGGTCGCGGCCAGCGCCGCGATCACGTCAAACGTGTCGGCGTATCCCATGTGCGACAGTCGGAAAATTTTCCCCTTCAGATGGTCCTGTCCTCCCGCAGCCGTCATTCCATATTGCACCCGCAGGTTTTTGTAGATGGCCTGGCCGTCGATGCCCTCCGGCGCGCACACGGCCGTCAAGGCGTCGCTCGGCGACTCCTTGGGAAAAAGGGTCAAGCCCGCCGCCTGAATGCCTTCGCGCATGGCGCGCGCCAACCGTCCCTGTCGGGCGAAGATGTTGTCGAGCCCTTCGGCTTTCAGCATTTTAAAGACTTCTTGAAGGCCGACGATCAAAGAGACGGTGGGAGTGAACGCCGTTTGATTCTTGACTTGATTCTCCCGCTCCTTCTTAAAGTTAAAGTAGAAGGCGGCGTTCTTGGCCTTATCGGCCAAGGCCCAGGCCTTGTCGCTCACGCTCACAAAGGCCATGCCGGGCGGCAACATCAAGGCCTTTTGCGAGCCGGTCACCACGACGTCCAGTCCCCAGGCATCGGTCTTGATGTCGAACACGCCCAAGGCTGTAATGGCGTCAACGACGAGAATGGTTCCGTCATGAGACTTCAGAATTTCTCCCAAAGTTTTGACGTCGTGTGACACGCCGGTCGACGTTTCGCTCGCTTGAACGTAGACGGCTTTAATGGCCGGGTCTTTTTTGAGGGCGTCGGCGACCTGTTGGGGATCAACCGCGCGGCCCCACTCGACTTTGATTTCAGTCGCCTGGACTCCGAAGGTTTTGCAGATCTTGCCCCAGCGCTCTCCGAACTTGCCGCCATTGATGAACAGGGCCTTGTCGCCGGGCGATAAAAAATTCGAAACGGCTCCCTCCATGCCTCCCGTGCCGGATGCCGCCAGCATCAACACGTCGTTCCGTGTTTGAAACAGCCACTGTAGGCCGGCGCGAACCTCGGCGAAAATGGGGTCGAACTCCGGCGCTCGATGATGGATGATCGGCCGAGCCATGGCCAGTAAGACTTCGGGCGGCACAGGTGTCGGACCGGGTGCCAAGAGATACCGCTTCATCATGAATCAATCCTCCTTACACCAAACGAATTTCGGTGGGCATCCGCGAGAAAGAAGAGGCGGTACGCTACCATTAGCGCCGCGAAACTGTCAAGAAACGGCCCGCCGCAACCGGAGATGTTTCCAGAAAGTTTTTCACGATGAATCCGGATGGCGCAGCAGAAAAACATCGTTGGATCGCATCAAGCACATCACAGGGTTGGACGCCATGATCGCAAGTCTTTCATCCCTTCTAA
>JANDJG010000045.1 GCA_024331085.1 Nitrospira sp. | reverse complement strand
CGGCTTCTTGACGTGGGAGAATCTGAGCGACCGCTGAACGATGACGAACTGGCTCCTCTGAACGAGGCATATTATTCTCTGAGGATGCCATGCCCGTTTCTTGAGGACGAGGTGTGTTCGATCTACGACGAACGGCCCTCCGCCTGCCGGGAACTGCTGGTCACCTCGCCGCCGGATTATTGTCAAGATATGGCCAACAACCCGGTTGACGCCCTTCCTGTTCCTATTCGCGTCAGTACCGTCTTGGGATTGTTGTGGGGTGAACTGACCGGTACTCCGCCTCGAATGATCCCTCTCCCCATCATCAGAGACTGGGTCGAACGCCACCGACCCGATGGTCAAAGGACGTGGCAGGGATTTTCCCTGCTTGAGGCAGCCCTCGACAAAATATGGCGGTTTCTCAATCAGGCTCGGCTGGGCGCACCAACCGAGCCGCCTCAGGACAGGCTAATTCGGACAAGCGGAGTTCAGCAGGAGTTCGTTACAAGAAGAATGGGAGAATCGGACCGATGAACAAGCCCGTGATGGTCTGTTTGGATCTGGAAGGGGTGCTGGTCCCTGAAATCTGGATCAACGTTGCGTTGAAGACCGGCATCGAGGATTTGAAAATCACGACCCGCGAGATGCCGGATTACGACAAACTTATGAAACAACGTTTGGCGATTTTGGATCGTCATCATCTGAAGCTGAGCGACATTCAAGAGGTCATTGCCGCTATGGGCCCCTTGGAGGGAGCCGCCGAGTTTCTTGGATGGCTCCGCGAACGATGCCAGGTCATCATCCTGTCCGATACGTTTTATCAATTTGCGCTTCCGTTGATGAGGCAGTTGGGATTTCCCACCTTATTTTGCAATCAACTGGAAGTGGACGACTCCGGTCGCATCGTCAACTACCACATGCGGATGCAGAACCAAAAGAAGCATTCCGTGGCAGCCTTCAAAACCCTGAACTTTCGGATCATCGCCGCGGGAGATTCCTACAACGATACGGCCATGCTGGAGGAAGCAGATGCCGGGTTCTTCTTCAGACCCCCCGATCACCTGCCGAAAGAGTTTCCACAATTTCCCGTCACGCGGACCTATGATGAGCTTCGGGAACGATTCATGACGGCCGGAAAGTTTTCCTAGCGGCCGGCAGCTTCGATTAAGAACGTCGAAGAACAGCGCGGTTACAAGGCGCGCCGCATACGAGCAAAGACTTCGGATTTGTTGCTAGAAATTCAACCACAATTGCGCATAGGCCCAGGTCTGGTCCTTGGTGGTGCCCAAGTTCTCTCGGATATAGGGACCTGTGAACATGTACGCAAAGGATGTTTGAAAAGCGAGTTTGCCGTCCATGAACATGTGGGTCCAGGTAAAGTCCACCTCACTGCCGATGTGGTTGGCGGTATTGTCCGCCTTGGAATAGACATAGACCCCCTGGCTGGCCCGGTACCAATTGTCTCGGGCGTTGGCAAGATTGAGGTGGGTGTACCAGATTTCGATGTGATCGTCCCTGGTCGGACGAGCCTGGAAATTGGCCGACCAGGTCAACGTGTTTTTCCATCCCATGACATCCATATAGCCCATGTGAATGTGGTTAGTGGGATAGAAATTTTCAAAGGTGTTGGCGGTCGAGCAACTTCCATAGGCGGCGTTTAAGGTGCAGTTGGCGCGGCCGTCACCCGAGGCATAATCAAAATTGAGGGCGAAGCGCGGCTTCCACGCCCACTCATAGAAGGTATAGCCGATCCAGTTTCTGGTGGCCCAGGCATTGATACTGAGACATTTGTATTGTGTTCCGGTAGGACCACAGGGTTCGACAGCCTGGCCGGTGTCTCCCATCTGCCCGAATTGATAGACGATCTCGTTGGAAAAGTCGAAGCCGCCCTTCTTGACGGCGATCCGATTGCCGATCACGTGGCGGGTCTGGTTCCCATGCTTTGGCGTTCCGAGGCCTTGTGCGTTACTGTTGTCCGCGCCAAGGTTGTTTTTATAGTAGATGTAGAACGGTTCGATGAGCGTCCAGGGAACCGCCTTGATCTGGTTATAAAACACCAGCATGTCGATATCCCCATGGGCGTTTTGCGATTGTCCCGTTCCAGGCAGATTCGGCCCCCCGCTGCCGAGCGGCGCTCCTTGAGGAAGATCCGTCTCCGCCAGCCGGAACCAGCCGAAGGATGAATCCATGAACTTAGTGCTGTAGTTGGTCATGATGCCGTCGAAGGAGAACCCGGTATTCGCCCAGTCAAAGTGGCCCAGCAAACTCTGGTCTCCAAAGACGAGATATTGCCTTCCGGCTTTGAGGCCAAGGCCGGGAATGCCGGCGAAGTTGCGGATGAGCATGTAGCCGGCGCGAATTCCGAGCGAACAGGACGATCTGCCGGAAGCCAACGCCGGACCGCACGTGTGAGTGATCGGATCTTGGTTGCCCCCCCATGTCCGGGAATCGATGAATTCCAAGTAGAAATTTACATCGGGAGAAAGATCGTACCCGATACCCAACCGGGTCATCTGCTGAACATAGGAATCATTAGCATTGCCGGGAAGATGATTGGCGAGCCCTGTTGGGCGATTACAACTTCCTGCGATGGAATTGGCTCCTCCCACCCCTCCACCGAAGCACAAATTATGTCGATATTCAGGCCGCACCCGAAGGTCCGCCCGAATCCAAAAATTCTTGATGTCGAAGTTCCTTCCGATGTGCGGGTCAAAGAGTTCGTATTGCTCTTTCAGGGGAATACCACGTCCGATGACGATAATGTTGGTAATCCGCTCTCCTTCCGGAATCTCGAACGCAGCATGGCCGGTCGAGCTGAGAGAAAGCAGCGACCCGATCAAAAGAACGAAGAATCCGAGCATCGTTCGCGTTTCCCTTTTCCATCGAACACATCGTCGGATGGATCGGGGAAGCCGCGCGTCGTTGAGCAGTCCGACAAATAGTGATGAGCCCATCTTCATGTCTGCTGAGCGTGGAGCGATGGTCGAGGGACTCGCAGTTATTGCAGATGCACGATGTTATGTTTGGCGTGTCTGAGGGGCGGTTTTATCCTCTGTCTGAGTACCTGCAGCACTGATCTCGTCCTCCGTTTCTTTGAGGGTGGCCTGAAAATCCTGCTCCGCCATCTTCATTTCCTGTTGAAGGAAATTCAACTCCGGCTCGACGGACTTCCTGAGATCTTCCGTTGCATCCTTCAGTCCCTTGACGGCCTTTCCGACTTGACGCCCGACCTCGGGCAATTGTTTGGGGCCGAACAAGAGAAAGGCAATGACCAGAATGATGAGAATCTCGCCGGTTCCTAAGCCGAACATACATCACATGGACTGACACGGCACGGTGATTCAGAAAAACTTCCTTTCGTCTTCCCACTTTTTCACACGGACGCCACTATCCTTGTTTGATGTGCTCGGGATGGCCTGGAGAACCGGGCGGCGAAGCGTTGGCTGCTTGCGCGTGCGTTTGAGCGGATGTTGCAGCCTGGGTCTGCGGAGGTTCCCCCGGAGTGACGTCGATGGCATCCGCTTCGTGCATGGTCTTCTTGAAGCCCTTGATGGCTTTGCCCAATCCCTCACCCAGTTGCGGGAGCTTGCCCGCGCCGAAAATGATCAACACGATAAACAGAATCAGGAGCAGTTCCATCCATCCGAAAGAGCCGAACATACCTGACCTCGATAGGCGAGAAGAGCAGAATTTTTTCGACCGCGCTATGGAGAGGCTAGCTGAATGTCGCGAGGGAAGTCAAGGGAAGGGAAAGGGACAAGCGGAATTTGCTCAAGGACTCAACGTTCAGAGTCCATTCTGATAATCCCGCTGATGATCCCGCCTCCCAGCACGTGGTCTCCTCGATAAAACACCGCGGACTGCCCAGGGCACAAGGCTTTCTGCGGTTCACGAAATTGAAGACGTGCGGACGAGCCGGTGCGTGGATACAGCGTGGCGGATACGGCCGGTGTCGCGTAGCGCACCTTGACCTGAACGTCCGTGACGCGCTGAGACAGAGAATGGTCGAAGACGTTGAGCTCTTCGATGTCGCACCCGTCGTTGTACAGCGATTCCTCCGGACCGAGGATGACCGTATTCGTGACGGGACGAACCTGTTGGACATACAGCCGACGGCCCGTTGCAACACCCAACCCGCGTCGTTGGCCCGGCGTATAGAAGGCAATGCCATCATGTCTTCCCAGAGAGCGTCCTTCTTGATCGAGAAATTGTCCCGGGTTGCGGATTGCAGGATCTTCCTGCTCAAGAAACGCGCGATAGTCGCCCTGGCTGACAAAGCAGATTTCTTGACTTTCCTTCATTTCATCGGCTGGAAGTCCCAAGGCTTCGGCCTCTCTCCAGACGTCGCTCTTTTGCATGGTTCCTATGGGAAACAGAAGCCGCGGGAGCCAGGCAGGATTCAAACGATACAGGAAATAGCTCTGGTCTTTTTTGAGATCAACGGCCCGCTGGAGCGTTAGCCCGGCGTCGGTCCTTGCAAGGCGGACATAATGACCGGTCGCGACGAATTCAATTCCCCGGCTGTCCGCCAGTTCAATGAGTCGGCGAATTTTGACTCGTTCGTTGCATCGCACACATGGATTCGGTGTCATTCCTTCCTTATACGCTCTGACAAAATCCGCGATCACGTTGTCCCGAAAGTCGTCGCGGGTGTCGACAACCTCATAGGAAATGCCAAGCCGCTGGGCCACATATTTGGCGATACCGATCTTGCAGCATCCGCGCTCTTGCCATTTTTTGGAAGTAGGCTGACCGGTTTCTTCCGGTTCCCAGACCTGGAGCGTGACTCCCTGTACCGCGTAGCCCTGACGAACGAGGATGGCTGCGGCGACGGAACTATCCACTCCACCGCTCATACCAAGAAGAATCGTGGGACGACTCATAGATGAAACATTGTATTGAGATCCCGGCAACAGCGCTAGTGGCCGGCCGATCTGGTTCGCACGCGGTGGGCTGTCAGATCATGGAGATCATGAGGATTTTTCGCGGCCGGAGAGGATGGCTGGTCTTCAACCCACTTATGGGCCCCCATATCACACATGCCGTGGAAATGGGCTCCGTCTTCTATGGCGATCGCCGCCGTTCGAACATCTCCGATCAAGATCCCAGGCTTGTTGATTTGGACCTTCTCCAAAGCCGTCACTGTTCCATTTATTTTTCCGCTCGTCATGACGGTTCCCGCTGAGATGAGCCCCTTGATAACCCCCTGCTCCCCCACGATCAGGGTTCCATTCGTATGAACCTCTCCCTCAAGTCGCCCATCGACTCGGATGGTTCCCTCAAAATGGATAACCCCCCTGAAATCGACTCCCTTTGCGAGAAACGTCAGACTCTCGCTTCCACTTCCCGTTTTTGACTTGTCCTCCCCACCGATGGGCCACATCAGCCTTTCAAGCTCCTTTTCTGATAAAACAGCAGCTTCGCACTGAGAAACCCGACTCGCGAAAGAGCGACCGGCTGCCTGGCAACCGACGGGCCCCTCTCAATCCAGCGGTTCGGCCATTGCGGTTCCCGATCGTCAGCACATCGTAGTCATGTGGGGCGGCTCACAGTCGTTCATCCGCCCCACGCCTTTGTTCACCTCAAACGTGCCGCGAGTATGTCCCATTCGCTCGGATCAGCATCTATGCCGTGATACGTTTGACAACCGGCTGATCCCCCTGTGGAATCGCCCGGAGCGAAGGCTCGCGTTGCGTGTCTCGCGAAACGGCCGACATCTCCAGTGTCCCATTGAACATGACTCCTTCTTCCATCGACAGCATCGGAGTCTTCACGCCTCCGGTAATGACGGCCGGCGCCCGCAATTTGATTTTTTCCTTGGCAACGATGTCCCCGGTTATTTTTCCTTTGCAGACGATCGTCCCCGCCGTGACTTTGGCCTTAAGCACCGCTTCTTCTCCGACAAGCAGAATGCCATCCGTTTGGATTTCCCCTTCGACCGAACCGTCGATCCTGACGGTCCCTTGATAGGTAATCGTGCCTTTGAAATCGACTCCTTTTCCAACGAACGCACTGATCTCTTCTCCCATTTCGGTCCGCTGAGACCTCGGCGCCGTCATAAGAGCTTCCGCATCTTGTGTCGTCGATGAACTGTTGTCCGGCTTGTCCTGTTTCCACATGTGGGGATCCCTCCTCATGGTTATGTCGCCATGCTGTCGACGTTCATCTCTATGGCACGTCCTTCATCGTTACACACGCAAGTCAATTTGAAATCCTGTTTATGTGAAACCAGGGCGAGCCCGGACCTGTGTAGTATCGGCTACTTGGCGGAGTAAATTAAGCGCAGCCGAGGGAAAAAGCAACTTTTTCGTTTTCGTCTTAACGTGCTCCCCCCTTCGTTCATTGGAACTCAGCGAATTATGACAGGACCGTTTCGACAATTCCTTCCAGCTCTTCAGGGGAGAAGTAGCGAATGATAATTTTCCCGCCCTTGCCTCGAGGCTGAATCATCACTTTGGTTCCCAGCTTTTTCTGGAGTTTTGATTCGAGATCCAGACGATACTGATCGTGGGCCGCCCTGCGATTCCGTCTGTTGCCGCGCAAGATTGACGCCACCATTTTTTCCGTCTCTCGCACCGAGAGCCCCTGAGCGACGACCTTTTGAGAAATCTCAAGCTGCGATTCCGGAGACTCGATGCCGAGAATCACCTTTGCATGGCCGGCCGATAGAGCTTGGTTCTCGACAAGTTTTTGGACCTCCGGGTGAAGATTGGTCAATCGAACCGCGTTGGCAACGGACGACCGATCGCATCCGACTTTTTTGGCGATCATTTCGTGCGTGAGCCCGAACTCGTTCATCATTCTCAAGTATGCTCTCGCGATTTCCATAGGGTTCAGGTCCGAGCGTTGAAGATTCTCGATCAAGGCGATCAGGATCGCTTCTTCATCGCTGCAATTTCTGACGATTGCTCGAACGGTTTTGAGCCCGGCCTCTTTTGAAGCGCGCCACCGTCGCTCCCCCGAGATCAGCTCGAAGATCCCGTCCCCTTTTCGCCTGACCATGATCGGTTGGAGCATGCCCGTCTCATGAATGGACGCAGCCAATTCGGCGAGTTCTTCCGGGGAGAAATGTTGCCGGGGTTGATACCGGTTCGGAACAATGTCTTCTACCCGCAAATATTGGATATCGCCCCCCTCAACCGGATGGGTTCCCGGCAAAGAGGGCAAGAGGGCGTCAAGTCCTTTCCCGAGCGCTTTCTTCTCCATGGGCGAGAAACTCCTTCGCTAAAGCGATATAGGCTTGTGATCCCGACGATGCCGCATTGTACAGTATGCCTGGACGCCCATAACTCGGCGCCTCGGCCAGCGTGATATTGCGCGGAATGACCGTGCGGTAAACTTTTTCTTTGAAGTGGGCCCGAACCTGCTCGGCCACCTGCCGGGCCAAGGTATTGCGCGAGTCGAACATGGTCAAGATGATCCCTTCAATGCTTAGATCAGGATTGAACGACTGACGCACTCGCTCGATACTGGAGATCAGACGCGTGAGTCCTTCCATGGCGTAGTATTCGCACTGAACCGGAATCAGGACCGTTTTCGCGGCCGTCAGTGCGTTGATCGTCAGAATGCCGAGGGCCGGCGGGCAGTCAATAAGGATAACGTCATAATCTCCCGCCAATTCTCCCAAAACATCTTTCAAGTACCGTTCACGATTTTCGATATGAGCCAATTCAATCTCAACCCCGGCAAGATCAGCGTTCGCGGGCAGGATGAATAGATTCCGAACAAGGGTTTCTACTCGAACATTTTGACTGGATCCGTCCTTGATTAAGGAATGGTACACGGTATGCTGAAGCGATCGAGGATCAATGCCCAGACCACTCGTGGCATTTCCTTGAGGATCTAAATCGACCAAGAGGACAGACCGTCCTTCAAGCGCAACGGCCGATGCCAAATTCACGGACGTTGTTGTCTTCCCGACCCCACCCTTCTGATTGGCAACTGCGACTATTTTTACCATATATTCAAATATTTATATAAAAAATCCGCCTCTGTTCCACGTGGAACAGATTCGTGCGCCTTTCATGGAGAACGTTCAAGGATCGATATGACTCGATGCCCGAATTCCATCGGGAGATCGAATTCCCGTTCTGCGGCTAATATCCATTTAGGATAAGCCAATCGATCGAGCGGCTGAGTTAAATACAGCACAACCTTTCCATGATTGACCAAAAGCCTCTCCCCCTGTTCGAAAAGTTCATCTGGCTTTAAGGCGCGAGTTGCAATGTAATCAAATTTATGAAAAGGCTTTAATTGAGCAATAAATTGTCTGAGCGTTCCGCAGAATACACTAATCTGTTTCAGACGCAAAATCCCAATTACCGAGAGCAAGAAAGAAACTTTCTTTTTGACAGGTTCCACAAGAGTGACGTGCAAGTCGTCTCGAACGATTTTGAGAGGGATTCCTGGAAACCCTGCCCCTGTCCCAATGTCCAGTAACCGCGCTTCTTTTTTTATTGGCTCTACAGAGAGGCACGCAAGTGAATCAACGAAATGCTTCACAATAATCTCTCGATCATCTCTGATACTAGTCAAGTTCACCGATTGATTCCATATTTTGAGTTGATCGAAATGAACCAACAATTGTTTGATTTGCTCGGCCTGCAAAGAGACCCCTACTTCTTGAGAACACCGTTCGAGTAGTGTTGACAAAGAAGGGCTCTGTTCCACGTGGAACACTTACGCGAAGATCGGTTCTCTGGTCAATACAAGATTTTCGAACCGGGAACAGATTGGATGACGATGACTATGAGTTGGCTACTCGAAATGACGAGTGATTCTCTTTTTCTAGCGCCACCAAGAGAAGTGAAATGGCGGCAGGAGTGACCCCTGAAATTCTTGATGCCTGTCCAACAGTCTCTGGTCGTATCTTCCTGAATTTTTCCCTCACCTCTCGTGAAAACCCAGTAACTGCATCGTAGTTAAAATCTGGAGGGATCGATTTCTTCTCCAGTTTTTTGAATTTTTCTATTTGCTGAAGTTGCCGACGGATATAGCCGTCATACTTCACTTGGACCTCGACCTCTTCCGACACATCCCGTTCTTCCACGCCATCCAAATCCAGTGTATGCAACAGGTCGTGATACGTGGAGTTTTGCCTTCTTAGCAGCTCGGCTACCGTTTGCGTCGGAGCAATATTCTCAAGATCGGTTCCTTTAATTCGCATCCGCACCAAATCTGTTAAACGAGGTTTCAGCTCGTGCAGACGAGCGACCTCTCTTTCGATCAGCGCTTTCTTTTTGACGAGCCTTTCATACATCACCTTTTCAACCAGTCCAACCTGAAATCCTAGTTCCATCAGCCGCAGGTCGGCATTGCCATGGCGAAGAAGGAGTCGATACTCAGCCCGTGACGTGAACATCCGGTAAGGCTCATAGACGTCTTTCGTGATCAAGTCGTCAATCAAGACCCCGATGTAAGCCTGGGATCGGTCAAGAACCAACGGCGATTCACCTTTGATTGCGAGAGCTGCATTGATCCCTGCCATGAGGCCTTGCGCCGCAGCCTCCTCATAACCTGACGTTCCATTAATTTGCCCGGCATGATATAGCCCCCTGATGAGTTTGGTTTCGAGCGTGCTCATCAACTGTCGAGGCGGAAAGTAGTCGTATTCAATCGCATAGCCAGGCTTGAGCATCTTCGCATGTTCCAGGCCTGGAATTGTTTTGAGAATCTCGGCCTGAACGTCAACGGGCAGACTTGTAGAGATTCCGTTTGGATAGAACTCGTTAGAATCCAATCCCTCCGGTTCAACAAAAATCTGATGCCGCTCCTTTTCCTCAAAACGAACCACCTTGTCCTCAATGGAAGGGCAATAGCGTGGTCCCGTCGAACTAATCACACCACTGTAGAGAGGTGAGCGATCTAAATTCTCCCGGATAATCTCATGAGTTCTTGTATTGGTGTACGTGAGGTGACAGAGAACTTGCGGTTGCTCGATCCGTTCGGTTCGATAAGAAAAAGGGGGGGGTGGATCATCGCCCGGCTGAGGAATCATGACCGAAAAGTCGATTGTATTTTTGTCCAATCGCGGCGGAGTCCCCGTCTTGAGACGCCCCACCTCAAATCCCAGGTCTCGCATGCAATCCGTCAAATGCTCCGCGGATGACTCGCCCGCTCGGCCGGCCGGAAACCGATTCAGGCCGATATGGATTAATCCCTTAAGAAATGTGCCCGATGTCAGCACAACGGCCCTGGCCTTGATCACCTCGCCGCTCCCCGTCACGACCCCGTCAATCGCTCCTCCCTTAGTGAGCAGACGATCGACGGTTCCTTCGGCAATGATCAGATGAGGCTCTTGGACCAGCATCTCTTGCATGGCCTCGCGATAGCGCGCTTTATCACATTGAACCCGTAACGCACGGACCGCCGGCCCCTTCTTCGTATTGATGAATCGAAACTGAATGCCGGCTCGGTCGGTGTTCCGACCCATTTCTCCGCCCAGTGCGTCGATTTCTTTCACCAAATGCCCTTTGGCGATTCCACCGACGGCCGGATTACAGGACATTTGCGCAATCCGAGTCCGATCCATCGTAAGCAAAAGCGTCCTCACACCCATCCGAGACGCCGCCAACGCCGCCTCGCAGCCGGCATGACCGCCCCCTACGACAATAACGTCAACGTCCACGATGACCGCCCCTTGCTACTTGCCGATGCAAAACGTTGAAAAAATTCGATTCAAAATCTCGTCCGACGTAATCGCCCCCGTGATCTCCCCAAGGGCATCGGACGCCCCTCGCAAATCAACCGCGACAAACTCCGCGTCCCTCCCACTTCGAATGGAGTCCAACGCCTCCTCAAGCGACACTCGCGCCCGCTCCAGAGCGTGACGGTGGCGAGCATTGATAAAGACGACGCCTTCTTTCGGTTCCAGCACCCCTTTCGTAAGCTCCTCACGGATCACCTGCCTCAGATCATCGATACCCATTCCAGTCCGGACCGACGTGACGACCGTCTTCACCCCCAAACGTCGCGCCATCGTATCGGCCGCTTCGGCCGCGACACCGCCTTCCGCCAGGTCGCTCTTATTCAGCACCAGCAGCAACCGTTGATGCTTCTCGATCGGCAGCGGCAGGCACCAGTCCGACCAAGCTCCTGCCGCACTCGCATCCAATACAGAGAGGACAAGATCGCTCTGCTCAACGGCGGATCTTGTTCGTTTGATCCCCTCCTGTTCAACGACATCGTCTGTCTCACGAACACCGGCCGTGTCGATTAAGGTCACCACGACACCGTCCCACACGACTGATTCTTCTATCACATCACGAGTCGTCCCCGGGACATCCGTGACGATCGCCCGATCTTCACCCAACAGCACGTTCAGCAGGCTGGATTTGCCCACGTTCGGCGGCCCGACAATCGTCACCCTCGCTCCCTCCCGCAGCCGGCGCCCCAATGCAGCACAGCCTAAAATACGCTCAACGTCCGCCAGTGTCTCCTCCAATGAGCTCACCAATTGATCGCGCTGGATGAACGAAATATCCTCCTCGCCGAAATCAATGCCCGCCTCGACCTCGCAAAGCAATGACAATAAACGACCTCGTAATTGATTCGCTCGCAACCCCAGTTCTCCGCGAAGATTGCGCTGCGCCAGGCGCAACGCCGCTTCAGACGACGCTCGAATCGTCTCCAGCACCGCCTCGGCCTGAGAGAGATCCAACCGACCGTTCAAAAACGCCCGTTTCGTAAACTCCCCCGGCTCCGCAAGACGAGCGCCCGACCTGATACAGGCCTCGCACACCAGCCGCAAGACCACCTGACTTCCATGACAGTGGAGCTCCACCACATCCTCTCCCGTGTAAGAATGCGGCGCTTTCATCCATACGACGAGCCCTTCGTCGATGATCTCCGGTGGGGTCAACTCCGCATCGTCCGTGGGACCGCCGGAATGCCCTAACGCCGATCCCGACACGATGTCCGCCACATACAAACGGTGAGAGGAAAGGGATGCCGGCCCTCGCTTCGACCGCAGCCTCACGACTCTCGATGCCACGGCCAAGGCGTCCGGTCCGCTGACCCGCACAACGCCGATGCCCCCTTCACCGACCGGGGTCGCGATTCCACAAAT
The DNA here is from genome assembly GCA_024331085.1 of Nitrospira sp. Classification (GTDB taxonomy): domain Bacteria; phylum Nitrospirota; class Nitrospiria; order Nitrospirales; family Nitrospiraceae; genus Nitrospira_D. The sequence continues at coordinate 8,453 of JANDJG010000045.1, read as the reverse complement.
AGTATCCTCCGTCGTTTTCTCCATGCCCCTCACGCACCTTCTCCCGCGTCGCTCCCGGCGATCCACGCCGCGCGACCTCGGCCAAGACGCAGCTCGGAATGGGTCAAGACGATTTCTTCTCAGCCTCTTCACCCACGGAGGGCGCAGGCCGAGGTCGAGGGAAAAACAACCGCTCCGTCACAAGCTGTTGGACGATATTCAACGTGTTGAGGGTCATCCAATACAAAACCAGCCCGGCGGGAAAATTCAGGAACAGAAACGTCATGAAAACCGGCAGCATGAGCATGACCTTGGCCTGCGTCGGATCCATGGTCGTAGGAGTGATCTTTTGCTGAATCACCATCGTGATGCCCATCACGATGGGAAAGACATAGTACGGATCTTGAACCGACAGGTCGTCAATCCAGAGCGCAAACGGCGCCTGCCGCAGATCGATCGCGACGTTCAGGATATTGAACAGGGCGACGAACACTGGCATTTGCAACAACATGGGCAAACAGCCGCCGACCGGATTGACCTTGTTGTCGCGATAGACCTTGATGAGCTCACGGTTCAACCGATCCCGGTCATCTTTGAATTTCTCCTGAAGAGCCTGGATTTTCGGCTGAATCTCCTGCATCTGCTTCATGGCCTTGTAGCTCTTATATTGCAACGGGATAAAGACCACTTTGATCACGACGGTCAGGAGAATGATCGTGACTCCATAGTTGTTGGTGTGTTCGTTGATGGCTCGCAACACGTAAAAGATCGGCTTGGCCACCGACTTGACCACGCTCCAACTCCCGAAAATGAACCATCCAAAGTCGATCGTATCTTCCAGGCCTATCTCAAGACTGCGAAGCGCGTCATATTCCTTGGGCCCTGCATACAGGCGAAACCCCAGAGAATCCTCCGCTCCCGCGGGAAAGCGAACGGAACTCGAAACCAACTTCGCGTCCTCTTTCTTCACCCGAACCGTTCCGACCTTCTGAGGAATGACCACGCCCAAGAAATACTTGTCTTGCAGCCCGGCCCATTGAATCATGCCCTGTCGTTCGGCTTCGGAATCCGGCACGTTCACGTCCCGCTCACCATCGACCATGGAAACCGGTCCAATCGCGCCGATAAACCCCTCTCCCCATTCCACGATCCCAAAATTGGTCCCAAGACCGACTTCCACGAACTCTCCAAGGCCTCTGTGGCTCAATTCGATATCAACCACGTAACTATCCACGTGAAACGTCAGACGCTTCTCCAGCCGAACTTCTCCGTCCGCGCTCTCGTAGGAAAAGACCACGTGCCCCGTCGGGTTCGCCTGATCAAGCGTCTTAAAATCCTGTTCGACCCGATAAGTTCCCTCGTTCAGTTCCCGTGCCAACGTTGCGTCGTTCACACCGATCGCCAGCGGACCCGCAAACTTTCCCCCTTGTCTCACCAGTTCCACGGGGGGCCGACTCGGCGCGCTCCCTCGATATCGTTTGAGCTCCCATCCCGTCAGCACTGCGCCACGACTGTTGAATCGGGCCCGATACAGCCCGGTATCCACCTCCACCGTCTGAGGCTCCACATTTCCAGAACCCTGAGGCCTGCTCGTCGAGGATGCGGGCTTTTTTGATTGGCCTTGCACATCCCCCCCGACCAACAGGGCGTCACCTTGCTGGGAATCGGCGACGGATTGCGGGGAGGACTCCGTTGGCGATTCATCCGACGGAGGCGGAGGAGGTGGGATCAGGCCCAACTCGTTGAGGACGAATTCGTAGCCGAAAATGATCGCCAGAGACAAAATCAGAAAAACAACGAGCCGCTTTTCCATGTATCAAACAGACCGTCTATTTGTTGTCGTCTGCTCCGTTACGCGCACAACGGCAACGGATCCGGACGTTACCTGACCGGATCCTCTCCGCCCGGATGGAATGGATGACACTTGAGCAAACGAACGAGCACCAATCCCCCTCCACGCAAGACCCCGTATCGAGCGATCGCGTCCAACGCATATTGCGAACAAGTCGGGTCGAATCGACAGGCCGGCCCCAACCATGGAGAAACCATGTAGCGATAGGCACGAATGAGCCACAGACACAGGTTCCGCACAACCATCATCCTACATCGACCTCGACCGAAGAACATTGGCTCGCCGCAACGTCGCTCCCCATACGACGGCCAACTCATGAAACGGCCGTGTCAACGCCTCGCGCTTTGGGAAAACAAGGATTGCCTGCCCGGGAATGAAATCATGATGGCACTGTCTGACCAACTCGCGAAACACGCGCTTGGCTCGATTTCGCCGAACCGCGTTTCCGAACCGGCGACCGACGATAATCCCCACGCGAGCCGGCCCATCCTCCATCGTGCAAATCAGCATGTTAAACAGTTCCGTCGAAACTCGTCGGCCACGGCGCTTGACCGCCTCGATCTCTCGACTCACCCGCAGGAAAATGCCCTCCGGCCTTTCCATCTTCGACTCGGCTCACACCGAGAGTCTACGGCAAGACGCTGCCCGACACCGACCCGGGGAAACAGCTCAAGGCAGGCAAGGGAGGAGGACACGCTCGCACGGCGGCCCAACGCGGTCGGCAAACGCGCCCGGACCGGAGTGTTGCGACCGGCGCATCACACCGTCAATCGGGCACGCCCTTTGGCCCGACGACGCGCCAGGACTCGCCGCCCGTTCTTCGTGCTCATGCGCTTTCGAAAACCGTGCTCGCGTTTTTTCTTGAGATTTGATGGTTGCCGAAATGTAAATGACACGCGCCCTCCCTTCAATTGCCTCTCGATAAAGAAGCTTCGTTGATGCGTTGAAAAATGGAAAGTCGCATTATAGGAGCGCCCTTCACCCCTGTCAATTCACAGTGTTATGCGTAGCGATCGGCGGAAACCGACGACCTCGGCATTCTAGAAGAGGAAAGAGGCCCTCACACCAAAACGAGACGAGCGATGACGCCAGATCGCCACAGGGACGAACCCCTCTCGCCTCACGTTCCCTTTCCTAACTTGGCAATCTTGCTTCTCTATGTCATTATCTCAATATTATATTGACGGTGCCGCTTGGTACCGAGTTTGCTAGAAGCTATGTGTGATAAAAAATCGCGTGCCCGTCACCCTCTTTCATGATGGAGGTCCCCGTGAAGCCTATGCCTCAGACTGCGATGCTCGTTGTCCTGACCACCCTCCTCATTGGAGGTTGCGCCAAACCTCCCTCGGAGAAAATCGAGGCGGCGGAACAGGCCGTCAAACAGGCTCGGGAACGCGGCGCCAACGTGTACGCTCCTGAAGAATACGCAAAGCTCGAAGGAAAACTCACCGCCTTAAAACAAGAAGCGGCCGAGCAAGAAGGCAAGTTTGCACCGTTCCAAGACTATGGAAAAGTCGAGGAGCTGGCCGTTTCAACCGCCAATGAGGCGGCCACTGTTTCGTCGGCGGCTTCTCAGAAAAAGGAAGAGGCCAAGACGGCGGCTCTCCAGGCTCAACAAGTCGCCCAAGAGGCCGTGTCGTCCACTCGTCAATTGATCGCGAAGGCGCCGGTCGGAAAAGACCGGGCGGCCATCGAGTCAATCAAGAGCGACATCGAGGCGCTGACCACTTCCCTGACACAGGTCCAGGCGTCGATCGACAAAGAGGACTATCAGGCCGCCCAAGCCCAAGCCAAGGCCATCGATGAAAAAAGCCGCGCCATTTCGGCCGAGATTCAAGATGCCATCGCCAAGGTCAAGCCGAGAAAAGGCTCTTCCTTCCACAAGCAGTGAGGGGCCGGTGCTTTTCAGATGGCGCACGTGTTTTCGCCCCGGATACCTGGCGATAGGCTTCTGCGCCCTCCTGGCGACCGGATGCACTCCGGCCATTCCTCCCGACCTCATCGCCGACATTGACGCCGTTGATCACCAGTTGATCGAACTGGGAGCTCCCCGCACGGCAGCGGACGAGTACGCCTCCTTCGCCACCCAATGGGCCGCCCTCAAAATACGCGCACAGGTCTATGATGACCTCATCCTCTGGCCATGGGAATCCAATAGTATCGAAGACGAGCTTCGACAATTGCTCGCCCATGGCGATGACACCCTCGTCAGGCTCCAAGAGGAGCAAGCCGCCCTTCGCCGAACGGCCGAGACCGCGATTACCAAGCTCGACAAGCGTCTTTCGGCTCTGTCCTCCTACGTGGCATCATTGGGCGGCCATATCGTATTGGGAAAAGAATTGACCCAGACGGATCTCCTGCTGAAGCAGGCGCGATCGTTTTTTCAACAACGGGACTATGCCCGGTCTCTCGACATCACCACACGGGCCAACGAGACCCTTGACGTTCAAACCACGGTATTGACACAGGACCTGAAGCGGTACGCGGACCCCCGACAGATCGCACGATGGCAAATCATGGCCCGGCAGACCGTGGAGTGGTCCCGCGTCCACCGGTCACCGGCCATTATCGTGAACAAAGTGGACCGGGAACTGCTCCTCTATGAGAACGGAAAGATGACGTCCTCCTATCCCGTTCGGCTGGGCTACAACGGTCTCAAAGACAAACTGGTGCAGGGAGATGGAGCCACGCCGGAGGGCCGTTACCGAGTCGTCGCGCTGAAGGGAGCGGGGGAAACGCAATTTTTCCGCGCCCTACTGTTAGACTATCCCAACCAGGAGGACCGGCGGCGCTTTCGAGCCGCCGTTCAAGCCGGAGCCGTTCCCCCAACGGCCTCCATCGGCGGGCTCATTGAAATTCATGGGATGGACTCGACGGGGACGTCTCAAACGTTGGGCTGCATCATGCTGGACAACTCCCATATGCAGAGAGTGTTCTCCCGCGTCGTAGCCGGCACGCCGGTGACCATTGTCGGAGCCCTTGCCGAACGGAACGCCATTACCTTGGCCTTGGCCGAGTTGCAGCAACAACGAGACGCAACATGAACTCCGTCGCGGCATACCGATTCGTCGTCTGTTCGTCGCTGTTCCTGGGAGGACTGCTGACCCTGTCGCTGTCCCAAAGCAGCGACTCCGTTCCCCCGCCCCCGTCATCCGTCCTTTCGTCAGCCGATTCGCAAACCGGATCCCTTCCTTCCCTTTCCGCCCTTCAAGCCCGATACAAGGCCTTGTCAAAACAACTGTCCCGGCTCAAACCGCAGGAGCCGTATATTCTCGTGGACACCGCCCGCAACCATCTTTATCTTAAGCAGCGAGACGACGTGCTTTTGGACGCCCTGGCCTCGACCGGCAGCGGCACCATCCTTCCCAAACCGGGGGGAACGACCGACCAATGGGTTTTCGACACGCCGCGGGGAGAATTCTTCGTCCGGTCCAAACTTCTCAATCCGGCGTGGGTCAAACCCGATTGGGCCTTTATCGAAGAAGGGTTGGAAGTTCCCCGGAATCAAGCCGACCGCGTCGAACAGGGCGTGCTCGGCGCCTATGCGTTGGGATTCGGGAAGGGTTATTTCATCCACGGCACGCTCTACACGCGCCTGCTCGGCAAAAACGTGACGCACGGCTGCATTCGGCTGAATGACGACGATCTCAAGAGCGTCTATCGAGTGGCTCGGATTGGGACACCGATCATCATTTTTTAGCTCGGACGGTCCGGCAACGCCTTCCCGATTCTTTTCCCCCTGGGCCCTTTTCTTCCTGCTCGTCTTTTTGACTACCACCTGTCGGGCTGAAGACCGGGGGCCTTTTCCCGACGTGGATCCGAACGACCCCGCCTCGCTGCAAGAAGTGACGCGCGTGCTTCAGGAAGAAGTCAAGCTGGCCGCTCGCCCCCACAACTACTTGCTGGTCGATCTCGTGACACGCACCATCCACATCAAGGGTCGAGGTCTCGATCTCTATCGGATTCCCATCGTCGCGTGGTCGATCAAGGCGCCGAGCGCCATCCACGGCACGCACCGGTTGATTGCTCGCCCTCCCATCGCCCGTCGCACCGTTGATCCCGCCGTTTCCGTCGAGCAGGTCCCCCTTTCGCTCGCCGACATGCCGACGGCCTATACCCTGTCGTTCACTCCAGCCTTGACCATCGAAGTGCGACCTTCGGACGAAGAAGACCTCTTCCGTCGGCTGTGGGTGGGAACGAAGACCTGGTGGCGGAGCTTGAACGAATGGGTGTCATCGCTCTCCCGTGGAGAGTCGTCCGATCCGAGTCCCGCCCTGCTGTTGGAGCTCTCCCGCGAGCAGGCGCAATCACTCGCGTGGTCGGCGGTCGATGGGATGCCTTTAGTCATCCGGCGGACAACCGATAAGAAATAGACCCGGTCGATGGAATCATTGTCTTTTCCGGGAAAGATTCCTATGATGCAGCCTGATTGCTGAAATCGGGCAGACCACCTTGTCCACGAGGAACCCCATGCCCATTCCACTGCGAAAGGCGCTACCGGCGCCGCTTCATGCCACGGTTCGTTCGGCAATGGAACAGTTGGATCACAACCGGGTCGTCGATCGACTATGGGACAAAGACCACCGGCTCTGGAAAGACGATTCCACCGAGATCGCCGATCGACTCGGCTGGTTGACCGTCCATGAGCGGATGCGAGAACAACTCGACGGTCTTCGCGACTGTGCCGCCGAGACCAAGGCTATGGGGATCACGGACGTTGTCCTCCTTGGCATGGGCGGCAGCAGTTTGGGGCCGGAAGTTCTCCGCGCCTCGTTCGGACAAACGAAGGGATTTCCGCGACTGTGGGTCCTCGATTCCACCGTGCCGGGATGGGTCAGGTCGGTAACCGACGCATTGACTCCCTCCAACACGCTGTTCCTCGTCGCGAGCAAGTCCGGCGGCACCATTGAAGTCATGTCCCTGTTCGCCCATTTCTGGGAGCTGGTTCACAAGACCGCGAAAAATAGAACCGGCGACCACTTCATCGCCATTACCGATCCGGGAACCGGGCTTGAGCGATTGGCGCGAGACCATGGATTCCGCCGAATCTTTACCAATCCTCCCGACATCGGCGGTCGCTACTCCGTCCTTTCTCTGTTCGGGCTGGTGCCCGCCGCGTTGTTGGGGCTTGACGTCTCCAAGCTGCTCGACCGAGCGGCAGGCATGGCGGCTCAATGCAAGACACAGAACCCCATTGAGGCCAATCCCGGCGCCTATCTGGGAGCCGTCATGGGGAGCCTCGCGAAATCCGGTCGAGACAAGGTCACGGTCATCACGTCACCGGTTCTGTCCACGTTCGGACTATGGGTCGAGCAACTGCTGGCCGAAAGCACCGGCAAGGAAGGAACCGGCTTGATCCCCGTGGCCCAGGAACCGGTTCTTCGCCCTTCTTTCTACGGCGACGACCGATTGTTCGTCTATCTCCGTCTTCAGAAAGACAACAACGCCACGCTCGATCGGCAGATCCAGGCTCTAAGAAATGCGCGCCAGCCCGTGATTCAACTTGACCTTCGCGACCGATACGATCTCGGAGCCGAATTCTTTCGCTGGGAATTCGCCACCGCCGTGGCCGGTCATCTCCTGGGCATCCATCCGTTCGACCAGCCCAACGTCCAAGAGAGCAAGGACAACACCAACCAGGTCTTGAGCGTCTTTCAATCGACCCGTCAATTGCCGGAGCTGCTGCGCCACAGCCCCGCCCAAGCGGCGAAGGACCTGGTCACCCGTTTGAAAGCCGGGGTCTATGTCGCCATCTTGGCCTACGCGACTCCTTCCCGCCCTTTTGAGCAGGCCGTCGCGCGGCTCCGAAAAACCCTCGTGGCCCGCCATCACGTCACCACCACCTTCGGCTATGGGCCTCGGTATTTGCATTCCACCGGTCAGCTCCACAAGGGAGGCCCCGCGACAGGCCTCTTTCTCCAATTGATTGACCGCATGACGCCCGATCTTCCGATCCCGGGCAAGTCCTTCTCATTCGGCACCCTGGCTCGCGCCCAGGCGGCCGGTGACCTCCAATCCCTGCGCACCCATCACCGGCACGCACTGCTTATTCCGCTCGGACGAGATCCGGTACAGACCATCGACGCCGTCACTGCCGCCTTGAGTCCCGTCCATTCCTCAAACCGGCGAGTCGCCATCCGAACGAAGGCACAAGCGACTCGACGGAGGACTCGGCGATAACATGCCCATCGCTCCGGAAATCATCGTCACGCGCGACGGAGCGGAATGGGCCGACGAGGCGGCGACCCTGCTTCTGACTTCCAGCGAAGCGGCCATTCGGTCCCATGGCCGATGCCTGCTGGCTCTCTCGGGCGGGTCCACACCTCGAACACTGTACGCTACGATGGCCGCTCCTCCATGGAGCGACCGCTTCGACTGGCCGCGGATCTTTTTTCTTTTTGGAGACGAACGATGCGTGCCGCCGGACCATCCGGAAAGCAACTTCGGCATGGCCCGGACGGTGCTGTTCCAACCGCTGGGCATCCAAGACGATCACATCGTTCGCATGAAGGGCGAATCTGATGATCCGCAGGCCGCGGCCCAGGACTATGAATCAGTCTTGCGAGGGCTGACGAATTGCCCGCCGCCCGCTCTTCCCAAACTTGACGTGATCCTGCTCGGC
>JANDJG010000044.1 GCA_024331085.1 Nitrospira sp. | reverse complement strand
TCATATCGGCGGGGAAGATTCGGCGTGACGTTCCTATGAAGGTTCGTATACCGAGTCCTGATGCCCACTCGCGGATCGCGTCAGGCCCGAACGAGCGAACGATCGGAGCGAGCTGCGCCCGTCGTGAACCGTAGCGCGAAAGAAAAGTTTCCAACGGTTCCGCATGGGTGAGGTTCAACCCGCCTTTGCCGGCCAGGAGAAATTTTCGACCGACCGACGGCATGGCGTCATAGAGATCGACTTGCGCGCCCCCTGCGACGGCCGTTTCGGCCGCCATGAGACCGGCCGGCCCTCCACCGACGACGGCGACCTTCATCATTGAACCCTTTATCCCACCGGTCGGAATCGCATCAAAGTATTCCCGCGGCAATGACCGCGGCGCTTGCCGAGTCGTATCATGTTTGAGCGTGTCCAACACATATCCGATGATGTCTTCAGAGTTCCCTCCTGTGGCCTGTTCTCTGACGATTCAGACAGGGATCACAGACATCCTGGCGTGAGCGAAACTCGATCACTCCCCCTCGACGATCCAGCTCGATCAGACAACAGTCATTCAGCATGTGCCTGAGCTGTTTGCGCCCCCGTTGTACTCGGGATTTCATGCCGGGCAAAGAAATTCCCAAGCGCCTGGCGGCGGCCTGCTGCGTCAGCCCATCGAGCTCTACCAGGACGACGGCTTCTCGATAATCTTTGGACAGCCGTTCAATCATGGGGCGCAGGCAGTCGGCGAGTTCAGCATGCACCTCGCCCGGCTCATCTTGGCCCATGCTATCGGAGCTTGGAAACACCTCGACTAATGCTTCAATTTCGGCGTTTAATCCAACTGGAGTTTCACGTTGTTTTCCAGGCTTCCGGTAATAATCAATGATCGTGTTCCGCGTGATTTGATAGACCCAAGAAACAATCCGGCTGGAATCCTTCACACTGTCCATCTGCCGATGGACGCGCTCGAACACATCTTGCAAAATGTCATCGATATGGCCATGATCGCTCACCCGCTTGGCGATGAAGGCCCGGAGGCCGTCATGAACGAGTTGCCAGAGTTCTTCAGTTTTGGTGGTCATGACGGCTCCTCTCTTCCATGGCTATCTTACAGTACCGTTCAGGCTTAGCCTCCGCAAGCAGCGGGCTCTGACGCGCTCTCCTTCTTGGGGGCGCAGCAACCGGTGTGACTGAGAGCGCCTGTGACCTCCAGTTGCTCATGGACGGTGAAGATCTCCCACGCATTCCCGTCCGGATCGCTGAACCAGAGTTTGTCCTGTCTGGCGAAGCAGCAGGCGATATTCTCTTCGACCTTTTGGAGAACGCCCCGCTCCTGCAGGCGGGTTTTCCACGCGGCGATCTCATCGACCGTTTCGACCTCGATCCCCAAGTGATCCACGGAACTCACCTTCCCGGTGGAGGATACCACCGAAAAGTTCAGCGCGGGGACCTTCAGGTCGAACTTGGCGTAGTCGGCCACCTGTTTTTGCGGCTTCACCCCGAACACCTTTTCATAAAACGCCGCCGATTTGGCGACATCGCGCACATCGAGTGAAATATGGGGACGCATGGGAAACCTCCTTGCGACTGAGCGGCGGGTCATTCCGCCGTTCATCTTTAAAGACGGAGCATCAGGAAAAAGGATGCAAGGGCTGAGAGAGTAAAAGAGGTGCTGTCCGGTAGGTTGACAGGAGAACGTTTCCCCGTGACCGTCATGGCGGTACTATCACGATCGATCCGTTCCGATTGAGCCCGGAGAGGTTCTTTATGGAGACCTCGGTTTCCGTCGTTTCTTCTCAGAAGAGATTTCCGCCGTCGTCTTCGGGGGGACGCGGGGTTGAGCAAAACAGGTGTGTGTGAGCAGAAAACTCTGGAGGGCAACGGCTTGATTATGCCGTTCGTCCTTGGCCGAATAGAGCAACGTGATCGGTTTGGTTTGGGCCTCCTTGACAAGAAGGGCCAATAGATCCTCTTTTTCTTTGAGCTCGGCTTGATAACGTCGGCAAAACTCAGCCCACCGGGCTGGATCGTGGTTGAACCATTTGCGCAAGGCGGTTGATGGACCGATCTCACAGAGCCACAGGTCGATATGCGCGGTCTCCTTCGATAAACCGCGCGGCCACAGGCGATCGACCAGCACACGGAAACCATCGGACTTGGCCGGAGGCTCGTAGATTCGTTTGATCGACACTTTCATGAATCGCCGATTGATTCAATGTGTCTCACGTCTTCCGCCGATAAGGTGAATCGATCTGAGAGCAAGTCTTCTTTCATATGCTCGGGATTCGTCGTGCCGGTGAGGGGCAACATCCCCACCTGCATTGCGAATCGGAAAACAAGTTGAGCCGGAGTGGCCTCGTACCTGGCCGTCATGGCTCGAATGCGGTGGTCGATCAACACCGCCCGATTCGCGGTCAACAACGAAAACCCCTGGTAAATGATGCCGTGTCTCCGACAAATCTCCCGGACGTTCTTGTCCCATCCCAACGCGGCGTAGCAGCGGTTCTGCACGACCATCGGTTTGTGCTTCGCCCGCTCACAGAGCATGGCGAGTTGCTCGGCCGTCACATTGCTGACGCCGATCATTCTCGTCCGTCCGGTGTCGTATAGCGCCTCGATCGCCGCCCACACCTCCCAGTCCTCCGGCCCGAGGCCGCGCCGGTGGTAGGGACCATGGAGCACGTACGAATCCAGATAGTCCGTATGGAGATGGGCCAGCGAACTCTCGAAGGACTGTTGCACCTGGGTCGTAATGCTCGCGTTGGCGTCGTAGGGCAACCGATGGTCCTGTCCGTTCACCGGCGTGAACTTGGTCTGGAGGAACAGCCGGTCGCGGGTTACGCCCGTTTGGGCCAATTGCAACAGCGCTTCCCCCACCCGCGCCTCATCGTAATGAATGATCTGGTTCGCGGTATCGATGGCCGTGAAGCCGGCTTCAACGGCCTGCAGGACCAGTTGCGTCGTGGCTTCTTTCTTCCAAGCCGTTCCGTACATGAAAGAAGGAATCGATACATGATTGTAAGCGGTCAATGGCATCGGAGCCTCTCCTTCGCGAAGGCCGTACCTTACACAGTTCCGGGTGGCGGACACAATCGGAGAATTGCTAGAGTACGACCATGCTGCCTGGAGACGACATCGCGCTCGCCGAGATTCGGATCAGTTATCGTTACCGTCAGGAGCATCCCTGGGTGGTGACGGCCGTGAACGGGTTTCTCTCGGCCTATTTCATGGAGCAGCCGGGCTTTCGGGTGCAACGCCATTTTGACGAGCTGGAATCCGGCATGCACGTGTGGCTGTGCGAAGTGCCGTCCGCGATGAAAATGACGACTCTGCTGCGAAGGCTGCAAGCGGACCTTCCGCCGTTTCGATTCAGCCGAATCGAAGCCGAGACGACACCCCATCCGCCATCGTATGTCATTGACGTGTCAGACCGCGAGTAATGCCCTCGACTCTTCGCTCGTTTCATCGTGAAGCAGATGCTCGCCTTTCAATGATCGAGTATAATTCTCCATCATGAAACACGTGCTGGTGCTTGGAGCGGGAAAGATCGGGTCGTTGATCGTCTGTCTGCTTTCTCAGCGAGGAGATTATGACGTGCATCTGGGCGACGTGACGATCGAGTCGGCGGAGCGTCTCGTGAGGAATCTTGGATTGGAGCGGGTCACGCCGTGCCTGCTTGATGTCCGCCATCCGGACGCCGTCAGCGCCTATCTTTCGGCTCATCCGTTTGACGCCGTCTTGTCATGCCTTCCCTATTTTTGCAACCCGACGGTGGCGGGTTTGGCATTGACCCATGGCCTGCACTACTTCGATCTGACGGAAGACGTCGAAGTCACGAACCAGATCAAGGTGTTGAGCGCCGGCGCCGCCCGCGCCTTCATGCCGCAATGCGGTCTTGCACCCGGCTTCATCAGCATCGTGACACATGATTTGATGACGCATTTTGAGGAGTTGGATACGGTGAAGATGCGAGTCGGAGCCTTGCCGGTGCACCCCAGCAATGCGCTCAAATACTCGCTTACCTGGTCGACCGACGGGCTGATCAACGAATACGGCAATCTTTGCTACGGCATCGAAGCGGGTGAGAAGGTTCCTCTTCAACCGCTGGAAGGTCATGAGACGATCGAAGTGGACGGTCTGTTGTACGAAGCCTTTAACACGTCGGGAGGCCTCGGGACATTGGCGGACAGTTATGCCGGAAAAGTGAAGACCATGAATTATAAAACGCTCAGGTATCCGGGGCACTGCGAGAAAATTCAATTGCTCATGAAAGATCTTAAACTCAACGAAGACCGTGAGACGCTCAAGCGTATCCTCGAACGGGCCATTCCACAAACGCTCCAGGACGTCGTTCTGATTTATGCATCCGTGACGGGAACCCAAGGAGGAGGGCTGTTCGAGGAAAATTACGTCAAAAAGATCTATCCTCAATGTATCAAAGGGAAGCTGTGGTCCGCCATTCAGATCACCACGGCATCGAGCGCATGTTGCGTCATGGATCTTGTGTTGAGTCGGCCGTCGCAGTACCATGGATTCGTGACGCAGGAATCGATTCCCTTGAAGGATTTTCTCGACAACGAATTTGGAGCCTGTTTTCGATGACGACGTTTCAAAGCGCCCTTAAAGATCTCGGTATTCAAGCCGTCAATTCCGGCGGCAGCACCGGAGCCGGATGGTGGTCCGGCCAAGGCGATCGGCCCATTTTGCAATCGATCAACCCAGCCACCGGTGAGACGCTGGCCGGCGTCTCGCCTTGTTCTCAAGAGGATTACGAACGAATCCTGAAAGATTCGGTCGAAGCATTTCGAACCTGGCGTATGGTGCCGGCTCCTAAACGAGGCGAAGTGGTGCGATTGATCGGTCAAGCCCTTCGGGAAAAGAAAGATCAATTGGGCACCTTGGTTTCCTTGGAGGTGGGAAAGATCAAGGCCGAAGGCGACGGCGAGGTGCAGGAAATGATCGACATGGCCGACTTTGCCGTCGGCCAATCAAGGATGTTGTACGGCCTGACGATGCAATCCGAACGGCCGGCCCATCGCATGTTCGAACAGTGGCATCCGTTGGGGCCGATCGGCGTCATCACGGCCTTCAACTTTCCCGTGGCCGTCTGGGCCTGGAACGCTTTTCTGGCCGCGGTGGCCGGAGACACGGTCGTGTGGAAACCTTCACCGAAAGCTCCCCTGTGCGCCATCGCCGTTCAGAAGATCTGCAATCAGGTCATGCAGCAACAGGGTTATACCGGCATTTTTTCGCTGTTCATCACGGATCATGTCGACCTTGCCGAGCAAATGATTCAGGATCGACGACTGCCGCTGATCTCGTTTACCGGTTCCGTCGCCGTCGGCCGCCATGTCGCTTCCGCCGTCGCGCAACGGCTGGGCCGGACCTTGCTGGAACTCAGCGGCAACAACGCGGTGATTGTCGATGAGACCGCCGACCTGGACCTGGCGGTGCGAGCCGTCGTCTTCGGCGCCGTGGGGACCGCCGGCCAACGATGCACGACGACCAGACGACTGTTCGTCCATGAATCGCGTTACGAAGAACTGACGAGCAGGCTGATCAAAGCGTACGGCCAAGTACGCATCGGCAACCCGCTCGACTCCAACGTCCTGATGGGCCCCCTCATCGATCAAGCCGCCGTTCAGGCTTATGTCTTTGCATTGGAAGAAATCAAAAAAGAGGGAGGCGAGATCCTCTATGGCGGTCACGTCTTGAATCGGACCGGCCACTTCGTGGAACCGACGATCGTCCGAGCCAAAAACCACTGGCCCGTCGTCCAACGGGAAACCTTCGCCCCCATTCTGTATGTCATGACGTTTTCGACTCTCGACGAAGCGATCGCCATGCAAAACGACGCGCCGCAAGGCCTTTCATCCGCCATGTTCTCGAATCACGTTCGACATACCGAGCAGTTTCTTTCGGCAGCCGGCAGCGACTGCGGCATCGCCAATATCAACATCGGCACGTCGGGGGCTGAAATCGGCGGCGCTTTCGGAGGAGAAAAAGAAACGGGTGGCGGCCGAGAAGCGGGGTCGGACGCATGGAAAGCCTATATGCGACGCCAAACGACGACCATCAATTGGAGCGCCGATCTTCCGCTGGCGCAGGGCATTAAATTCGGCGAGTAAGCTTTCGAAAAATCCTCGCGCTGTGGAGCGGCGATGTCTAGTGAAAAACCGGCGCGGGACGCATGCCGGCCGATGAGCGGACCACAGGAGCCCTTTTATGGACCAACCCAAGGCACTGGATGAGCTCTTGCAACGGATGGTGGCGGACTATGTCTCCCACAATCGAGCCGCAGCGCTCCTCAAACACATGCTCGATGACGCGGGCGTCGGACTGACCCCCGTCATCGATCATGTAACGATCCGGACGCTTGATATCGATCAAGGAGCGAAGCCGTTCGTCGAACTGGGCTACGTCTATGACGAAACCATTTCCTACGACGATTGGTACGCCAAGGTCTATCGCAAGGCCGGCTACCCCGCTCTTTTTGTCGACCAAGCCTATGCCGATGATCGAGGAAAAACCAGCATCATTCCGGCTTGGGTTCGAAAATTCAGCGACAAGGTGTTTCACCACGTGGCCGTGCGCGTCGAGGATATCGAGTCGGCAGTGGATCGTCTCAAGCTGAAAGGTGTGGTATTTGCCGGCACGATCGTCGGCAATCGAGGCGATCGTCTCCGGCAGGTATTCTCGGCTCCGGAGACGGTCGACGGCCAGCCGTTTACCGTCTTGGAACTGGCGGAGCGGCATTGCGGATACCTCGGATTTCTCCCGCCGCAAGCCGACAGTCTGATGAAGTCCACCGCCCCGCGCTGATCCGGGCGTGCGGCTTCCACGGACTCCGCGTCTCACCCGGACAGGTTCATTGTTCTTATGAAGGTTCGCTCCTCCTATCCCATATCCCTCAACGTGTGGCTGGGATTGCGGTCCCTGGCGATCGTTTTCATCAGGTGGTCGCCGAACAGGACGACCAATCGATCCCGTTGATCCTTGACGATCATCGAAGCCGAGGGCGGCTTGAAGGTGTCGAGGTCTCCCTCCAGCCAGGCGCTGCAGGTAAACGGCAAGGGGTCTAGAATCGTTTCAACCTGGTATTCGTGCCGCAGGCGGTACTGAAGGACGTCGAATTGCAGTCGTCCGACCGCCGCAACCAGGGGTTCTTGCCCGGCGACGGTTCGCATGATTTGAACCGTCCCTTCCTGAGCCATCTGCCGCATGCCCTTGTCGAACGTCTTCCGCTTGCCGACGTCGGTCGGTCTGATGCGCGCGAAAATCTCCGGCTGAAACTGCGGCAGCGGTTTGAAATTGAACCCGCCCGTCACCGAGATGGTGTCGCCGATGGCGAAGATACCGGGATTGATGACGCCGATAATGTCGCCTGGGAACGCTTCTTCGACCGTGCTGCGCTCTTGCGCTACCAGACTATGCGGTCGGGACAGACGAACCTCACGCCCGAGGCGATGGTGCTTGACGAGCATGTCCCGTTGGAACCGTCCGGAGCACACTCGCAAAAACGCCGTGCTGTCGCGATGTTTGGGATTCATATTAGCCTGAAGCTTGAAGACATAGGCGCTGAAGGGCTGCTCGATCGGATCGATCAAGAGTTCGGTGCCGTCGTCGCCGTCGGCCGGTCTGCCTCCCGGAGAGGGAGCCAGATCCACGAACGCATCCAAGAAACTCTCGATGCCGAAATTCGTCAACGCGGAGGCGAAGAGGACCGGCGTGATCTCGCCGTGAAGAAATCGTTCCTTGCCGAAAGGGTTTCCGGCGATTTCAAGCAGCTCCAAATCATGCCGAACCTGTGCCGCCACGTCCTCGGAGAGTCGCCCGCTTCGATCAAGTTCGTCCCATGTCAGCACTTCGACGTTCACCTTGGAGGCTCCTCCATGAGCCGTCTTTTCAAAGAGTTCCACGCGGCCGTCGCTTCGATTGACGATTCCCACGAAGTCGCTTCCCGACCCGATCGGCCAGTTGATCGCGCTCGCTTGGATGCCCAAGGCTTGTTCCACTTCGGTCATCAGGTCGAGCGGAGGGCGGCCGGGCAAGTCCATCTTGTTGATCAACGTCAGAACCGGGATGCGGCGCATGCGACAGACGGCGAACAACTTGCGCGTTTGCGCCTCGACGCCTTTGGCCGCATCCAGCACCATAATGGCGCTGTCGGCCGCGGTGAGCGTGCGGTATGTGTCTTCAGAAAAGTCCTGGTGCCCCGGCGTATCCAGCAAGTTGATGACGGCATGTTTGTAGGGAAACTGCATGGCCGAGGCCGTGATCGAAATGCCCCGCTCCTGCTCCATACCCATCCAATCCGAGGCCGTTGCCTTCATCCCTTTGCGACCACGCACCATGCCGGCGGTTCGAATCAAGCCGGAATAGAGCAAGAGTTTCTCGGTCAATGTGGTTTTGCCCGCGTCCGGGTGACTGATAATGGCAAAAGTCCGCCGTCTGGCCGTCGCCGCGGAGAGTTCCGTCAAGAGAGAAGCATCCGTCTTCATTGCGATGTACCTCATCCTATGGTGATCGCGGGCGGACCGGAAACGACTTTCATCCTCCCAGGAGTCCGTCGTCCGTGGTCAAATCCCTTCATGCGCGAGCACAAATGAACGCCGACCCACGCAATGACGCGCGTCGACGGCAAAAACCGTCACAAACACAATATAACCGGACCCGTCGAAGCGGTACGGAGTCTGCATGAGATTCCAGCGGCGTGTACCGTCATTATTCAAAAAGGAGCCGACCATGGTCGTACGAAAACACCCTCGATTTCCCGCGTCCTTTTCTGGGATGGTCATTCATCGGAAGCAAAGTCACACCATCAGCAGATCGCTCGATCTCTCACGAAAGGGTTGCCGAGTGCAAAGCGCTTTTCCCGCATTTGCCGGCATGAAGGTGGATCTTCAACTGAATCTTCCCGATCTTCCCGCGCCGCTGCACATTCGAGGCGCCATCGTCCGGTGGGCCGGTTCTCAGGGAATCGGGATCGAGTTCCCCCCCCTCCCTTTCCCGTATGAACAACAACTCGAAGGAATTATCCGACGGCTTGAATCGAACACCGAGCAGGCCGTATCACAAAAGAAGCCGCTCGTCGCCTGCACATGATCATTTCGGTGACGGTCGGCGCCCGATCAGATAAATGATGGCGGGAAACAGCATGGTCGTGCCGGGAAAGATCAATCGATAGCCCCACCACTGAAGTTTGAGTTTCAAAAATCCCAATCCGAATGTAAGCAAAATCGACGCAACGACTCCATAGGCAGGCGGCGGAAACAGGGACGCGGCCTCCGGATCGTTCCGTTGCACAAGAGCGGCGATCACTCCTTTCACCATCACATAGACCGCCACGATGATACAAGCGACGCTGTAGTACAGATTGTACTCTTCCATGCGTTTCCTCGGTTGAACAACGTGCGTTTCTTCAAATCGAACGAGAGGGCGGAAACTACCGATTCCCGACCGACTCGTCAACGCCGAATTCTGAGGCCGAATACCGTTGAAGGTCAAGAGACTCGACCGACGATGACCCTGAATCGTTTCAATGAAGCCGAACGCTCTTGACATTTGACGGAGTCCGCTCTATCGAAAAGAACCTGGTACAAGAATGAAAAACGATCTTCTTGTGAGATGGGCGCGATACGTGCGGGGGGCGTCGGCGGCTTTAACCGCGGTCGTCTGCGCCTGTGCGATGGGTGGCGCTCCCCTTCAATCCATGGAGCCGACCAAGCCGCCGGCTTCCTCGGACCAGACACCTGTGTCTCTTCTCTCGGAAAAAAATGAAGGAGAGACGACCTACATGAACGCCTGTCGCATAAAAGGGGTCCCGATTCCCCCGGATTGGCACGTTTCATCATCGGAATGGGTCGCTCACGGCGACCTGAAAACCATTTTGCTGACTCCCAATCACCTCGAAACGGTTCAACCCGATGACACGACCTTTGCCGGCGTCTGGTCCTATGCCCACCCGACCGTTCGAGGCGCCTGTGTCGCGTTGGGCAGAAGCAGCGGCACGTTTGAAGTGATCTGCCAAAGCGCCGAGACGGGCTACGCTTGTTTCTGGCGAAACGATCCGTTTTCGCCGGACAGCCGCTGGACTCGCGACACATCCAGCGTGTCCCTCTCATCTCTGCGCGATCCTGAACAGGGATTTGCTCCCGGCACTGTGCCCTGCACCGAATGCCACCGTGGAACGAACGCCTTTCTGGTGGCGCCCGACGATCCCACCTGGGCGACGGTATTGAGACCGGCTGTTCCACGCCCCACCTTCACAACATTGGTGGATCAGTCGCCGGCCTCGGCACCCTCAACTGCCGGCTCAACCATCATTCCCCGCCCCCGCTTTATTCCCCTGGGGGGAACAGCCGTTGCCTTGAGCAATCCTGTACCGACGGGTCAAGGTTGCTCCGGCGCCTGCCATGAACTGCATGATGAGATATTGAAGAAGGGACACACGATCGAAGGCTATGTCAGGATTCCCCGCCCCATGGGCCCGAACTGCGCCCGCACGTCCCCCGATCATGACCCAACGAGAGACTGTTACCGGTGACCGGAGGCTATTCGTCTTTCCCGCTTTGAGCCCTGTCACCGTTGCAGGAGCAATGTTCCGGTCAGGCGAAAGAAAACTCTTTGACCAGTCCGGCTAATGTCATGTTCTCCGCGATCACGTCGTGCGGGATCAGCACATACTTCCACGGCTTGCCACCGTTGCTGAGGGTGTGGGCCGTAGCGCGGGCGCACCAGGTGACGGCGGCGTCTTTCTTAGCCAGCACTTCAAGACCGGTCATTTCGTTTCGCGCTTTGGGCTCCAGCATGTAGATACAGTCCGTAATCTCGGCGACGAAATCAGGCTGATAGTCATGCTGCGAGACGCCGTGCTTGTAGGAAATCCGAAATTGCCCGGGTGCCGGGCGAAACCACTTCTGCGAGTCGCGATCAAGAATGATCGCCAGTCGGCGCTCCGTATCCGAGTCGAACTTCTGCAGGGAATAGAGGCACCGTTGGAACCCGCCGAAGAGCATCTGCGGGATTCGCGTTCGATCCTCGACGGTCTGACGGAAGTCATGGACCGGCTCGCCGTCCCTCGCCGTATAGGCGCAGGGCTTCAAGGCAGTGAATCCCTTGCTCACCACAACATCATAGCCCGTGGCCCTTTCCCACTGATGGGCCTGCATTTGCGCATGGACGAACGCGGCGATCGGCTGTTGGTAGTAGATCAGGACATTGCGTGCATCCTCTTCGGAGAGATAAGAGCGGAGATGCCGGACGAGTTGCCCGGCCAGGTCATAGAGCAGATCGGCATGGTCATCGTAAGAAATATCGTCGAAATCCATGAGGCCTCGGACCACATAATCCTCAAGTCGTTGCTCCGGCTGCATCCGCCCACCGAAGCTCAAAATCTCCTGCTCATGAGTCCGCAGATGTTGAATCAAGAGAGCCCGGTCAGGCGGCTGGTAATGGATATTCGAGCAATCCAAGGTAAAGGCATGAAACCCGGTCGTGACCTCCCCTTGGGCACGACCAGGATTCGTGGAATATCGATCGTCTGCCGCACGATCAGCTCAGCCGTCTTGGCCACGACATCGGTGATGCTCGGTGTCGCGGCCATTCCCGGAAGTACCTGCTGAGACGGCGTCACATATTCTTTCACCTCTTCGGCAATGCGAGCTTGGACGTCCGGTTTCAGGAGACAACTGGAGGTCGGCAGATTCTCGTATTTGCCGATGACCTGATACGTCGCCTCGGCAATCTTTTGCTCTACCTTACTGGTGAAGACAGGAGAATCCGGGGCAACAAGCTGTTCCTCAATCTTTGACTGAGCCACAATGGTCTTGGTTTTCTGAAGATCCGTGGCCGGATCGAGGATCACTTGAGTCAGCCGGACCACTGAGTCCGGTCGATTGGCCTCATCCACAATCTCCTGGAACCGGTCGTGTGCCACGATGTTCAGCCGATCGACGGTGCTGACCCCGGTACGCCGGCCGTAGGGAAGCCGCAATCCGCGACCAATAGACTGTTCAATGAGGGTGCGGGCATTGGCCGCCCGCAGCGGGACGATCGTAAAGAGGTTCCTCACATCCCAGCCTTCCTTCAGCATGTTCACGTGAATCACGATCTCGGTCGGCTCATCCGGATTTTCCACGGCCAACAGACGCTGCACCATTTCGTCTTCTTCCGCGCCAGTCCTGCTGGAGTCCACCTGGATGACCTTGTCTTTGTAGCGGCCTTCGAAGAACTGCGGTGACTGGATCAACTGCATGAGTTGTCCCGCATGGGTCGTATCGCGGGCGATGATCAGCATGAAGGGCTTCACCACTCGCTGCCCCGTCCGCCGCGCATAGGTTTCCAGCTCGACCTTGGTGTTCTCGTGCAAACGGATGCCATCTTCCAGCTTGATTTGCTCAAGTTGAGGCGGACTGAACTGACTAGGGTTGAAATCCTTCTGGGTCACCACCGCCGGCTCTTTTACAAACCCGTCGGCCATCGCCTTGGCCAAGGGATAGTCATAGATCACGTTCTTGAATGGCGCGGCCCCTTTGCTTGATTCCACAAACGGCGTGGCCGTGAGTTCGAGTCCAAGAACCGGCTTCAATTCATTGATGGCCCGAACACCGGCCGACGCCCTGTAGCGGTGGGACTCATCCATCAGCAGAACCAGATCGTCCAGTCCGGCCAGGTACTCAAAATAGCTTTGGCCGATGTACTCCGACAGCCGTTTGATCCGGGGGGCCTTGCCGCCGCGCACTTCCGCATTGATCTTCGAGATGTTGAAGATATTGATGTGCACCTCTTGGCCGAAGCCGGGCAGGGATGTGAGACGAGCGGCCACGCCGGATTCGTAGTTGTCTCCGGTGATGATCGTCGGCGGCTCGGTCGCGAATTCGGCGATGCCCGTGAAGACGTACTTCGGCGTGTTCGGCGTGAAGTCGGTGATCAGCTTGTTGTAGATCGTCAAGTTCGGCGCCAGGACAAAGAAGTGTTTGATCCCGTGAGCCAGATGCAGATAGCTGATGAAGGCGCCCATGAGGCGGGTCTTGCCGACGCCGGTGGCCAAAGCGAAGCACAGCGACGGAAAGTCGCGCTCGAAATCCGTGACCGTCGGAAACTCGCGGCGGATCGCCTCCAACGCCGAGGCGAGGTCGGTGGCCTTCTTGGGCGGCACGATCTCCGTCACGCGGTCGAGAACCTCCAGCGACTGGCGCTGCGGGGGCCGGAGACTCATCCGGCCGGCGATAGCGTTGACGTGACGATTCATGCTGATGCGGCTCCAAAGCGGCGGACGACCGCGTCAATAATCATGTCCTGCGAGCGAAACTGCGCGAAGGTCAAGCTGTCTGTGTAGCGTCGGATCTTCCGTGCGCTCTCGACAATGTCCTCGAGATAGAACAGCCAGTTACGCGACCGCGTATTCGACGGATTTGGGATTCTGCACTCGCTTCGAGGCGTTGAGGATTTCCATGCCTACGATGTTCCCATCCTTATCATAGTCCAGAATGACACCAGGCTTGTCCTGGTCGCTCTCCTCGACCGGGGCATCACTAAACTCGATCGTGAGCACGTCCACTTCCTCGTCATATCCAGATCGTCACGCACATAAGCGGCGATACGCTCGGTCGATTGCCTCACACGAGCCTCAGCATGACCCGATCCTAAGTCGATGAACTTCGGACTTGGGTGTTGATCTCGATTATGAAACCAAATCGTTTCGCTGGAAAAGATGAACTGATCCTCCGCTGTTGGCCTTAACGTGAAAGCATAACCGTTCGCGTAGCTTCCCTTCCCAAATTCCAACTCAACAGTCAGAGACGATGATTGTTTTCGCCCAAAGTATAAGATGCTGTCGGCTCCGCCCGCCTCCCCTGTGTAGTTTTGAAGGTCGCCGGCAACGATGCGATTGAGAAAATGAAACGCGCCGATGAGGTTGGACTTTCCCGATCCATTCCCGCCAATAAAGACATTCAGACGACCTAACCGTAGCGTCTGATCGTGAATGGACTTGAAGTTCTTGACCTTGAGCCGTTCGAGCGTTCGCATGGGCAGCACTGTTGCACGCCGCAACAAAAAAATAAAGCTACATCGATGGGATATTCATACCACTTTCCAACGGATGGCGAAGAGCTCCTGAGTCGTTATCCTTTGTTGCAGCTTTCCCTCAATCTCGGCGATCAGTTGTTCGCGCCGGCGGTCGATCTCGTCTTGGGCGTCGAAGAGGCGGCGGCGATGCTTGTTTCGTTCGGCTTCGAGGGCTTTGATCTGCTTGTGACCGGCCAGTTTCTCTTCTAACGTCATGGCTGCGACCACCAGCCTTCGAACTTCTTTGATCTGCCGATCGAACTCCTTGATCTCTCGCTCTAGCCCTACCTTCAAGTCATCCGCCCAGGCATCGAGTTTCTGGGCTTCCGCCTCGAAAAAGTCCGCGTTGCGTTGCGAAATTCGGCGCCGGATGGCGGTTTGCCGGGCTTCCGTTTGTTCCCGGATTATCGGATGGTCCGGCGCCAGGTTCACGGAGCGGTCAACGCGTGCCGGCAGGGTAAACAGTCTGTGGATGATTTCTTCCTCCAGGATCTCACCCTGGTCTGTCACGCCTGCGCAGATGAGGTAGTCTTCTGCCTGGTCCAGCGCTTCGACGGTGAACAGCGAGATACTCAGGACGCCGGATTTGCCGATGAGGGACTCCAGAACCGTCACCTTGCCGTCGTGCTTGCCGTATTCGAACGTCAGCTCCGCCGGCTCCAGCATGCGGTTCTTGGCCTGAGCGAGGACCTGTTCCGCCAAGGGATGGGCCGGCCGATACAGATGCGCCTCTCCGGACCGGCGTGGCAATTCATAGAGGCCGAGCGGAATGTCTCCCGGGAACGGACAGGATGTGAGTCGGAAGGAGGAATCCGTGAGGAAGTCGGCATGGTCGCCCAATTCGTAGCGGGTCAGTTGCATCAGAATGCGCTCGTAGCGATTGAGGTAAAGCCGTGATCGTTCATCGCTCACACGCAGCTTTTCCCGCACTTCGTCGTCGAAGTGTTCGAACAGCAGTTGGCGGGCGCGGGTCATGGCCTCATCGATTTGCGCGCCCAGCTCCCTCTGAAGTTGGTCAAAGGACGCCTTGATTTCCTCAGGAGTCCGGCAGCGTTGATAAATGTCGGCAATCCGTTTTTCAAAGTCCACCCCGGACTCGATGACCCCCAGCACCTCGTCACTGACTCCGAAGACGCCTTCGAAGAGCTGAAACTTTTCGGAGAGCAGGCGGAAGACATGTTGGTCGGCCTCGTTATGTCGATTGAGGAAATTGACCACCACCACGTCATGTTTTTGCCCGTAGCGATGGCACCGGCCGATCCGTTGCTCGATGCGTTGGGGATTCCAGGGAAGGTCATAGTTCACGACGAGCGAACAGAACTGCAGGTTGATGCCTTCTGCTCCTGCCTCCGTCGCGATCATGATCCGGCCCTGCTCCTTGAAGTAGTCCACGATCGCCGAACGCATATCGGCGGACCGAGACCCTGTGACGCGGTCGGTTCCCTGATGGCGCTGGAGCCAGTCCTGATAGATCTGCTTCGATTTCTCGTCGTTGTTGGAGCCGTTGAAGAGGACGATATGGTCCTTCCATGGGCTGTCGGCCAAAACACGAAGCAGATACTCCTGCGTGCGACGGGATTCGGTGAAGATGACGGCTTTCTGTGCGGCGCCGAGTTCTTCAGCCTTGGCAAACGCCGTCCGTAAGGCTGTCAGCAGGGCTTGCCCCTTCGCATTGTGCGTGATCGAGACAGCCAGTTTCCGAAACTCTTCGAGGTCGTCGATCTCCTGCTGAATGGCTTTGCGGTCGGCTTCTGAAAGCGCGTCGGGCGGAGTTTGCTCTTCTTCCCATTCTTCCGCCATTTCGTCCAGCGCCTCGAAGTCTTCTCCGAGCGTTTCTTCGAGCGGCTTCGGCCCTTCGGCCTGTCGGAGGCGGTCTCGGAGACGCCGGCTCATCGATTCCAACGCGCCGGCAATGGCAAAGGACGACGAAGCCAGGAGTTTCCGCAGCACCAGGATCATGAGCGACCGCTGACTGGTCGGCAACGCCTGAAGGTTGTCTCGTCGAAGATAGTCTGAGACCAGATGGTACAGCCGGTCTTCGCTTTCCGCCGGGGTAAAGGGCTGTACGATAGGCAGCCGCTTTGTGTAGCGCACATACGGCAGCACCTGACGGCGTAGCGTGCGCTGACAGAGCGGCTGGAGGCGGGCCTTCAGCCTGTCGAAGGTCGCCTTGTTGTGGAGATCGGCAAATTGCTCCTTGAAACTTTTGAGATCGCCGAAGATACGGTCGTCGAGGACACTGACCAGCCCATAGAGTTCGAGCAACGAATTCTGCAGCGGCGTCGCGGTGAGCAAGAGTTTGGGAGCATCTTTGAGCGCCTGCTTCAGGGTATTGGCTATCACGTTGGTCGGTTTGTAAACATTCCGCAGCCGGTGGGCTTCATCGATGACGACGATGTCCCAACGCATGAGACTGATCTCCGCCGCCTTCATCCTGGCGAACTGGTAAGAGCAGATGACAATGTCATCACATTCAAAGGGACGGACGTTTCCTTGACGCACCGCGGCGTTGTAGGACTTTGTCTCCAAAATGCGGCACGGCAGGAAGAACTTCTCCTGGAGTTCCTGATGCCACTGTTTACGAAGATTGGACGGCGTGATGACGAGCACGCGACGCTTCCGCTCCGCCCATTTCTGTGAGAGCACCAGTCCGGCTTCGATGGTCTTGCCGAGTCCGACTTCGTCTGCGAGAAGCGCCCCCTTCGAGAGGGGCGACCGAAACGCGAACAGCGCGGCTTCGATCTGATGCGGATTGAGATCCACCTGCGCATCCACCAACGCTCCGGCCAGCTTCTCGATACTGTCCGACGGACAACGCTTGGTCAGTTCATGGGCGAAGTACTTGGCGTGGTAGTCGGTGAGCATACGACATACGAGCCGTCGTCACACCGCCGAGACGAGATTCTATGACGAGGCAACCGCCTCCGGCGGCTCGTCGCACTTTTTGCAATTCAAGATCATGCCGAGATGTTGCGCGCGGCCCTCGGCGGTCGTCACCCAGGGGCGGCTGAAAAAGGGCGGGTGGTGCCGCACATGTTGCCCGTGGCCGCAGGCCAAATCGGCGACCCAATGGCCCTCTTCATCTTGGTGATAGCCGACGATGGGCTGCTTCATGCTGTTCCGCTCACGTGTCCGACGAGAGCCGAGAGACTATCGCTTCTCGAACGGCAACTCCGGCCGTTGCGCGGCAGAGAGATAAATCCAACGGCGCTCGTCGTTTTGATCGAAACTGCCCACAAACACCACGTTGCGATCCAAATGACGAAACTCCGAGAGTGTCGTGCGACAGTTTCGCGAATCGATGACGCGGGCGTCATATTGCCCCACGACATAGACCATGCCCTGGGGGGCCAAATAGACATTGCGCCGTCCGGCATAGCCCGTGTCGGGAAACAGCTCCGTGGTGGTCGAACATCCACCAGGTCCCGTCACCTTCATCGTGAGATTGAATCGCTGCAAAAACAGATCGGTGGCGGTCCGCACGATCGTCAGCCGCAGGCCGGTCGTGGGAATGTCGGCTGATGCGGGCTCCGGGGCGCTGCTGTTGCAGGCGCTCCAGAACAATCCCGCTCCGCTCAGGACAATGAGCCAGAGTCCGCGACTCACTTGGGCACGGTGACCTTGGGTGCCGCGCCGATGGCGTCAAGTCCGCTCTGGGCGCAGGCATCGTCCAGATGGGCGCCTGGGGCTCCGCCGACGCCGATTCCGCCCACAATTTCACCGCCAATCTCAATCGGCAATCCTCCACCCAGGATCAGAATCTCATTGTTCATGTCCCGCAACCCCTGAAGCGCGGGATTTTTACCGATCAGATCCGCCAGCTCCGTCGTGGGTCGGCGGATACTGGCCGCGGTGTAGGCTTTTTTCCGGCTGCTGTCCACCGTGTGGGGTCCTGCTCCGTCGGCCCGTCCCATGGCCCGCAACACACCGGAACGATCGACGATCGACACGCTCACTCGATAGCCGTCTTTTTTGCAGGATTCGATGGCCGCGGCGATGGCCTTGTTGGCGAGGCTCAAGGGCAACACCGATTCTTTTGCTACTTCCTGAGCCAAGGCAGAAGAGGCGGCACTTCCACTGAACAGCAGGCAAACCATTATTCCGACACCAACGGCGAGGCCTCTGCCATGCTGTTCTCTGCGTCCGAACCGGTGTTGAGCGGTTTTCATCTTTTCCCCTCCTCGTCCTTGTGGCTTTCGGTGGAATAGTCACGCTTGGTCGAGCCTACGAATGTACGGTGTGGCTGTCAAGGGATCAACGGCGCCGGCCGAGTTCTTCAATCAATACTCGCAACGGTTCGGCCACCGACCAGGCTTGGGAAGGGCAGCCGCGAGGTTCATGGGGGGGATCGCCGTCGAAAATTTCCGATACCTGGCCGACACAGGCTGCATGAAGATGAGCCTCCAAGCCTTTCAAAAACGATCGGGCCTTGGCTTTGCTTTTGGCGCCTCTCCCGAACACGTTGAGCCAGGCTGTCACGAAGGGCCCCAGCAGAAACGGCCAAACCGTTCCTTGGTGATAGGCGCCGTCTCGCTCGACGACCCCTCCTTCATAGCGGGGGTGATACCGGGGGTCCGCCGGCGAGAGGGTCCGGAGACCGACTGGAGTAAGGAGATGATCCATCACAACCTTCAGGATTCGCTTAGCCTGGTCGTTGGGTATGACATCGGGGCAGAGGGCCAAGACATACAGTTGGTTGGGACGGATCGATGCGTCAGGACCCTCCGGCCCGTCGATCACGTCATAGAGATAACCTCCCGCTTCATGCCAAAACTTGTGCCGAAAAGAGTTGACCGCCAGTTCCCGCTCTCGCCGACAGCGGGCGGCATAGGCTGGCTCGCCGAACTGTTCCGCCAACCGTCTTCCAACATCCAATGCGCGCATCCACAAGGCCTGGATCTCGACCGGCTTCCCATGGCGAGGCGTGACCACCCAGTCCCCGACCTTGGCGTCCATCCATGTCAGTTGGGCTCCGGGCATTCCCCCGGTGATCAACCCGTCTCGGTCCATCCGGATCTGGTAGCGAGTGCCGCGCTGGTAGCCATCTAGGATCTGTTTAACGGCCGGCCAGGCAACGGTTCGAACATGGCTCTCATCCCCCGTATAAGCCAAGTACCGATCCACTGCATGGATGAACCAGAGCGACGCGTCGATGCTGTTGTATTCCGGCGTTTCCCCGGCGTCTGGAAATCGATTGGGAATCAGCCCTTCTGCTACATGAGTTGCATAGGATTCGATAATCTGCCGGGCCTGATCGTAGCGGCCGGTGACGAGACAGAGTCCGGTCAGAGAGATGAAGGTGTCCCGCCCCCAATCGGTAAACCAAGGGTAGCCCGCGAGCACCGTGTGGCCCTTTCCTCGTTTCACAATAAAGGCATCGGAGGCACGCCATAATCGGGCCGCCAATGGAGCGAACCGGGAAGCTGGGCTCATCAGTGCGGCACGTCTCTCCCGTTCTTGTTGGAACAGCGACGTGGGATCAACCGAATCAGTCTGTTCGGTGGTCAGGATCAAAGTCCGGGGCCGTTCCGGCGTGATGGTCAACTCGAACTCCCCTGGAGACCACCAGTCTTCTTCGTAGTCGAGTCCCCGTTCACGCTCAACCGGAAACTGAACGCGCCGGAACCAGTCGGGACTGTGCCGATACGCGCCTTCATAAAAAACTCGAACAGCCGGAACGCTGAGATACGGTTGCCACGAGACCCATCCCTTTCCCTCAGAGACGGTAGTGGACAAAACGGAATTCTCGTGATGGGTCTGATGATAGTCTCGGCCGCTCACCATCGGTCTGATACGAAGCACGGCGGACTGTTGTGTTCCGGCAAGCAAGGACCATCTCACAATGACCAGATCGCGTCCGTGCACACACAGGATCTCCCGTTGAATGGAGATCGAGCCACACTGATAGGTCCAGGTCGGCCAGGGATCGGAAGAGAACCCTGTGCAGGAAGCATAACCGGTCGGATGAACGGCTCCCGGATAGATATTGGTCGACAGGGGTATTTGATGGCCGTCGAGGTCAATCCATTCTTCAAGGTGGTTGACCAGGACAAACCGCTCTAGAGGCGGCCTGCGGGCGATCAAGAGCAGTGCATGGTATCGCCTTGTGTTGGCGCCGGCCACCGTGCCGGAGGCGAACCCGCCACGGCCGTTGGTCTCGAGCCATTCGAGGCGAAGGGCGCGATCAAGATCTTGGCACGTGGCGGCATCGATCATCACACCCTGCCGGCTCCGGTTTCTGTTCACCCCTCACTCCCCGCTCTGCTGAATCAGCTTGGCGACCAACGATGTCCAGCCGGTTTGGTGACTGGCGCCGATCCCGGCTCCATTTTCGCCGTGAAAGTATTCATAAAACAGGATCGTATCACGCCACAGCGGATCTTCTTGAAATTTTTTGGCACCGCCGAAGACGGGCCTCCGCCCGTCCGGCCCCCGCAGAAAAATATGAACCAGTCGGCGGGACAGTTCCGCCGCCACTT
>JANDJG010000150.1 GCA_024331085.1 Nitrospira sp. | reverse complement strand
TATGTTCTGAAGGACATCGATACGCCTTCCTTGCTGAACGCGATCCGGACCGTTGCGGAAGGACAGTCGATTCTCGATCCCGCCGTGGTGGAACGGGCGATCCGATGGGTCCAACGATTCGCCTCCGATCACCAGGCGAAAGGCGACAACACGCTCTCCGAACAGGAAGAACGAGTCCTGGCGCTGGTCGCCGAAGGTCGGACGAACAAAGAAATTGCGATCTCGTTAAACTTGAGCGACAAAACCGTCAGGAACTATCTGACCAACGTCTTTAAAAAACTTCGGATCACCCGTCGCGCCCAAGCCGCCGCCTTCTTCGTCAAGCGCGCCCCGCACACGAGAAAACCGGCCCTACCTGAGTAGGGAAACAATTCATCGCCGGCGTCTCCGTTGCGCTCTAGGAGTCGTTCCCCCGATCAGGTAACATATTGTGCCGGCCTGAGATCGAGGAATGGCCGCTCTCTTCGTACGGGCCCTCGCGTGAGCCCGATGAGATGAGGTGTCGCCCCATGGAGCTTGTTCCCCTGTTTCCCCTTGCCTTTGCCGATCAATTATCGGATGGGGTCATCGTGGCGGCTGAGGGAAGCCTTCGGTACGTCAATCCGAGCGGGTTGCTGTTGCTGGGAGCCGAGCGGATGGAACAGGTGACTGGCAAACCTCTGTCGATGCTTCTCGGTCCGGACGTGATTTCCAAACTTCCACCATGGGAGGAGCTTCGACGGCAGGAAGATCGAGGTGCGACAGGGGCGACAATGACGGGACACCTGTTCGGGCTCGACGGCCGTCGGGTGGCGATCCACCTTTCATCTCTTCCGATTCTCTGGGAGAGGAGCCCGGCGTATCTGCTTGTCGTTCGGCAGTCAAAGGCCGGTTGCGACGTCGCCGATCAACTGCTGCTGACCGAAGCGCAGCAGGCGGCCTCGTCGAAAATTCGGACGATCGGGATGTTGGCGGCCGGCATCATTCATGAGGCCAACAACACCCTGACGGCCGTTCTCGGCTACGGTCAGCTTGCGCTGAGGCTTATTCCCGCGGACAATAAAGCGCACCGTCACGTTCAGCAAGTCATTGCCTCCGGTCGAAAATCGAGCGAGTTGATCCAACAGATCCTGATGTTTGCCAGGCCGAGCCCAGAAACCAGGGGGCCGCTATCGCTCCATATTCTGGCGAACGAGTTCTTGGCGTTGCTGCGGTCCGCGATCCCCTCCTGGATCTTGGTGAAGGAGGAAATCGCCGATGTCAGCAGCCCCATTGAGGCCGATCCGGCGCAGATGCGACTCCTGCTTGCCAACTTGATCGCCGACGCCGTGCACGCGATGCGCCGTACCGGTGGAGTTTTACATATCCAACTTCATGATGAAGACGTGTCGACCGATCAAGCCGCGTCGGCTGACGGCCTTTCCGCGGGTCGCTATGTGTGCCTGCGGGTCATGGATTCCGGTGGAGGGGGAGGGATGGACGCACAGGAGATGAGGCTGCTCGTTGATCCATCGGCGACAACCGATGTCCTCGATAGGGAGCGGGAAATGCGGCGCTCCGCGGTTCTCGGCATTGTTTCGGCCCATGGAGGCACGGTGATGGTCGATGGCTGCCTCGAGTCAGGGACGAGGGTGTCCGTCTTTTTCCCAGCCATGGCTTCCCGCAGGATGCAAAAGGAAGAGAGCCGGTTCTCCTCCTCTCGTTCACAGGCTTCCGCGTATCGTGGCCAGAATTCCGGTTTTCCGGAACCGCTGATCGAGGAGTCAGATGCCGTCGGTCCTCGTGATTGATGACGACGATCAGATCCGGCGCATGATCCGCGAGGCCTTAGAACAGGCCGGGTACGTCGTCCAGGAGGCCTGCGGCGGCGAAGAGGGGCTCAAACGGTATCGGGCAAGTCCGACCGACGTCGTCCTGATGGATATTCTCATGCCGGACCAAGACGGTTTGGAAAGTATTCTGGCGCTCCGCCAAGAGTTTCCCTCCGCCCGTGTGATTGCCATGACCGGTGGCAGCGACATGATCGGCATTATGAATTTTTTGGACGTCGCCAAGATGTTGGGCGCGTGCCGGACCATCCAGAAGCCGTTCGAACTGCAAACCTTGCTGGCCGCCGTTGCCGCCGAGATAAACGCCTAGCTCTCCGGCTTTGTTCCCATTGACAACGGAAAACCGAGCGGTCAGACTCCGCGCTCGTTCCTCGAGGCTGGTGTGATGCTGCCGAATCTGGTCCTGGGGACCCTTGTGACCACTGTGGGGTTTTGGATTATCTGGGGTGGCGCCTGGCCCGGGGTCGTCGCGGCGTGGGCGCTCGCGGCGGGAGGGTTTCTGTGGTGGAAAGCCGAGTCCGTCACGGAGATCTGGGCGTGGTCGACGCTCGGTCTCGGTGTGGAAAGCGTGATCTGGCCGGTTCAGCGGATGGTGCAACTGAACGGCGCGGCGGAAACCTTGTCCGATGACGAGATGGGCGCGATCCTTTCGGCCGTGGTTTTGGGACTGTTCTCCTCCGTGTTTTGGCTCTCGTTTGCCTACGGTCTGTTCAAGCGAGCGTGGGCGACTTCCACGAGCGCCGTGGAACATTCACCGCCCGAAGCCTCTCCGGCGCAACCGGCCAAACGCCGGAAATCCAAATAAGCTCATCCCATATCCACGGGATCCATATCGGCGATACACGTGATCCGCCTCCCTCGATGTTCACGTTCCATCGCCTCGAGGGAGTCCCGCACCCATCGACAGAGGAGCGCGCGATCGGTTCCTTTGACGAGAAGCTGTCGGCGAACGTGCCGCTTCGATGTGCGGCCTATTGCGGGGACCGGTCCCAGAACGGTCAACATCGCGCCGCCGAGCTCCTCCAAACGCGCTTTCCATCGTGCGGCGGCCGTTGCAACTTCCGTCTGGTCCGCGCCGGACACGGAAAGGGCGGCCAAGTGGCAGGCCGGTGGAAAGTGCAGCAAGCGACGAGCCGCCAGTTCTTCCTCATAAAACCGATGGGGGGATCCGGAAAGGGCGGCCTGAACGGCGTGATGCGCGGGAAGCTTCGTCTGCAGAATGACCCGGCCTCCTTGCGCGGCCGGGCGTGCGCAACCGACTGCGTCGTCGAGAAGCTGATACGTCCGCTCCGCCGCGCGGAAGTCCGGGACGTGCAAGCCGGAGTCGGCTTGAAGGACGCCGACGAGACCTCGGCGCGGAAAGGGAAGATGCTGAAACAGGACTTGCGTTCCGATCAAAATGTCCCATGAGGTCGATCGAACTCTCTCCCAGAGATCGCGGGCCGCGGATGGGCGACGCAATCGATCGCCATCCAGCCGAAGAACGGAGGCCGTGGGAAAGAGTCGTCTCGCCTCGGCCTCGGCTCGCTCGGTTCCCTCGCCGACCGAGACCAAGTGGGCGGCCTTACAGGTCGGGCAATATTGCGGGAAGGAATCAGTCTCCCCGCAGTAGCGGCACGCAAGCCTGCCGGACTCACGTGAATAGGCGAGCGGAACCCCGCATGCCGAACAGCGCGGCATCCAGCCGCAGTCTCGGCAAAGCAGGGTGCGCGCGTACCCTTTGCGATTGAGGAACAGCACGACGCCGGCCTTGGATGAGACGGCCTCGTCCATCGCCTCGACAAGCCGTCGGCTGAAGAGGGTCCCCCGCGGCTCACGATTCAAATCGATGAGCTCCACGATCGGCCGGCTCGTGGGGTCCTGAGGAACGGTATGGATGTCGGCGACCGCGTCAAACATCGACTCAAGGGACGGGTGAGCGGATGCCAGCACGAGCAGGGCACGTTCCATCTCGGCCCTGGTCCAAGCCACCTCTCGCGCATGATAACGGGGTTCCCGTGGCTCCTTAAAGGACGGATCCTCTTCCCCCTCAATCCAAATCAAGCCGATCGGCCTGAGCGGCGCGAAGACCGCCGACCGTGTTCCGACGATGACGGACGGACCGCCCTCCTCTGCTCGCCCAAAATGCCGGGGGGGCGCCGCCGGAGAAAGAACGGAGACGGGAAATTCGCCGACGTTTGACAGGAATCGTCCGAGCCACTTGGCTTTGTCCACCTCTCCTGAGAGGACAATAGCCGACTTTCCGATCGCGAGCGTATGCCGGATTGCGCCGGCGAGCCGATTGATCCGGTGTTCCCACGGGGCGTGCAGAACGATTTTCTTGGGTTGATCGGCTCGAAGATATTCGACGATCCTGCTCTCCCACAGCGAGTCCCTCTCCGTGTGTTCCATCGCCGGAGGAAGAAGAAACGGAGGTGGGGATGAAGATGGAGCGGGAGCGAGGCTCGGCCCTGTTTCATGAGCGACGGGCTTACCGGTCTCAACAGGCGCATCGGGTCTTGGATCGGCTGAAGCCGTTGCCATGATCCATGATCGGCGTTCAAGGGCTTCGACGGTTTCCCACTTATCTCGGTCGCGGCTCTTCCGGATGGTGGATAACAAGATTCCTCGACGGGTCCGCGCGATGCGCGTCAGCATGGCTCGCAGGT
>JANDJG010000149.1 GCA_024331085.1 Nitrospira sp. | reverse complement strand
GCGGGGTCATTCCCCGAAACTTCATCCCCGCAGTTGAGAAGGGGGTGGTCGAGGCGATGCACGAAGGCGTCTTGGGAGGATTTCCCGTCGTCGACGTTCACGTGGCCGTCTATGACGGGTCCTATCACGTCGTGGATTCTTCCGAGCTGTCGTTTAAGATCGCAGGCGCCATGGCCTTTAAAAAAGCCATGGAAACCGCCCGCCCGGTGTTGCTTGAGCCGATCATGGCCGTCGAGATCGAAACCCCGGCGGACGCCGTTGGAGCGGTGATGGGGGACTTGAGCGGGCGGCGGGGCCGCATTCAGTCCGTCAATGCGGACGCTCAGGTCGAACGAATTCACGCGCTCGTCCCGCTCGCCGAGTTGCTCGCCTACACGACGACGCTCAACAGCCTGACCGGCGGGCGCGGAACCTACGTGATGGAATTTTCAGGATATGAGGAAGTTCCCGGCGAATCGGTCGCCAGAATCGTCGAGCAGCACAAAGCGGAACGGCACGCCGCGGCTTCTGTGTGAGCGGAGCTCGAAAAGAGCGGAATTGAGAGCAAGGCCCTTCCGGTTTGCAGGGCCGTCTTTAGTCGGTCACTTTGAGCACGACGTAGAACGCTTGTCCCTCGCGCAAGACTCGGAGGAGAACCGAATCCCCGCGACGAATCCGACCGAGCGCTTCGTTAAAGTCTTGCGCGGTCGACACCGCAAGGCGGTTGATCTCCTTGATCAAATCGCCTTCGCGTAAGCCCTCGGCGTGAGCAAGGCCGCCGCTTTCCACCTGGGCGATCAGGGCGCCCTGGGTCTCCTTCAGGTTGAACTTCTCCGCCAACGCCGGCGTCAAGTCTTGGACACCCAGCCCGAGTCTGCCCTCTTTCTTGGCTTGAGGCAAAGCGGCGGCCACGGGGCCGTCGCGCTTCGCGGTCAAGGGAACATTCAGAACGATACGCGCCAGGTCTCGGACCACCTCGATTTTTGCGGTGCTGCCCGGGGAGAGCGTGCCGATCAACCTGGAGAGACGATTGGGTGAATCTACCACGATCCCATTGAGACTGATGATGATGTCTCCTGGTTTCATCCCCGCGACGGAGGCGGGATCGCCGTCAAACACTTCATTGACCAGCACTCCCTCATGCTCGGATACGCCGAATTGCTTCGCCAACTCCGGCGTCAGCGGTTGAATGCCGATTCCAAGCCATCCACGCTCGACTTTTCCCCTGGTCTGAAGCTGCTCAATGACCTGTTTTGCCATGTTCGACGGAATGGCAAAACCGATGCCTTGAGCAAAGTTGATGATCGCCGTGTTGATGCCGATGACTTCACCATGAAGGTTGAAAAGGGGCCCGCCGGAATTGCCGGGATTGATCGACGCATCGGTTTGAATGAAGTTTTCGTATCGAGACAAATTGATGTTTTCCCGCCCTATGCCGCTCACGACGCCTAATGTGACCGTGCGGTCAAGACCGAAAGGGTTGCCCACGGCAAGGACCCATTGCCCGACTTTGACGGAAGAAGAATCACCGAATCGAGCGCTGGGCAGCGGCCGGTCCGCCGTGACCTTGAGAAGGGCTAAATCCGTATCCGGATCTCTGCCGATCACCTGGGCGATCAGTTTGCTCTTGTCCGCAAACCGAACCTCGACTTCAACGGCATCGCCGATCACATGGTGATTCGTAATGATGTGTCCGTCGCTATCGACAACAAAGCCGGACCCGGATCCCGGCCCATTCGGAGCCGGCGTCTTCACTCCATCACGCGGACGCCCGCCGGCGGGGACCGGGAAAAGATTGACGACCGAAGGTTTCACTTCCTCTGCCAGATTGGTGATGACGGTTTGGATTTCTTCGAGCAGGCGAATGCCGGGCAGTTCGGTTCGTAACGTACCGGCGGCCGCTTGTTCTGCAACGGCACATTTCACAAAAGACAGCTCTGTTACAGCCGTCAGGAAGACAATTGCCAACAGTCTAATCATGGATTGTGTCTCCGTTTTTTATATCGTCGCATATTTCCAGAGGAAAATTAAGGCTGCCGTGCGGACACAGGGATCTGGTCGCTTGGGCGAGCAAAGTGTTTACGACCGCTGACTGGTGAACCATGTCACACACGAAGGCAGTTCGGACTCCGGACCGATCAACACGACGATATCATCAGGTTGAAACGCCACATCTTCCGACGGCGCCAAGAGAAATGCCCCGCGCATCACGACGACAAGATGGACAGACGATGAACGAGGCAGTTCTCGAATGGATCGGCCGACTGCTGCAGCGCCGCGAGCAACGGTCAGTCGTTCAATTCTTGCCGAGCGAACGGTTAAATCTTGTTGCATTTTGAGTAAATCTTCATGAATAGCTTCAAGTTTCAAGTCGCGAATTCTGGTGTCGATCTGCAGCAAGGCTTGCTTAAAACCATGAACCTGGCTCATTGAACGGGCCAGCATGGCGTCCATGGCTGCAAGAACAGAGTGTTCTCCATTTGTGAAGGGGAAACGAGTGAGATGATCGGCCAACTGCCGACCCGTTTCCATGGCGACCCCGTCGATTCGCTGAAGAACAGTCGAGGCCTGCCAATGAAGACGAATTATCTGAATCTTGCGATTCACACGTTCCGAAACGGCAAGAACGATTTCGTACAGGGCGCTGCCGGTAATGAAAAGTTCTTTGCGGATACGATCGGCAACTTCAAATGTCATGTCTGATAAGATTGATTATGTAAACTTGCGGAACTGTTTCACCACGCTGCCTCTTGAATGCCCTTCCCTTCATCCCTCAAAGTCGTAGCATAACAGATCTTCAGCGGTCGGAAAACCTTCCCTAAAGAAGAGCCATGTCTGGCTGACAAACACGTAAACGATTTGCTTCTTTATTAAGCAATCCGTAAGATCACTGTACAATGAATTGCGTGAAATGCCGAAGCAACGCCGTCATTAAAATACCTCGACATCATGCCGCGTTCTGCGGCTCGTGTTTCATCGGCTTCACGCACGATCAAGTCAAGCGGGCGATCAAATCACACGCGATGTTCGCCAAAAACGACCGTATTCTTGTCGCCGTCTCCGGCGGCAAGGACAGCCTGGCGCTGTGGCACATCCTGCTCACGATCGGGTATCAAGCGGACGCCTTATACGTTCATCTTGGCATTTCGGGCTATTCCGATCGCTCGCAGGAGAAGGTCCAACGTTTCACGGATGTTGTCGCTCGTCCACGAGGGGCGACGCTGCACATTCACAAAGTTGAAAAGGAGGAGGGCGCCGGGATTCGGGAATTGGCTCAATTGGTTCATCGTCCTCCCTGCTCGACCTGTGGAACGCTGAAGCGTTATCAATTCAATCGTCTGGCACTCGAGCACGGATACGATGTTATGGCGACCGGGCACAACCTCGACGACGAAGCCGCGCGTCTGCTGGGCAACGTCCTGCATTGGCAAACCGACTATCTGGATAAACAAGGACCGGTCCTTCCCGCCTCTATGGAAGGATTCGCCAAAAAAGTGAAGCCTCTGTATCGATTGACCGAACGCGAATTGGCCGCCTATTGCATCCTCAACAAGATCGAGTACATTGTCGATGAGTGCCCCATGGCGCAGGGAGCCAGAACGCTTCTGTATAAGGACATGTTGAATCGGTTGGAGACCGAGTCGCCGGGAACCAAACAATCGTTCTACTGGGGGTTTCTAGAGCGGCAGAGTCGGACTGTCCCCGACAGTCAGACCATGACGGAAAATGACCGGGCTCTTCTCCATCCCTGCTCGGCATGCGGTCAACCGACAACGGCTGCGCTCTGCGCCTATTGCAAGTTGATGGCAAAGGCCAAACAGGCGACGTCGCACTGACAATCCAGACGGGTATCGGATGGGCTCTACGACGCGCGACTATTACCGAATTCTGGGGCTTTCGCGAGCCGCTTCCCCTGACGACATCAAGAAAGCCTTTCGCCGTTTGGCCAGACAGTATCATCCCGACCTTCATTCTGGCGCCGCAAAATCTGAAATGGAAAGAAAGTTCAAGGAATTGAACGAAGCCTACGAAGTGTTATCCGACCCGGAAAAACGAAAACAGTACGATCAACGAAGCTCGTCAACCGCATGGAGCCGATCAGAGACGCACACGAAAAGCAGGGCGAGACCCGACGATTTCGGCTTCACGGGCCGCCAAACCCAGACCGGTTTCGGCGGCGGCGGTTTCGCGGATTTCTTTGAAAACTTATTCGGCGAGCAACGACAGTCCCCTCACTCAGGGTTCAACGAACAAGGAGAAGACGTCGAAACCACCGTTGAGGTATCACTCAGGGACGTCTATTGGGGCGTTACGAAACGAGTCTCACTGCTCGAGCCGGTTTCTTGCGCCACGTGCGGGGGAAGCGGTTCGTTGCGCGGGCGAATCTGTCACGCCTGTTTTGGAACCGGCGCCCGCGCGGAGTCGAGAGTGATCGAGGTCAAAATTCCGGCCGGTATCCAAGACGGCACGAAGATGCGCGTCGCCGGAAAAGGCCG
>JANDJG010000043.1 GCA_024331085.1 Nitrospira sp. | reverse complement strand
GTCCGAACCTAGACCTGATGAAAAAGGGATTAAGACGCCCAGTGGAGCGACAAGATTCTGAGGCGGGACGGCATATCCCTGGACGCCTTTTCCGCCAACCTCGGTGGGCAGATAAGGGGAGGCCTGAACTTTAGCCGGTCGTCCGGTGAGCCGTTAGCCAGGCCTGGCGCAGAGCCAGGCGCGACGGCCTCTCCGCCCAGTCGGTCCTGGTCCTCCACTCCCTTCCTAAGTGGAGGCCCCTCGGTAGGCGGCGGGATCGCGTATGAATCGAAGGATCAAGTGACGCTTGATCTGATCGCGCAGCAATTGTGGGCAGGCTATCACCGAGCGCACGAGCAGGCCCGGCGCGGCGCGAGCCTCGATCGGCAGGTCTTTGTCGAGACCCTTGCCGCCGAATGGCAGGGGGTCCTTAAGAAAGAAGTCTTGAACAGGCTTGAGCTCTCACCCACGGCCTTTGGCGCCACCGCGCCGAGCCGACCGTTCGGTTTGCCGCAAGGGCCGCCGCCCAGGGCTCCGCTGCCGGATTAGTCGTCCCAATCCCTCATGAACGTATAGGAACCGGTCCTTGTTGTGAACGCATTGCTGTCCCTCAAACGTTCATACTCTTTCTTTCGCAACTGCCCATGCCACTCAATCATCCGCCTAATCCGCTCATCCTCGTTCATAGGTTCAAATCGAAAGTGTGCTCGAAAGCAGAAGATGGCAATGCACGAGGCGCCGGCGATGAAGCTCCATCGCCAAATGCCATTGGTAGCCAGATAGTAGGAGTCGCCTGTGATGATGTGCAGGGCGTCGTAGTAGAGCAGGTATCCCGCCATGCTTCCGACGACCGCCTCGTACACAAGCCACAGGGGATGCGTCCAGACGCGGGCCAGCGGCGGCTCGTGCGCCCGGCGTCGTCCCCATTGCGCCACGCGCACTCCGATCCGAATCGGCACAGTCAGAACAGTGAGGACGATCAGCGTCCGAAACAGGATGTCCCACAGGTCCATTGGCGTATCAAACCCTCCTCTTCGGAAGGAGTGTAGCGGAGACGCCGAGCAAACACAAACGGACCGGGTGTATGGATCGCCTCGCAAGAGCCAATCCCAAGCGAGCGTGGGGGCCTTGTCCCCAGAAACTGGGGATAACCCTGGGGATTTACGGTGGACGGAAACGGCGTCTCGCGCACAAGCACGCGCCCGCTCACGGTTGTGCGTAAGAAATGGGCATAGTGGACGGAGCAACGCGAGGCCCAAGCGGTGGTAGGGCGCAATGGCACTAGCCGATGGTCCAGAGCAGCCAGAGGCCGAGCAGGCCCAGAGTCATCAGAAACCACCAGAGCCAGGCGCGGTGGCTCTGGCGCACGGCCTTCGCTTGGCATCGTCCATCGTGGGACTGGCATCGTGGCGGTCCGAGGCGCGCAAGAGCGAGTCGTGGAACTAGAGAGTCTCGAGGGCCTCTCGTGAGTATAAGGCGTGCTACCAAGTTCGCTTTGCGGAAGGGGATAGCTCCGCGCCCCAGTGATGACTATCATCCCAAACAGTCTCTTGTGCTCAGGGGGAGGCTCCTCTAGACTACGCCCATTTGGAAGACGGACATGGACGCGGAATCGCTGGCTCAGATTCAACAAATCGTCGTTGCCGCAACGGCAGAACTCCGTCAGGAGGTCGCTGTTGCCCATCAAGAAACGACCCAACTCCGTCGGGACATGGTCGCAGTTGAGGGGCGGCTGCGGGAGGAGATTGCAGCGGGGGATGCCCGGTTACGCGAGGAAATCCGAGCCGTGGGAGTCGAGCTGCGAGGCGAAGTGGCGGAGACCAAACGGCACATGGGCGTGCTGGCTGAAGGATTGAGGCACGAACTCCAGCTCGTGGCGGAGGCGGTGCAATTCCAGAATGAACGTCTCACCGAGATTCGGCGTGAAGTCGAATTACAGGCACGAGAAACCCAATCGCTGTTTCGTTTGTCCTTCGAATAGATCTATCAACGGGTCCAGGATCTTGAGCGGCGAGTATCGGTGATCGAACAGCGGTTGGGTATTGTCGGATGAGTGCATCGGCAGAGGGAATGAGTCAAAGCGCTCTCTTATAAAGCAAAATCACTGAAAGCAAAATCCCTGGAAGATGAACGGAAGTCCCTCTCGCTTGCCGAGGTAGGTCGTCTAACTCCC
Source organism: Nitrospira sp. (assembly GCA_024331085.1). Lineage (GTDB taxonomy): Bacteria > Nitrospirota > Nitrospiria > Nitrospirales > Nitrospiraceae > Nitrospira_D. Next base: position 18,546 of record JANDJG010000043.1, on the reverse strand, counting down.
CATTGGTTTGCGTGCCGTCACCAGACGAACGACAAAGGGAAAGACCAGACGACCGCTGCGCTGATACCTGTTGGCGGCTTCAAGCATGAGACGCTTGACTGTCTCGCGCTGCTCATCAGAGAGTTTTGCCATCAAGGTTTGCACGGGTGCTGCGATGTCTAACAGGCTCTCGTAATACTCTTCGGCCGAGGCATAGGCCCACTCTGCGGCAAACTCCGAGTCGTTCACGTCGCTGAATCCAGCTTGCTCGACCATGCTGCTCAAGTCACCCGGTTTTGCCAGGCGAAAGATGCCCGGCGCCGTCGGGTCCGGCGGCGGCAGGTCCACGACCTTTCGGATCGCTTCCACCGACAGGCTGATCGATGGATTTTTATCCGGAGCGGACCACACGGCGGCTGCCATCCAGCCCCCCGGCTTGAGCACGCGCGCGATCTCAGACAGTGCCTTGGGGACATCGGGCAAGAACATGAGGCAAAAGCGGCTGGTCACGGCGTCGAATGAGTGGTCCTCAAACGGCAGGGTCGTCGCGTCACCTTGCCGGAATGTGACGTTGGTCAACCCCAGACGCTTGGCCTTCCGTTCGGCGGCGGCGACCATCTGCTCGGCGAGATCAATCCCGATCACGTTGCCGGGCGGCCCGACCGTCTGCGCGGTGAGGAGGGCGGGATAGCCGGTGCCGGAGCCTAGGTCGAGGACCTTCATGCCGGGGCGCAGGCGCGCGTCGCCGACCAGCCGGTGATTGAGAAAGGTCATCTGCTCGTCGAAGAACCGGTCCCACTTCTCCCAGCCGGGGGCGACACGGTTCCAATCCGATCGTTGGGTTGCAATGATCTGTTCGGCGGTCGGCTGTGTCATGGTGTCACGATCCTTGCCGTCGTTTGATGGAAAGAAAGGGCCTGCCTCTTGAAACCTTGGAGGGCCTCGCGCAGCGAGCGTAACTCAGCAAGGCACCGATTAAGGTGCTGATCCCGTTGGGGCTGTTGATCCTTGAGTGCCCACAGCCGGTGAAAGAGCAGCCGCAGCGTTTTTTTGTGAGTAATGAGCAGGTCGGAAGTCGGCGGGGTGATCTGCGAGACGACCGCTGCGTCCACGGCGTCGAACAGGGCGTGCAATTGATTATGGTAATCGTCCAGGGCCTGGTCCTTCCCCTTGCCACCTTTAGCCTGGGTCGCGCTCGCCTCCAACATGGCCGTCAGGTTGAGCAACGTGTCCACGGCCGTGGCACCTTTGGCCTGTTGAGCATAGTCATCGGCACGGGGGTAAAACAGGTAACTGCATCCGCTGGAGACGGTCAAAAGCAAACAGAGCCCAAGGATTCCGCACGTCTGTTTCATGGAGGCCTCGCGCGAAAGAGTGTGAGAAGAAGTTGCTTTTCGGCTCGTCAATCGCTCCGTTCTTGAACGCCCAAATCGCACGCTGGTTGCACCGATCCTATCCGATGCCGGCATGGCCTTGCAATCGACCCTCACCCTCCCGCCATGGCGCCGACGATCAGCAACGGCTCCTCCCCTTTGGCCACCGCTTCCGGCAGCGGCGCGTCCAGGGATTCATGAGAAAGATCCTCTTCGCAGGCGAAGAACCGGATGAACGGCCGGCGCTTCAGCGCCACGTGATCGCGGATCGTGCCGCGCAGCATCGGATAACGCCGCTCCAGCGCATCCAGCACGGCGCGCTGCGTGACCGGGTCCGGCACGTCCAACCGGACTTCGCCGTCCACCCTGGCCAGTGTGCGCAAGTGTTGGGGGAGGACCACGCGAATCATTTTCGTATCGCGTCGCTCGTATCTCGCTCGCGAACGACGTTTCAGGAGATACGCTTCACGTTGCTCATGGCAGTGTTTGCACTTCCACCGACAGCACCGCCGGCAAATCACGCACGATCGGCTCCCAACTGTCGCCGCCGTCGGCGGACCCATAGACCTGCCCTCCGGTCGTTCCGAAGTAGATGCCGCAGGGATCCAGTTGATCGACGGCCATCGCGTCCCGCAGCACGTTCACATAACAGTGCTGCTGCGGCAATCCCTTCGTGAGCGGCTCCCACTCGTTGCCCCCTGTCCGGCTGCGATAGACGCGCAGCTTGCCGTCCGGCGGGAAATGTTCCGAATCGCTCTTGATCGGAACGACGTAGATCGTATTCGGTTCGTGCGCATGGACATCGATCGGAAAGCCGAAATCGCTCGGCAAGTCGCCGCTGATTTCATGCCATGATTGGCCCGCGTCGTCGCTCCGCAGCACATCCCAATGTTTTTGCATGAAGAGCACGTTTGGACGGGACGGATGCATGGCCATCCGGTGCACACAGTGGCCCACGTCGGCATCCGGGTCGGGCAGCTCGTACTGCGAGCGCAGTCCCTTGTTGATCGGCCGCCAGGTTTTCCCGCCATCGCCCGTGCGGAAAGCGCCCGCAGCCGAGACGGCGACGTAGAGGCGTTGCGGGTCGGCTGGATCCAGCATGATCGTATGGAGGCACAGGCCGCCCGCGCCGGGCTGCCAGAGACTGCCCTTCACCTCGCGCAAGCCGGCCAGTTCGCGCCACGTCTTCCCGCCGTCGGTGGAGCGGAAGAGGGCGGCATCTTCGACGCCCGCATAGACCGTATCTGGATCGGTCAAGGACGGCTCGAGATGCCACACCCGCTTGAACTCCCATGGCTTCTGTGTGCCGTCATACCACTGGTGCGTCGTCAACGGTCGTCCGGTTTCGATCGAGGTGTCGTACGCGAACATGTTGCTGGTCCCCGCCGGCATGCCGTCCGGCCCCATGAGATCTTCAGGTTTTGTGCCCGGAGGAGTCCACGTCTTGCCGCCGTCGTCGGATCGCTGAATGACTTGGCCGAACCAACTGCTCGTTTGCGAGGCGTAAATCCGGTTCGGATCCACGGGTGAGGCCTTGAGATGGTACAGCTCCCAGCCGCCAAAGTGAGGGCCGTTGATGTCCCACCGTTTCCGTTTGCCGTCCGACGTGAGAATGAACGCGCCCTTCTTGGTTCCGACCAATAACCGTATGCTGCTCATGTCACGCTCCTTTCCACGCGATCGGTCCTTTTACGCAGGGGCTGATCGGTTGCACGTCGGCCATGGTGCGATTCTCCTTCTGTCGCCGTCCTTGTCGTGTCGAGCGCGCTCCGCGTCCCTACTCATTCGGCAGCCCCGGCACCGTTCGAACCGGACGGATCTCCACCGTTCCAATCCGCGTGCCCGGAATCCTGCCGGCGACGGCGATCGCGTCATCAAGATCGCGCGCGTCAATCAAAAAGTAGCCCGCCAATTGCTCGCGCGTTTCAATGAACGGCCCGTCGGTGATCAAGCGTGCGCCGTGCCGCACGTGGACGCAGGTCGCGGTGGACGTGGGCTGCAGCGGCGAAGCATGCACATATTGGCCCTTCGCATGAAGCTCGTGGCAGAGCCGGATGGATTCCGCCAGCATGTCGCTCCGCACGGCCTCGCTCATCTTCGCGAACGCCTCTTCATTGTGGTACACCAACAACAGGTACTTCATGGGCTCCTCTCCGGTGGCCTGCCGACATACGATAGTCGCGCGGCCGGCCGAAAATCGACAGGCGTCTTAGAAGGCGTGAAACACGCACGCCTGATAACGATGGATCAAGAGCGGTAAGGTCCGCAGGCGGACTCTCCGTCCTCTTGGAAGCGCAGGGAGTGGACAGGGGAAGAGAAGCCCGTCGGCAAAGGGCGGACCGACGCGGGACGGGCCAATGAGCCGTCCCCTGAGAACCACTGCTGGGTCAAGGTGGCGCGTCTGGAATTCGGATCGGGGCTTGAGATTGGGCCCATGCTCAGCCCCTATCACAGGTCATGCAATCGCCGCTTCAAAAACCGCCGCTCCGGTTCCTGTTTCGTAAGCGCAAGGGCTCGCTCGTAGGATCTTCGCGCTTCTTGTGTTTGCCCAAGCCTCCGGCACAGGTCTGCCCGAGCAGAATGGATTACATGGTAATCCCTCAGTTCACCGCGCGCCAAAATCGCTTCGACCAGCTCGAGCCCGGCCGCCGGCCCATCGCGCATCGCGACCGCCACCGCGCGATTGAGTTCGACGATCGGCGACGGTTCGACCAGCCGGAGTAGATCGTAGAGCGCGACGATCTGGGCCCAATCTGTCTCGGCGGCGGTGGCAGCCTCGGCATGGACTGCTGCGATCGCCGCCTGCAGCGTATAGGGACCGAACCGCTTCGACGACAGCGCCCGTTCAACCAACGTGATGCCTTCCGCGATATGGTCGCGATTCCACCGCGAGCGGTCCTGGTGTTCCAAGAGGATCAGGTCTCCCGTCGCCGAAGTCCGTGCGGCACGTCGTGACTCGTGGAGCAGCATCAGGGCGAGCAGGCCCATCGCTTCAGGCTCCGGTAGGAGCTGCAACAGCAGCCGCCCCAATCTGATGGCCTCGCCGGAAAGATCGGATCGAGTCAGCGAGGCTCCCGATGAGGCGGTATAGCCCTCATTGAACACCAGATAGATGACGTGCAAGACCGCATCCAACCGCGCCGGCAGTTCGGACGGCCGAGGGACCTCGTAGGGAATGCGCGCATCACGGATCTTCGCTTTGGCCCGCACGATCCGTTGCGCCAACGTCGAAGGAGACGCTAAGAACGCCCGCGCCACTTCTTCCGTCGTGAGGCCGCAGACTTCGCGAAGCGTCAGGGCGATCTGGGCTTCCGGTTTGAGCGACGGATGGCAGCAGGTGAAAATGAGCCGCAGCCGGTCGTCCTGGATAGGGTTGTCGTCTTCCTCCTCCGGCAGATTGCTCGTGGTCGTCTCGATATGCCGGGCGAGTTCCATCAACGACGCATCATAACGGGCGCGCCGCCTGATGCAGTCGATCGCCTTAAAGCGCCCGGTGGACACCAGCCAAGCGCGCGGGTTGGCCGGCACACCGTCCCGAGGCCACTGTTCCACGGCGGCGGCGAAGGCCTCGTGCAGCGCCTCTTCCGCGGCGTCGAAGTCGCCGAGCAGGCGGATTAACGTGGCCAGTACCTGGCGGGACTCGGCACGGTAGATGTCCTCCGCTGTTGCGCGTGCCCGGCTGATGACATCGTCGCTCATCGAGTCACAGTGACGGTTACTCAGCCATGGCGAGGCGTCGGTGGCTCCCATTGCGGCTTGCGCGTTCAGGCGCAGCCCTGCTCCAGCTCTTTCATCGGGCGGACTTCCACGCTGCCGATGCGCGCGGCGGGAAATCGGGAGGCAACACGGACGGCGTCGTTCAAATCCCGCACGTCGATTATCAAAAATCCCCCGAGCTGCTCTTTGGTTTCGGCGAAAGGCCCGTCGGTGGTCGTCGTCTTTCCTTCGCGGACCCGGACGGTTGCGGCGGTCTCCACTGGGTGAAGGGGAGAGGCGGCAAGAAGCCGGCCGATCTTCTGCAGTTCGCCACAATAGGCGATTGATTCGTCCGAGATAGCCTTTCGCTCGTTCTTTGGGAGCGCGTCCAGGACTTTCTCTTCAACATAGATGAGGCAGAGATATTTCATGATGGACTCCAAGTCAATTGAGTGGGTGTGAGGCTGATGGAATTATCCGATATTACTTGGCTCGTTGGTTCGTTTCCCACAGTGCAAACGTGTTGCCTTCCGTATCTGAGCAGATTGCAAAGTAGCCCATGCCTGGCACCGCGGTTTTCGATTTGCAAACCGTTCCCCCGAGTCGCTTCACTTTCGCGCTCGCGTTGCTTACTGAGGGCACGCTGACATAGTTTGTGATGGGCTGTTGGGGATGCATGCGCGGCATCAGGCCTCCGTCCGGTGAGGCATCCGCGCCACCCGTATCGATGTGCCAGTAGTCGTGTATGGGCGATGGAATCTTGTCGAACGTCCAGCCGAAGAGCGAGCCGTAGAATTTCTTGGCTCGCTCGATATCATCGGCCGGAATTTCAAACCAAACGATACTGGCTTCCGCCTTGCTGTTCTTGGTTTTCTGCTTCTTTGTTTTTTGTGCCATGACATCCTCCTTCTCTGCTGGTAAGTGGACCGCTCACATCGGATAGTCGTCGGGAGAGACGGAAATCGACAGGAGACCCTGCCGTGTGGTCCGGTTCGTAACCGGCGATTTATGCAGGAGGACATTTTCTGAACATGATTAGCAGATGCGATGCTCCTTGGATACAGACCTTGCAGCCGAGGCAGCGCCCGGAGAAAGCACGCTCTTTTTTGACAAATCCCGTCCGGGCCTTGTCGTCGGCAAGGACAAGGCGATTTTGTGCGCCGATGTATTTATGGAAAATCCTGAGCGTCTTGTTCTCGATGATGAGTGGCCGTCGCTGCCTTATCTTCCGTGTCTTTCACGCCGTCAAGGCGAGACCGGGGATCGCGCAAGGCGGATCGGGTTGCTACGATGCCGAGGCTGCTCCGGACGGGTACCGTGGCCGTTGATGGCCGGTGTTGTCAAGTAACATCCGAGCACACGGGATCATTCGGCTTTTAGTTTTTTCGATCCATTCACCGCATGAGCGGACCGGATCAGGCACATCGGCCGTTGGTCCCACAGGGACTCCCACAGACGAAAGCCGCCGATGAAGGCGTTGTGATTGTTGCCGCGCCGCACCCAATCCGGCGACTTCGTGAGGTGTTTCGCATTGCCGCCGCCCACCACCACATAATCGGCCAGAAGCGCTTGTTTTAGTGATGTCATCACGTCCTGGACCGCGCGGCGCCATTTCTTCTTTCCGAGCCGTTTGAGCCCTCGCCGGCCGACGTAGTCTTCATAGGTCCGGCCTTTCTTGTACCGCAGATGAGCGAGTTCCATTGGAATCAACACGCCGTCTGTGATGAGTGCGGAGCCCAGCCCTGTGCCGAGGCCAAGAAACAGCATCCGGCCGCCCTCGTAGCTCCCCACGGCCTGCATTGCCGCGTCGTTGATGATTTTCACCGGACAGCCGAAGGCCTTCTGAAAGTCGAAGGTTGTCCACCCGGTGCCGAGATTCTTTGGCTCCGCCGCCGGGCGGCCGTCGATGACCGCGCCAGGATAGCCCAGCACAATGGCGTCATAGGTCCAATCACGGGCAAGGTGACGAACCTGCCGAATCATCTTCTGAGGGGTCAAAGCGGAGCCGGAGGGGAACTTGCGCGGCTCCGTTTCACCGCTGGCCAGAATTTTCACATTGGTGCCGCCGACGTCGATTACGAGCACCTTGCGTGACCGAGCGGATAGGCTTGTTTCGGCGAACGACGCTTGACGCCTGCGTGCTTCTTTGGGAAGAGCCTTCATCTGGATATTCACCAGGCCCTTTCTCATTGCAGGTGGACGAGGAGGCCGACCGACTTCCATGGGGCGCATGACAACCCCTTCTTCTCAGACTTTTCCTCGTCCGCAGTTTCAAAAGGAGAAAGGGTCAGTCAGGCCTGGTCATCGCTGGGAGTCGGCCATAACGAAAGTGTGACGCCGGCGATCAAATAAACGATGGCCGCGATGATGGCGCCGGTGTTCAGATCATACCAGGCGTTAATCCCCAGAAACAGCTCGTTGAAAAAGAGTGCCAGGATCAACATGACGATTCCAACCCAATTGAGTGCACTCATGGGATGTCTCCTTTCTTGTGAAGGCGTTCGCCTGGCCGATACGGTCTGTAGATGGATGACCCTCCCTGCTCGAACTGGGGCGCATAGTACGGGGCGCATTCTACGCCACGTCAATTTAAAAATGCCAGAGCCACGTGCGGCGGGATTGCTCCCCGGCGTCAGCTCGCGGCACCTCTCAATTTTCTCCCATCCCTCCGGGATTCAGGGGTGATGGTTTCTAAAGGCGGTCGATGTGAAGGGCACGTCATTCTCATGGTAGGCAAACTCATACGGTTTCTAAAACAATAGATTAATTCAGTGGATACACTATGTCGAGCGTGGAGAGCGAAGCAAAAGCCATTCAAAAGAAAGAAATAAGCGAATAGGGGGACACTTCGGAATGCTTTCAAGGATGGCATCTAAAAAAGAGGGTGTTACAGGGGCACGACCCTTGCTGCTATGTGAAGATTACCTATCATTTTCATTTCCATACTCCCTCAAAAAGGAGGCCGTCATGAGACTGGGAACTCGCGAAATCGTTCGTGTCGGACCCTATATCCCTCAAACCGTATCCGCTCAGATTGTTGACAGTGTTTTTCTGAGAGAGGGGCTTGATGTCTTTTCCCCGAATCGCCGGAAGGAAATACGAACCGCCGAACAGAAGGTCTGCGAGTACGAGATCTGTACGTCGATAGACGAGACCGGCGCGGTTATTGAACAGGGAGAGGCGTACAGTTTGAATCGAAGCGCCCATGGCATTCTCTTGTTGACGGGCTGTTTCCCCCAAGTGGGACAGATTCTGGAGCTGCGGATCTCCGAATCTCGCTGGAGTCGCTCGGTCGGTTTGTACAACGTTCAATGGACCAAGTCGCTGCCGGTCGACTCATGCGGTCGGCTTTGCCTGGTCGGGTGCCGTCTGGTGTTCGGCCCCTCCCGATACTGGGCGGTCTAGGGCCTTTTCGTTCCTGCTATTGTGTCGCAGCGGAGCGACGTCTATTGGGGGCGGTGTGAGCGCTGTCTGCTCCTATACTTTTCCTGCCCTTCGGCCACCGGTTTGAGATAAATCTCCACACGGCGGTTTTGACTGCGGCCTTCGGCGGCGGCATTGGAGGCCTTCGGCTGATTTTCGCCTCGTCCTTCCGTTCTTACGCGCTGTTCGTTGACCCCGGCGCTCATCGGTTTCGCGGCGTCGGCGCGTGTCGATCGACGAAACCTCTTGCCTCTCCCGCAGACATGCCTTGCGCGCGGCAAGAGAATCTCTTTTTTGCGCCCATTGCTCCTTGTCACGACCCCTCGATAGAATCCGCCCTTCGCAGTGACCGGGCCTTTGGTTGCGTTTGGGGTGGAGCCGCATGTTGCTCGGGTTTGTCCTTCTCTATCTTCTGGCCTCCGTGGGGATCGGGTTGTACGCGGCGACGCGCGTTCACAATGCAAAAGATTTTGCCGTGGCGGGCAGGAGTTTGCCCCTGCCCATCGTCACGGCGACCGTGTTTGCGACCTGGTTCGGGGCCGAAGCGGTCCTCGGTATCTCCGCGACGTTCGTGAAGGAGGGATTGCGGGGCGTCATCGCCGATCCGTTCGGCGCGAGTCTTTGCCTCATCCTGGCCGGACTCTTTTTCGCGCCGCGCTTGTACCGGCTGAACGTGCTCACCGTCGGCGATTATTATCGCCTGCGCTATGACCGGACGGTCGAGACCCTCTGCACAGTGTGCATCGTCGCTTCTTACGTGGGATGGGTGGCGGCTCAGTTCAAAGTGCTCGGATTGGTGCTCAACGTGGTGACGGAGGGCGCGGTAAGCCAACCCGTCGGCATCGTGATCGGGGCCGCCATCGTGCTCGTCTATACGACGTTCGGCGGCATGTTCTCCGTCGCGATTCTCGATTTCGTTCAGATCTCCGTCATCATGGGGGGGTTGTTGTACATCGTCTCCGTCGTGAGCGGCCTGACCGGCGGAGTGGAGACCGTCATCGAACACGCGGCCGCCGCCGGCAAGTTGGATTTGTTTCCGCCGCCGCGATGGGCGGAGTGGATCCCCTTTGTCGGAGCGGGAATGACGATGATGTTGGGGTCCATTCCTCAGCAGGACGTCTTTCAGCGCATCACGTCCGCCAGGGATGAGCGGACGGCGGTGCGTGGCTCGCTGTTGGGGGGAACGCTCTATTTCGCCTTCTGCTTCGTCCCGATGTTTCTGGCCTATGCGGCGACGCTCGTCGATCCCGCGAAGTTCGGCGCGTTGCTCGAGCGGGACTCGCAACTGATTTTGCCGACGCTCATTCTGCAACATACGCCGCTTGCGGCGCAGGTCGCATTCTTCGGCGCCGTGCTGTCCGCCGTCATGAGCTGCTCGAGCGCCACCTTGCTGGCGCCGTCGGTGGCGTTGAGCGAAAACGTCATCAGGCCCGGGCTTCCCCGGCTGAACGATTCGGAATTCCTGCGCCTCATGCGCGTCGTGCTCGTCGGCTTCGCCAGCGTGGTGCTGGCCATCGCGCTCTTGTCCGACGCGTCGATCTACAAACTGGTGGTCAACACCTATAAGGTGACGCTGGTAGCGGCGTTTATTCCGCTGTTCGCGGGGCTGTATTGGAAGCGGGCGACCACGCAGGGCGCTCTGTGTGCGATCGTCATCGGCCTGACGAGCTGGCTTGGATTGGAGTGGGTGATCCCATCCGATTCCTGTTGGCCGCCTCAGCTTGTGGGGTTCGTCATGGCCGGCATCGGGATGGTCGCCGGATCGTTGTGGCGGCCGTCGCGGGCCGTGAAGTGACGGCGTTGTCCGACGGGAAGACCGATTGAATGCTCTCCGAAGGGCGGGCGGTGACGCGCGCCGTCAATGATCCAGGGTAAAGCGAACGAGACGACGGATTTCTTCGACCGTGAACGGCTTCTTGATGACCTTTCTCGCTCCGAAGAGTTTCGCGACGCGCAGCATATGCTCATCGCCGTTCGCGCCCGTCATGGCGATGACCTTGGCGTCCAGGAATTCCCGCGTGAGATCGAGCAGGACGTCCATGCCGTCTCGCTCGGGCATCACAATATCGGTAATCACGAGATCGGCGGGGTCTTTCCGATAGAGCGCCAGCGCGACGGCTCCGTTGGCCGCCTCGCGGACCGTGTGTCCGTCTTCTTCAAGAACACGGCGCAAAAAAGCGCGGACCGGTTCTTCGTCGTCGACGATCAAGATGGAGGCCATGGTCACCCTCGTCCCCTGTGCCGACCCGAGCGGCGGCGGGGTTTTGCGAGATCCGTCGAGACGACCGGCCGGCTTCCCCGCGAGGCTCCGTGCGTAATCGGCTTGTCGTGTCGTCCATCTATACATCAGGGCTTTACCGAGGTCCAGCATATGATGGCGTCGCCCTCTCAAAAGAGAGCGGCGCATGCCTGTCCAATGAAACAAGCAAACGCATCGTCCAAGACGAGGCGTCCGGTTCGTATCGTCCTGCCGATGACCGTGGTCGTCGAGGAGCGGTTTCCTTCTAGGCAGGTACGCGATATGCTTGTCCATGGCCGATCACGTTCTATACAGTCGAGCTCGGCTGCTCCGCCGTGGCCTGCCGGTGTTGCTTGGCTTGATCGCGGCAGGCGTCATCGCGCTGGCAAGCTATGGGCTTATCCTCTCGGCGACGCTGACGCTTCCCAGGAGCGATGAGCATCCGCCTCTTCTGATCTACGGCACGCCGTTCATGGTCTCGCCGGGTCTTGATGTGGCTCATTCCGGGCTGGTCGATCGATTGCGGCAGTTGGGCTATCGGCCGGTGTCGGCCCCGCCGCGGGCGGCCGGCGAATATGCCGCGACGGACGATGCCATCGAGATTTTTCTGCGTGCGCAGCCGGAAAGCCGTCTTCCCCCCAAGCATGTGCGGTTTGGGTTGGCCGCCGGGAAGATTCGAGAGCTTCGCTCGATGCCCGACGGCCAACCGATCCCGTGGGTATTCCTTGAGCCGGCCGTAATCAGCGGCATGCGCGACGGCTCCAAACAGGTCAGAGAATGGGTTCGGCTCGATCGAATTCCCTCGCGGTTGATCGACATGGTGCTCGCCATCGAGGACCGGCGGTTTTTCTCTCACGTCGGCATCGACCCATTGGCCATCGGCCGGGCCCTCTGGGCGAACCTCGTGCGCGGCGCCGTCGTGCAAGGAGGCAGCACGTTGACCCAGCAATTGGCGAAGAATCTCTACTATTCGCCGCAGCGGACGATCGGCCGCAAGCTGAAGGAGCTGGTCGCCGCGGTCGTTCTGGAGTTGAAGTACACCAAACAGGAGATTCTCGAAAGTTATCTCAATGAAATCTATCTGGGACAGTCCGGCTCCGTGTCCATCTATGGTGTCGGGGAAGCGGCCCATCGCTACTTCGGGAAAACGCTCGACGAGTTGTCGGTCGAAGAGATGGCGATGATCGTGGGGTTGATCAAAGGCCCCAACAGCTATTCGCCGATGAGAAATATGGCGCAGGCGACGGAGCGGCGAAACGTGGTGCTTCGCCGATTGCGGGAGCAGGGCATTGTGTCGGAAGAAGCGTGGGCGAACGCGGCGGGTCGGCCTGTCAAGATCGTACCGGCCCAGGATGCCGTGGGCGACGCACCGCATTTTGTCGATTATCTCCTGCGCGAAGCGGAGGACGCCGTCGGCGATCTTCCGAAGGGAATCAGGATTTTCTCGACGCTTGATCCGTGGATTCAACGAACAGCTGAACAGGTCTTCCAACAGGAGTTGGTCAAGTTGGAAACGACGTATCCGTGGTTGAAAGAAGGGGGACAGCCGCTTCAAGGGGCCGTCGTCGTGCTGGAGCCGAGAACCGGCCGCATTCTCGCGATGGTCGGCGGACGCGATTATCGAATGAGTCAATTCAACCGCGCGGCGCAGGCCCGTCGGTCGGCCGGCTCGCTGCTCAAGCCGTTTGTGTATCTGGCGGGATTTGAAGCGGCCCGAACGCAGGGCGCGGCGGGCCTCACCCCTGCGACGTTGCTTGACGACGAGCCCGTCACGTTGGAGGCGAAGGATGGTCCGTGGTCGCCGAAGAATTACGACCGGCAGTACCACGGTCGGGTGACGGTGCGGACGGCGCTCGAACAGTCGTTGAACGTCCCGGCCGTGCGGGTCGCCCACCGTACCGGTCTCGCACCGCTTCTTAACCTGTTGAGGGCGTTCGGGATTGCCGTGCCGCAGCCGGGCGATCTCTCCGTGGCTTTGGGGAGCTCTCCCGTCTCTCTGCTGGAGATCGCCTCGGCATACGGCGGGTTGGCCAACGGCGGCGTGATGGTGCGCCCCTCGACCGTCTCTCGCGTCGACAGCGACACCGGCGAGGCGGTCTGGAATCGAGCGGCGGATCGGCGCCAGGCCGCGTCTCCGCAAGGAACCTATCTTGTGACATCGCTGCTCAAGGGCGTGATCGATCGCGGGACCGGCGCCAAAGCAAGGAATCTGGGCGTGGAAGGGGCGGTGGCCGGCAAGACGGGGACGACCGATGGATACCGCGACGCCTGGTTCATCGGCTATACGACCGACCTCGTGATCGGCGTGTGGGTGGGATTCGACGATGAACGGCCGATCAAACTCACGGGCGCGCAGGCGGCGCTTCCCATCTGGAGCAAGTTGGCGGCGCGGCTGATCCCACCCGATCAGCCGGATTTCCCCATGCCTGAGGGAGTGGTCGAGCGCCGGATCGATCCCCAAACCGGTCAACTGGCGACCGCTCAATGTCCGGAGCCCATCACCGAGGTGTTCATCGGCGGCACCGAGCCGGCCGACTATTGTGAGATCCACGGCGGAGGCCTGTGGGAACGGCTCAAGCGGGCGTTCGGGTTGTTCTGAGCGGCCGGCTGTTCGTGAATCAACTACTGCTAGGAGGCGATCGACTCTTGCGGTAAGCTAAGGCTCGCAACGGATTCACCGAGGAGACCGTCATGAAAAAGAGCGGGTACATGGACGACGGCAATATCACCCTGCTGGCCAAGGGAGTTGAGATGAAGGGTGAGATCCGGGTCGAGGGGACCGTGCGGATCGACGGTCGGCTGGAAGGGGACGTGCACACCAAGGGCGAAGTGATTGTGGGGGAGGACGGAGTGGTCAAGGGCACGATCACCGCCGGGTCCTTGATCAGCAGCGGGCGGATCAAGGCCTCGGTCAAGGCGACCGACCGGGTGCAGTTGTTCAAGACGGCGATTCTCATCGGTGAAGTGCGCAGTCCCATCATGATCATGGAGGAAGGCGCCAAGTTTCAGGGCCTCAGCGACATGGGCGCCACAGGCTGGCCGGAGGAGGCGCCGCGATTGTCCGGCAACAACGTCCGCGACATGAATCAGCACCGCGGGCGGCCGGTGGCCTTGCTGGCGAAAGATCAAGATCTCTAGCCCCGTTCCGTGTCCGGGGCGGCCTTGTGACGGGTTCCTCGTCGCTTCCCGTTCCACGTCCCGTTCAGATTCCCGGTCGTGACAGATTCATCGGGATCTGCTATCAACACAGGGGCATCTCGCATCCCCCCGACATTCGATGACGCGACAGCACCTGTTCTCGATCGTTTTCTTCGCCCTGCTGGGTCTGCTGCTGTACCAGATGGGGCTTGTCCTCCAACCGTTCGTCTTTCCGGCGCTGTGGGCCGTGCTCTTGGCCCACGGAACGTTTCCCCTCCACCGACGGCTGTCGAAATTGTTTAACGGGAACGAGACCCTGTCGGCGGCCGTGCTGACGATAGGCGCGCTGGGCATGGTCGTCGTGCCGTTGGTCTTGATGGGCGTGTTGCTCGTGCACGAGGCCGGCGTGGCGGAGGAGGTCATGCGCGCCTGGGTTGAGAGCGGAGGACTCCAGCGGTTGCCGGACCAGGTGGCGACCATCCCGATCATCGGAGGATGGTTGCGGACGACGCTGGCCGGAATCGATCTCCAACGAATGTCCCTCGAACAATCGGTCGTGGCGGGAGTCACGGCGGTCAGCCGATTTCTCGTGGGACGGATGGGTGACCTGTTGAAAAACGCCGTGCTGCTGGTGACGGATTTTTTCATCATGTTGCTGGTGCTGTTCTTTTTGTACCGCGACGGCCGGACTTGGTTTTCGTCCTGGTATCAATTGATTCCGATGGACGAATCGCACAAGCAGAAAATCATGGCCCGCTTGGATCAGACGATCCGCGCGGTCGTCAAGGGGGTCTTGGTGACGGCGATCGTACAGGGAGTACTGGCCGGATTGGCCTATCTTGCTTTGGGCGTTCCGTTCCCGGTGGTGCTCACGGCGCTGACCATTCTGTTGGCGCCCATTCCCTTCGGCGGCACGGCGCTGGTATGGGGGCCGGTCGGTCTGTACCTTCTGTGGGCCGGGGAGGCCGGCAAGGCGCTCATGATGCTGGCGTGGGGCGTCGGCGTCGTATCCATGGTCGATCACGTCCTCCGCCCGTGGCTGATCGGGCAGGACGTGCAGATTCCCGTGTTGCTTCTGGTGCTCAGCGTGCTGGGAGGGTTGGCGTTGTATGGAGTGTTGGGAATCTTTGTCGGGCCCGTGCTTGTCAGTCTGTTGATGACGGCCGTCCAAATTTATCGGGAAGAATATCAAGCCGTCGAAGCGGACATGCCGCCCCCTCCCGCGTCGTCATGACGTTCCCCCGTCTGTCACCGGTCGATCATCGAGATGCCGCAAGGCGAGGTTTCCATCTCGCGCGTGACGATCGGAACCGTGCAGAGTCATTGTCTTCCGTCACTCCAAGGGGATCGTAATGGCGATGGCGCCCATGACGTCGTTCAACTTGAAGTCCTGTTTGGGGCTCAAGGGATGGGTATTGTGGCAGGAGACGCAAGCGGGGGAGACCGCTCGGTCGGCGTAGATGGCTTGGAAGTAACGTTTCTTGCCGCTGGTGACGATGCCGGTGACCGGCTGATCCGGTCGTTTCCGAAGCGTTTCCAGGGCTTGGCGCTCGAACTGGGTGGCGGGGGCGTTGCGCTGATAGATCGGTGACAAGCCGATCAGCCGAAAGCGGATCCCGCGCCCGCTCTCCGCGACGATTCTGCCGGTATGTTGAAGAAGTTGGGCGGGGAGGGGAAGGGTATTGTCCTGCTCCCAATGTTCCGTCGCGGACAGGAGTCCTTTCTCTTGCAGACGGTTGACGATCGAGGTGGTGTAAACGGTGCGGTTCGCCTCGAGGATCGCATGGATGTAGTCGGCGACTTTATCGGGCGGAATGCCGTCGGCGCCGAGGGTCTCCTTGGCGTGAAGAAATGAGGCGCCGCTCCACAGGCATCCTACGGTGACAAACGCGCAGACGGCGATTCGGATTGTGATGCGGATGGATCCCATGTACCCTCCCCTGATGCGGCGGGAGGGGCCGGCAGGGTCACGATACACGTCGTCCCCCGTCCCTCGCCGCTCTCGATGCGAAGCTCGCCGCCGAATTTTCGGATAATCCGCCGCGCGACCGTCAGCCCCAGGCCGGACCCTTCGCCTTGGCCTTTGGTCGTGAAGAAGGGGTCGAAAATTTTCGACAGGTGCTGTTTGGGAATGCCGGGGCCCGAGTCCGTGATCGTCACGGTGCCGCCGCGATCGGACCAGGCCGTGGTCAGCGTCAACGTGCCCGCTCCTTTCATGGCTTGAACGGCATTGGTGAGCAGGTTCGCCAACGCTTGCTGAAGCTGGTCCGGCTTCGCCAACACGCGGACGCCCCCCGCATACAGTTTATTGACGACCACGTTCTTCATGTCGCTTGCCGATCGGACGATGGCCAAGGCCCGATCCGTTTCTTCTTCCAGCGACACGGGTACCGTTTGATCACATTCTTCTTTCCCCGCCACGCCGGCGAAATCCCGAATGACCGTCGCCATGCGCCGGCCTTGCGCCACGATGTCGCGCGCATGGGCTTTGGCTCGTTCCAAGCTTTGTTCCTCTTGGATCGCTTCGCCCAGTCCGATGATGCCGAACAGCGGGTTGTTCAGCTCATGGCCGATGCCGGCGGTCAACACGCCGAGGCTGCCGGATTTTTCGGCTTGGACGAGCTGATCGTGCAGGCGGCTTTCGTCGGTTGTATCGCGCAGAACCAGCCCGATGACAGGATCTTGTCCCGGTCTGGCCGGCAAGCGGAACCATTGATAGTGGTAGAGGCGCGATCCGATGTGAAATTCCGGACGATGATCGGACGGCTCCTGATCGCCGGCCGGCGCCAGGGGGTCGCGCGGCACCTTCCGATCGGAGAGTTGTTCGCGAGCGAGGGCGGTGCCGTCGCCGCGAAACTCCTGCCGCAGGCGCTGGCGGGCCGGGGAATCCAGTGGAAGCACGTCGAAGAGGGACATCGGTGACGACTGGTCGAGCCGCATGCCGAACGACTCGCGCGCCGCTCGATTGACGTACCGCACCTGTTCGTCGGCGTCGATCAGAAAAATCGGAGTCGAGACCGCGTCTAAAATATGGTCGGTCGATTGTTGCAGCGCTTGAACCTCCCGCGTCTTCAATTCGACTTGGTCGGTGAGGCCGGCGAAAGCCGCGCTCAGTTGCTGATTCATGCGATTGAACTCTTCGGCCAGTTCCTCCAGCTCGTCGCCCGATCGGATGTCGATCGGCGTCTTGAGCTCGCCGCGTCCGATGGCGCGGGCCGCCTGCGCCAGTTGCCGGACGGGCGTGACGATGCGGCTCGCCGCGAAGTAACCCAGCCCGGCCAGCAACAGAAGACCAGCGGCTCCGAAGACGGTCACCCAGGTGAACAGATGCTGGATGGGGGCGAAGATCTCGTCCGACGCCTGCCAGACGAACGTGTGCCACGATCCGTTCTCGATGGAGCCGTTGGTCGCGCGGCTGGTTTCCGGGAGCGGCGCGAATCCGATCACGGATGTCGAGTGCCCGCCGTGGCCGTCGCTGGAGGCTTGGACCCAGCCCGGTTGGAGAGGAGTCACGAGCGGGACGAGAGTCGGATCGGACAGTGGGACGCCGGTGGGTAGGATCGGGCAACTGATGACGAGGCCGTTCGAGTCGATCAGCATGACGTGGCCGGTCTTCCCGAAGCGAATGGCGTGCGTGGCCGGAGAAAAGAATTCCTTGGCGTCGATCACGCGGTGGAGAACCCCCACGACTTCGTACCGCAATTGGTCCATCACGGGGACGGAGATCGTGAAGACGTAGGCGTTGACTCGTTTGTCGAAGTGGATGTCTTCGATGAAGAGCCGCCCGACGGCCTTGTGGTAGGCGCCTTGCCACCAGCGGGTTCGGTCGTGGCGGAGCTCCGGCTTCTCTCCGATGGCGGCGACGAGGAGACCGTGAACGTCCGTCAAAAACAGCATCTTGGTGGACGCGCGGACGATCTGCGGCTGCAATTGCCCGGGAGCGTTGTGGATGCCGGTGTAATACTCGCGCAGCAGGGCGCTCAACGGGTTCTCCATGATGGATCGCACGGTGTTCGGCTCGCCGGCCGCCCATTTCGCTTCGAAGCCGCTCGTCTCGACGGCGGCGCCCCGATGGTTCTGCGGCGTATCCCGCCGGTGCTCCAGTTCGCCGATGATCGCCGGATCGTTGGCCATACGGGCGGTTTGGGCGATTTCCTCCGCCACGAGGAGATCGAGTTTCCTGGCCGCCTCCATGGCGAGGGCTTTGAAACTTTCCCCGCTTACGTCCCGGATTTCCCTCGACCCTTGCCAGAACGCCATGCCGAGCCCGATGACGAGCGGGACGGTTCCCACCACGAGCATCGAGACGATCAACTTGGCTTTGAGCCCCCAGCGTGTCTTGCGAGGGGCGGCTGATGGCGTCGTACTCATGACGGGTTTCCGTCTTCCACGCGCACGTCATGCGGAAAGGTGACGGTGAACGTCGTCCCCCGTCCTACTTGGCTCTCGACGTCGATGGAGCCGTGCATGCGGTGAACGACGTTCTTGATGTTGTATAGTCCGAGCCCCGTGCCCTTGCCGGGTGGTTTGGTCGTGAAGAACGGCTCAAAGATCCGTCCCATCACGTCCGACGGGATACCGTGCCCCGTGTCGGAAATTTTGACGACCGTCGCTCCGTCGACGGTGGAGGTGACGATGGTCAACACGCCGCCCCGTTCCATGGCCTGGACGGCGTTGGTGATGAGATTGATGAACACG
>JANDJG010000042.1 GCA_024331085.1 Nitrospira sp. | reverse complement strand
CACGATCCGGACGAGGGAGTTCTGGAAGTTCCGGAGGTCGCGGTCATCGGCGAAGAACCGGTCGCCGCCTCGTCGCAGCAGTTCATCCCGGACAAGGAAATTCTGCTGCAGCCTCAAGGTCGCCCCGCGCAGGTGCTGCGGTTGATTCCCGGCTTCGTGGCCGTGGAACATTCCGGCGGCGCCGGCAAGGCCGATCAATATTTCCTTCGAGGCTTCGACGCGGATCACGGGACGGACGTCGGCTTTTTTCTCGACGGCATGCCGATCAACTTGAGAAGCCACGCGCATGGACAAGGGTACACCGATCTCAACTTTATCATCCCCGAAACGATCGAGGGCATCGACGTCCACAAGGGGGCCTATCTCCCGGAATACGGCGATTTCGTCACGGCGGGCGCGGTGAATTTTCGGACGCGCGATCTGGTCAAGGAGGGAGTGATTCAAGGCGCGGGCGGGGAATTCAGCACCCAGCGATATCTCTTGATGTTTTCTCCGAGCACGGAGCGGACGCGCACGTTAGTGGCCGCCGAAGGATTCTACACGAACGGGCCGTATCTCAACGACAACCAATATCATCGAACCAACGTGCTGGGAAAGCTCACGACCAACCTGACCGAGCGGGATGAGCTGCGATTCACCGCGACGTTTCTTCAGGCGCGATGGGACGGCTCCGGCGAAATTCCGCTGCGCGCCGTGACGGCCGGTTTGCTCGATCGCTTCGGAGCAATCAATCCCTATGAGGGAGGCAACACGCTCCGAACGACGGGCCATCTCAACTATCACTACGATACGATGTCGGGCGGGCGGTTGTTTCTCAACGTGTACGGCCAATACTATCGATTGGATTTGTTCACCGATTTTACGTTTTTTTTGAACGACCCGACCAACGGTGACGGCTTCGCGCAATTCGACCGTCGTGTCGTCTATGGCGGCGATGTCGGCTACCAGCAGCGGGTGGACCTTTTCGGCATGCCGGCCATCGGGACCGTGGGGTTCCAGACCAGAGTGGACGACGTCTCTACAAAATTGGGCGCGCAGACGCTGCGGATTCCCGCCGGCACCACCGTCGATAGTGAGACCTTCACGGTCTCGTATGCCCCGTTCGCCAAGGCCGAGATTCAGCCGCTCTCGTGGCTGCGATTCGCGGGAGGAATTCGCGGGGAATTTTTCACGTTCCACGTGGCGAATCGCTGCGACACCTGCGCAGAGCAACCGGAGGGGCGGAAAGGGTCCGGTATTATTCTCCCCAAGATGAGCATGATTCTCGGCCCCTGGGCCAGGACGGAGTTCTTCGTCAACTACGGTGAAGGGTTCCACAGCAACGACGCCAGGTCGGCGGTGGCCCTCGGCGCATCGCCGCTGGCGCGGGCGCGAAGCTACGAGGTCGGGGTTCGATCGAGACCATGGGGATCGGAGAAGCTCGAGCTGATCGCCACGGCGTGGCGCTTGGATCTCAAGTCGGAGCTTGTCTTCGTCGGCGACGAAGGAACGACCGAGATCCGCGGGGCCACCAGGCGGCAGGGAGTGGAAGTGGCGGCGAGAGGACAGGTGTGGGAGCCGTTGTACGTCCACGGCAGCTTCACCTGGACCCATGCGGAATTCAGAAACGGCGACGCCGTTCCGTTGGCTCCGGAATACACGGCCTACGGCGCGGCCATTCTACACTGGCCGGAAGGCCTCACCTCCCAACTGCAAGCAACATACTTGGGCGTTCGGCCGCTGATCGAGGATCGCAGCATCAGGTCGTCGTCGTGGGTCACGTTCGATCTGTCGCAGCGGTATCGCCTTCCCGTGCGATTGCCGCACGGGCGGCTCGAAGCTTTCTGGTTCGTGCAGAATCTGTTTGATACCGAGTGGGAACAGGCGATCTTCGCGTTCGAATCGCGACTGAGGAACGAGCCGGCGGGAGTCCAGGACATTCATTTCGTGCCGGGCAATCCCCGGACCTTCCTGGGAGGGATGGCGTGGTATTTTTGAACGGATCGTCCTCGAGAATGGTGATTTGCTTGGCCGATGCCTATGAGGTAATATCCGCCTGGTTCGATCGACGCGGAGATTGTTCCACAAGCCGAACGGTTCGAACCGGAAAGGAGATGCGCATATGAAGCCGACGTCCATTTCGCAATTTATCGATCACCATTATCGGCACTTCAATGCCGCGTCGCTGAAAGACGCGGCGCACGGGTACAGGGCGCACTTGGAAAAGGGCGGCAAGATGCTGGTGACAATCGCCGGTGCCATGAGCACGGCGGAGCTGGGCCTGTCGCTCGCGGAAATGATTCGCAAAGACAAGGTGCATGCCATCTGCTGCACGGGGGCGAACCTTGAGGAAGACGTGTTCAACTTGGTCGCCCATGACCATTACGAGCGAATTCCCCATTATCGAGAACTGAACGCGCGGGACGAGCAACGGTTGCTTGAGCGGCACCTGAATCGGGTGACCGACACCTGCATCCCCGAAGAGGAAGCCATGCGCCGCGTGGAGCGGGCCGTCTTCCAGGAGTGGTCGGCCGCGGACCGGTCCGGCCAACGGTACTTCCCGCACGAATTTTTGTATCGTGTTCTCCGCCAAGGAACATTGAAGGAGTATTATCAAATCGATCCACAGGACAGTTGGCTGCACGTGGCGGCGGAGCGGGATCTGCCGATGTTTGTGCCGGGGTGGGAGGACTCGACGTTGGGCAATATGTACGCGGCCCAGTGTATCACCAAAAAAATCGGCAACGTGCACACGGTTCGGAGCGGCATCGAATACATGATCGAACTGGCCGATTGGTACCGGCGCGAGTCCGCCGTTCAGTCGGTGGGTTTTTTCCAAATCGGAGGCGGGATCGCGGGGGACTTCCCCATCTGCGTCGTTCCCATGTTGAGCCAGGATCTACGGATGGAACAGGTGCCTCTGTGGGGCTACTTCTGTCAAATCAGTGATTCGACAACCAGCTACGGTTCCTATTCCGGCGCCGTGCCGAACGAGAAGATCACTTGGGGCAAGTTGGGCGCCGACACGCCGAAGTTCGTGATCGAATCGGACGCCACCATCGTGGCGCCGCTCATCTTTGCTTACCTCCTCGATTGGTAGCGACGTGAGTCGCCTCGACGAAAAAAGCCGCGTCCTTGTGACGGGGGGAGCGGGTTTTATCGGCAGCGCCCTGGTATGGGGACTGAATCGGGAGGGCTGCGAGCGCCTGGTGGTGGTCGACCGCTTGCGATCGACGGACAAATGGCGCCATTTAAGCCCGCTTCGGTTCCAAGATTATCTTGAAGCCGACGAACTGTTGCCCCGTTTGCTCAATGGATCATTGGGCAAATTCGACGTCGTCCTCCATATGGGCGCCTGTTCGTCCACCACGGAGCGCGACGTCGAGTATTTGGTCAAAAACAACTTCGAATTCACGAAGACACTCTGCGGCTGGGCGCTCGAAACGGGCGCCCGGTTCCTCTATGCCTCATCGGCCGCGACCTATGGAGACGGGAGCGGCGGCATGAGCGACACCGATCCGGATCTGGATCGGCTGCGTCCCCTGAACGCCTACGGGTTTTCCAAGCAGTTGTTCGATCGATACGCGTGGCGGGCCGGCGTGCTCAACCGAGTCGTGGGCCTCAAGTACTTCAATGTATTCGGACCCAATGAAGACCACAAGGGTGACATGCGGAGCGTGGTGAACAAGGCGACGGCGCAGGCGCAAGCCGAGGGAACGATCCGATTGTTTAAAAGCTATCGGCGTGAGTATCAAGACGGTGAGCAGCAGCGGGACTTTCTCTACGTGAAGGACGCGGTGGCGATGACCTTGCACCTCGCCGCGCACCGGACCGCCGCGGGACTCTTCAATATCGGATCGGGCGTGGCGCACACGTGGAAACAATTGGCCCTGTCCGTGTTTCGGGCATTGGGGAAAGAACCGCACATTGACTTCATCGACATGCCCGAGGATCTGCGTCCCCGCTATCAATACTACACCAAAGCCGACATTGGAAAATTGCGGGCGGCCGGCTATGAGCGTCCGGTCACCGCCCTTGACGATGCCGTGCGTGACTATGTGTGCAACTATCTGGTGCCGAACCGCGTGTTGGACCCTGCGACAGACACCCTCTCCGGTTAACGCAAAACCATCGATCGTTTGTCGGGCGACGGAGGTCTGAGCCTCTGGTCCGGGCGTGGCGATTTTGAGTCAAGAGCACGGACTCGGCAAAGGATGATTCAATGATCAATGGCAGGATGTCTCTCTCGCGGCCTGACAGGGGCGAGGAGAACGAGATGGAATCGACGATGGTGCTCACACGGCCGTATTTTTTAAGGCCGACTCTCACGGTCGCCAGGGATCTGATCGGGAAGTACTTGGTTCGACACAGAGACCGAGAGGTATTGGCGGGAAAAATCGTCGAGGTCGAAGCCTACGTGGGGACCGAGGACAAGGCCTGTCATGCCTCGAAGGGGAGAACCGCTCGAACCGACGTGATGTTCGGGCCGCCCGGCGTGGCGTATGTCTATCTGATCTACGGGGTGTACCATTGTCTCAACGTGGTCACGGAACGGGAAGGATTTCCGGCGGCGGTGCTGATCAGAGCCGTGGAAGTCGACGGCGAGATCATCGACGGGCCCGGTCGTCTCTGCCGCGCGTTCGACATCGATCGATCGCTCAATCGACTCGATCTGACGGCCGGGCAATCTCTATGGTTTGAGGATCGAGGCGCTCGCGTTTCGCGCGGTCGGATCGACCGATTTCCCAGGATCGGTGTGGACTACGCGGGGGAGTGGGCGCACAAGCCATGGCGATTTCGGTTGCGAATCGATTAGGAAAACGTCGCGTGCGCTGAAGACCGATGGCTCGCGGCCGGTGAACCGGCATCGCCCAGCGGGGACGACGACCGTCA
Source organism: Nitrospira sp. (assembly GCA_024331085.1). Taxonomy (GTDB): domain Bacteria; phylum Nitrospirota; class Nitrospiria; order Nitrospirales; family Nitrospiraceae; genus Nitrospira_D. The sequence goes on along the minus strand of JANDJG010000042.1, from coordinate 15,937 downwards.
CCCCCGCTGTCGACGTAAGATGAATCAGGGGATAGATGAATCAGGGAATCTTGCGGTCCGGGTTGACTTTCGTCGCGGACTTGACGGGCGGATCGATTTTGACCTGCGGCCCTTGCACGGCCGGCAGGCGGCCGGCTCCCTGGCTCTCGACGATCCGTTGGTTGTCCGTCTTGACCAGATGTTGTTCGGTCTTCTTAATCGATTCTGCGGATTTGAGCAAGGCATCGGTGCCGTGCGCGTCCGATTGACCGGGATCGTTGGCCGTCGGTTGACCGGTCACGGGGCTTTCCGCATTCTTCATGGGGTAGCCTTCGTGTTTGGGTAACAGAGCCGGATTGGCCGAGGCTACCGAAATCAGACAGAAGACGGCGAACGTCGTCGCCGTCGCGAGGGTGACGAATTTCATACCTCTACTCCTTTGATGAAGAGATGATGAAGAGACAATGGTCGCGGCTATCATCTTCACGACGTCGAGCGCCAGGGCCGGTGCCGAACGAGCGGGATCATAGCCATGACGAACGGGCTCTGTCAAACGGAAAGCGCGAAGACAACGAAAGCGAAGAACATCGCCGAAGAGGGTTTTTATGGACGGCTGGATACGGCGGGCGACCTGCCCTACATCCGGCCAGGCCGGGCGCGGCTCAGTTGGTCGTCGTCCGGCGATGATGGGGCCGGCGTCCTCGCCCCCGATGGCGGAAGGAAGGACCTCTGCTGACACCCGGGAGCTTGATGGTGACGGTGGTTCCCTCCTCGGGGGCGCTGCTGATGGCGATGGTTCCGCCGTGCTCCTCGACGATCTTTTTGACGGTGGGGAGCCCCAGGCCGATACCGGATCGTTTGGTAGTGAAGAACGGCTCGAACACCTTGTCTACGAGGTCGGCCGGAATCGGCGCGCCGTTGTTCTTGATGAGGACCTGCACGTCCACTCCCTTCCCCGCTCGATGTTGGGTGACTTGGATGTGCAGGTGGCCGCCCGGCGTCATGGCCTCACAGGCGTTTCGGAAGATGCTTAAGAAAACCTGCTGGAGTTTGGTTTCGTCCCCGCGCACCGGAGCAAGGATCGTGGCGTAATCCTTGGTGACGTGAATCCGGGTGGCCTCCAGGTCGGTGGCCAGTACCATCAGCGAACTTTCCAAAATCTCCGGAATGCGGCAAAGCTGGCGATTGAGCTCCAGCGGCTTGGCGAAGTCGAGGATCTCGTTCAAAATCGCCTCGATGCGAATGAGGTCGCGCATCGCGTTTTCCACGCGCGTCTGGGGATCGAAGTCCAAGATGCCTTCTGCAGTGACTTCTTCGAGCTGCGAGCGGATCGAAGCCAACGGTTCCCGGATCTCGGTAGCCAAAAACGCGCTGAACTCTCCGATGGCGGCTTGGCGCTCCTGTTTTCGGATGATCGGTTCCAGCGGGACCGAGGCCGCCGGTTGGTGCGCGGCGTCGCCCGTCGTGGATGCGATGGCTGGAGCGACGGCTGGTGTCTGGAGCAGATCCGCCAGCTTGAGAATGATGGGTTCCAGCGTGCGGGCGTCGGTCGTCTGATACCGCTGGGGTTCCTTCGATCCCAGGGTCAGGGTGCCTCCGACTTGGCCGCGAACGAAGAACGGGACGACCAGTGAAGATTGGAAGCGATCTTTGAACAGATGTTTATGGTCCAAGAACCGGCCTTGCGTCGAGGCGAGATCATGATCGACGCGGGGTTTGCGATGGCGGACGGCCCAGCCCGCGGCGGAACTGTCGAGCGTCAACCGTTGACCGGGTTTCAAGTCTTTTTTGGCGTCCTTTTGCTCGCTTTTGGCATCTCCGACGATGCCCAGCACTTCCACGTTGCCGGCTAGAGGATCATAGTAGCAGGCCCAGGCTCGGTCGAAAGCGACGAATTGACCGGCCTCGGTCAAAACCGCTTCGATCTTCGTTTGGAGCTCGGGAGAGAAGTGTTTCGTCAGCGCCGGAAACATCTCCGTTCCGGCCGGCGCCGGCGCCGCCGCCGGTTCCTGCGTGACGTAAGGGCGGCCGAGGACGACGTCGGTATTGAACAGTCCTTCCCGCTCCAGCGCTTTTGTCACGTTGTCGCAGGCCTGCTCCAACATCGCCTTGTCTTTTTTTGAGAACGCGACGCCTTCTTTGTGCCCGATGACCAAATAACCGTAGATGCGACCGAGGTGACGGAGAGGAACGCCCAGCAATGATTTAGTGCCGGGCACGATCAAGCGCAGGCGGATCGTCCGCCCCGAGTCTTGATCCTGGCCCGATGCGGCGGGGATGGCCGTTCCGTATCCCGACAGGGTTCGAAGAATCGCCTGAACATCGCGTGGGGTGAACCCGCGCGATGCCCGTTCGACGAGCGGGCCGTTCTCCTGATGAAAGATCGCGGCCAGCACCGCCTCCGCCGCCATGTCGTTCAGGGCGGAATTGAGCGTCCGTTGAAGGTGGGTTTCCGGTGTCGGTTTTGTTCGAACGGGCTGTGTGGTCATGGATCGATCGGCGATACGAGGCCGCATTGTAGCCGGAATGAGGGAGAATAGCTACTCTTTGGTCGCCGCGCTCAAAAGGAATCGCGGACCCTGCGACATGATCGACGGATTGTGAACGCAACGCCGGCGAACTTGCGCTGTCGGGGACATCCTGCGGCGAGAGACTCCGTCGGACGACGCTCGGCGCGCGCTTGACATCGATTGCCTCGAACAATACAGTGCCTCCCCATCCCGGGTTCCAAACAGGAAGTACTTTTGATGACAAGTGAACCGACCGTGCCCCGAGAAATCGAAGTGTCGATCGCTCCCCTGTTTGCGACGCCGCTGCTCATTTTTACGGTGGAACAGTCCGAGCGGCTCAACGCCGACCTGTCGCGCGCGATTCTGGAGCGGGAAGCCACGCACCGGGCCCATGCCGATCCCGAGGTCGTCGGCTGGTCCTCGCCTCATGATCTTGCCATGTTGGAATGGGCCGGGCCGCCGTTGCGCGAGTTGCTCGACCGGGTCATCGGGGTCGCTTCGCACATGACGGAACTGGCGGAAGGGGCCATACAGGGTGAGCGAAGGCTTGACTGGCAGGTGGCCGAGGTGTGGGCCAACGTTCACCGCAAGGGCGGGAGCAACGCCACCCATGCTCATCCCGGCAGTTTTTGGTCCGGCGTGTACTACGTGGCAGCCGGCGACACGAGCGGTTCGTGCGGCGGAGAATTACGGCTGTTCGATCCGCGAGGCTGTTTGCCTCGGATGTTGGCCCCGTATCTTCGGTATAAGACACCCGAACTCCATGATGCCGGCACCACCGTGTCCTTCACCCCCTCCGCCGGCCAGTGTTTGCTGTTCCCCGGCTGGCTGTTTCATGCCGTCAACGTCTATACCGGGACCGCGCCCCGCATCAGTATTGCGTTCAACCTCGATCCCGTCGTGAGGGGAAGTGACGAGAGTCGATCCGCCGTCGCAGCCTCTCGTTGATGGCGGTCGAGTGGGGGCGTTTTTTCGGAAGGGAGACGTTCTCCCCCTTGACAAGATACCGACTCCCTTCTAGACTCCCGCGCGTGCCGGTTCACCGACGTTCGTCGGTGACGAAGAGGGAACCCGGTGCGAATCCGGGGCTGCCCCGCAGCGGTAAGCGAGAACGACCCCGCAAGCAAACACTGGCCGACGAGGCCGGGAAGTCGTGGGGAAGGAATCCGGCGAGAGCCGGCGCGCTCGCGAGCCCGAAGACCTGCCGGCGCCCGGCGACGGAGAGACAACCGAAACCGGTTCGACCTTGACGCCTCGAGGGAGGGCGATCGGTCTGAGCTGGTTCGGAGTCACGTCTTTTCTTCCGTTCCGATCTCACGACCGTCTCCTCTCCATTTCGTTAGGCGCGATGAAGCATCCGCGGGGATGCCGGTCGGTCCGAACGCGTCTTTGTTTCCTACGTGTGTCGGTCCGATGCCGCCTCCTTGCGGTGCGTCGCAACGACCGCATCCCTTGTTCGACTTGACCAAGCGAGGAGGATCTTCATGGCCAATGAATCGATTCGCAGCGCGATCGCATCTTCAACGTCGGGTGAAATCCCTTCTCAAGAGGGCCGGCGCGACGAGGCCTCTCCCCAACGCACCATGCGGGTGACCAAACGCAACGGCTCCACGGAACCGGTCGATGTTATGAAGATCGTCCGCGCCGTGGAACGATGTTGCACGGGCCTGTCCGACGTCGATCCGCTGCGGGTCGCGACCAAGACGATCAGCGGGCTCTACGACGGCGCGACGACCCGCGAACTCGACCGATTGTCGATCCAGACGGCCGCCGCGTTGATCGTCGAGGAACCGCAATACGCGAAGCTCGCGGCGCGCCTGCTCGCCACCTATATCGACAAGGAAGTGCGGAACCAGGAAATCCATGCCTTTTCTCAATCGATCGCCGCGGGCCATCGGCTGGGATTGGTGAACGACCGGCTCTACGGCTTTGTGGCGCAGAACAGCCGCAAGCTCAACGACGCGATCGATCCCGAGCGCGACCGCGCCTTCGAGTATTTCGGACTGCGGACCCTCTATGACCGCTATTTGCTGAAACATCCTGTTTCGCGGCTCGTGATCGAGACGCCGCAGCAGTTCTTTCTGCGTATCGCCTGCGCGCTGGCCGAGACGGTATCGGAGGCGCTGGAGTTGTATCGAGCGTTTTCGTCGTTGGAGTATCTGCCGAGTTCCCCGACCCTCTTCAACGCCGGAACCAGATATGAACAACTGTCGAGTTGTTTCCTGCTCGATTCGCCGGAAGACGCGCTCGAACGGATCTATCAACGCTACGCGGATGTGGCGCTTCTGTCGAAGTTTTCCGGAGGCATCGGCTTGGCGTATCACCGTGTCCGGTCGCGGGGTTCGTTGATCGCCGGGACCAACGGACACTCGAACGGCATCGTTCCCTGGCTGAGGACGCTCGACGCCTCCGTCGCCGCGGTGAATCAAGGCGGCAAACGCAAGGGCGCCTGTTGCGTGTACCTCGAACCCTGGCACGCCGACGTCGAGGAGTTTTTGGAGCTGCGGGACAACACGGGCGACGAAGCGAGGCGGACGCACAATCTGAATCTCGCCAACTGGATTCCGGATCTGTTCATGAAACGGGTGGAGGCGGACGACCGATGGAGCCTCTTCGATCCCAAGACCGTGCCGGATTTGCCTGATCTGTACGGAGACGAATTTGAAACGGCCTATGTGCGGGCGGAGCAAGCCGGTCTCGCGGTGAAAACGGTCAAGGCCCGCGAACTCTACGCGCGCATGATGCGCACGCTCGCGCAGACCGGCAACGGGTGGATGACGTTCAAGGACCGGGCCAATCGGACCTGCAACCAAACGGCGCTTCCCGGACGGGTCGTCCACCTGTCGAATCTCTGTACGGAAATCATCGAGGTGACGTCGGGGGACGAGACGGCGGTCTGCAACCTGGGCTCGATCAATTTGGCTCGTCATACCGTCGGCGGCCCCGATGGAACCGTGACGGTCGATTTCGACAAGCTGGCCCGTACCGTTCAGTGCGCCGTTCATCAGCTCGATCGGGTGATCGATCTCACCTACTATCCGATTGCATCGGCGCGATCGTCGAATCTTCGCTGGCGTCCTGTGGGGTTGGGCGTCATGGGCTTACAGGATGTGTTCTTTCAGATGCGGTTGCCGTTCGATGCGCCTGAGGCCAGGGAACTGTCGGCCGAAATCGCCGAGGAGGTGTACTATCACGCCTTGTCCGCCTCGGCGGATCTCGCCGCGGCGAAAGGTCCGCACCCTGCTTTTTCGGAAACGAGGGCGGCCCGTGGCGAACTGCAATTCGATTTGTGGGGCATTGTTCCGACGCACCCGGATCGGTGGGAGAAGCTCCGGGCGCGCATCAAGGAGCATGGGCTGCGCAATTCGCTGCTGATCGCCGTCGCGCCCACGGCGACCATCGCCTCGATCGCCGGCTGTTACGAGTGCGTCGAGCCGCAGGTCTCGAACCTGTTCAAGCGCGAGACCCTGTCCGGCGATTTTCTCCAGGTCAACCGGTATCTCGTCGCGGACCTCAAACGACTCGGCCTGTGGAACGAGTCGATTCGCGCGAAGCTGAAACTGGCGGAAGGCTCGGTCCAAGGAATCGAGGAACTCCCCGCCGACCTGCGGGCGATCTACCGGACGGCGTGGGAAATCCCGATGCGGTCGCTCATCGACATGGCGGCCGACCGGGGTCCCTTCATCGACCAGAGCCAATCGCTCAATCTGTTCATGGAGAGTCCCACCATCGGCCAGTTGTCGAGCATGTACTTCTACGCCTGGAAGAAGGGGCTCAAGACGACCTATTATCTGCGGTCCCGCCCGGCGACGAGGATCGCGAAGGCGACAGTCGATGCCGCTTCGTCGGGACGACCGGCGGAAGCTTCGGGAGGTTCCGCTCGGCCGTCGGGCTCGGATTCGGCGGTCAAGGCGATTTCCTGTTCACTCGAAAACCCCGACGTCTGCGAGGCCTGCCAATGAGCCATGTCAAACGACCGACGCGACTGCTCGATCCCGGCCTGTGTTTGACCCTCAGACCCATGACCTATCCCGTGTTCTATGAGATGTACCGCGCCGCCATCAAAAACACCTGGACGGTCGAGGAGGTGGACTTTTCGACCGACGTGGGGGATTTGCGATCGAAAATGAGTCCCGCCGAGCGCCATCTGGTGCAGCGGCTGGTGGCCTTCTTCGCCACGGGCGATTCCATCGTCGCCAACAATCTCGTGCTCAATCTGTACAAGCACCTCAACGCCCCGGAGGCGCGCATGTACCTGTCGCGCCAACTCTACGAAGAAGCGTTGCACGTGCAGTTTTATTTGACCCTGCTCGACACCTACGTGGCCGATCCGGACGAGCGATTCGCCGCCTTCGCCGCCGTGGAGACCATTGCGTCCATCCGCAACAAGGCCGACTTTTGTTTCCGCTGGATCGACGCGATCCACGGACTCGACAGGCTGGACTCCCGCGAGAAACGAAGCCTGTTTCTGAGAAATCTCGCCTGCTTCGCCGCCTGTGTCGAGGGCCTGTTTTTCTTCGCCGCCTTCGCCTACGTGTACTTTTTGCGGTCGCGCGGCCTGTTGCACGGACTGGCCGGCGGCACCAACTGGGTGTTTCGCGACGAAAGCGCCCACATGGCCTTTGCGTTCGAAGTCATCGGCCGGGTGCGGCACGAGGAGCCGGAGCTGTTCGATGAGCGGTTTGAAGCCGATGTGAGGCGGATGATCGAGGAGGCCGTTGCGTGCGAAACTCTGTTCGCGGAAGATCTGCTGGGCGAAGGGATCGCCGGTCTCTCCCTGCGCGACATGAGGCAATATCTGGAGTGTGTCGCGGATCAACGGCTGGCGGCATTCGGCTTCCGGAAACGATTCGGGTCGAGGAATCCATTCCCCTTCATGGACCTCCAGGATGTTCAAGAACTGGCCAACTTTTTCGAACGGCGGGTGTCGGCCTATCAAGTGGGGGTGACGGGAGAAGTCGCCCTCGATGCGGCGTTCTAGAGGATCACGGTCGGCCGATGGGCGGGATTCCGCTGAAACAAGTTTGTTGAGCGAAAGGAGTCTGCGACATGTCCGTTCTTGCCGCGTGTCTCGGTCATCCCAGGATCGGGGTGGCCCGCGAATTGAAAAAGGCGCTCGAATCCTATTGGGCCGGTCGGCTTGCCGCGGAAGAGTTGCACCAGATCGCGGCCGAGTTGAGACGCCGCCATTGGTCCGCGATGAAAGAGACGGGCATCGATCATATCCCGGTGGGGGACTTTTCGCTCTACGACCACGTGCTGGACATGGCCGTGGCCGTCGGCGCCGTGCCGCCGCGGTATCGGAAGATCGCCGATCCGTTGATCCGGTACTTCGCCATGGCGCGCGGGCTCCAGGATCGGCAGGCCGGCATCGACGTACCGGCCTTGGAAATGACCAAGTGGTTCGACACGAACTACCACTACATCGTCCCGGAGCTGGAGCCGGCCCAGCAGTTTTCGCTTGATGCGTCGAAACTGTCGGCGGAGCTCGGCGAGGCCCGCGCGCTCGGCATCGAACCCCGGCCGGTGATCCTCGGTCCCGTCACGTTTCTGTTGCTGTCGAAAATGGCGGGAAGCGCCGAGGAACAGACCGCTCTTCATCTGTTGGATCGGTTGCTGCCGGTATACGAACGGCTTCTCCGCACACTGGCCGAGCAACAGGTGCGCTGGGTGCAACTCGACGAACCTTGTCTGGTGCTCGATCTCGATCATCAGGCGAAGGAGGCGTACCGCCTGGCGTTGGCCGGGCTGACGAAAAACAGAGACCGTCCCAAGTTGATGCTGACCACCTATTTCGGGGCGCTCGAAGACAATCTTCCGATCGCCGTGGCGTCCGGTTGCGAGGCCTTGCACGTCGATCTGGTTCGGGCGCCGGAACAGTTGGATCAGGTCTTGGCCGCGTTGCCTCCGGCGATGAGCCTGTCTCTGGGAGTGATTGACGGCCGGAATGTCTGGCGAGCCGATCTCGATGCCGCCCATGCGATCGTCCGTCGGGCGGTCATGGCGTTGGGGGTGGATCGGATATCGATCGCGCCCTCCTGTTCGCTGCTCCATGTGCCGGTGGACGTCCGTCAAGAGGCGAAGTTGGATCAAGGGGTCCGAAGCTGGCTTGCGTTTGCGAAGCAAAAACTGGCCGAGCTGCGGGCCTTGGCCGATGCGGCTCGATCGGAGAAGCCGGATGGTCCGTTGTTTCATGAATCACGCGCGGCCGGATCGAGTCGTGCGGTGTCGCCGCTGGTCTGTAATCCCGCGGTGCGGGATCGAATGAAGGCGGTGACCGACTCGATGATGCGGCGGCGCTCACCCTATCCGGTTCGCGCCGAGAAACAAAAAGCTCGCTTCCACCTCCCGCCGCTCCCCACGACGACGATCGGGTCGTTTCCACAGACCGAAGCCGTCCGGGCGGCCAGAGCAGCCTGGCGGGCCGGGCGGATGGCGGCCGCCGAGTACGAGGCGTTTCTCAAGGACGAGATCCGCCGGTGCGTGCAACAACAGGAGGCGATCGGGCTTGATGTGTTGGTGCATGGCGAGTTCGAGCGCACCGACATGGTGGAATACTTCGGCGAGCGATTGGACGGGTTCATCTTCACCGAGCAGGGATGGGTGCAGAGTTACGGGTCCCGTTGCGTGAAGCCGCCCGTGATCGTCGGCGACGTCGCGCGGCCGCGCCCCATGACCGTGGAATGGGCCGTGTATGCGCAGTCACTGACGTCTTGCCCGATGAAGGGCATGCTCACGGGGCCGGTCACGATTCTCCAGTGGTCTTTTGTGCGGGACGACCAGCCGCGCGAGGAGACCTGCCGGCAGATCGCCCTGGCCCTCCGCGACGAGGTGCTCGATCTGGAGCGGGCCGGCATTGCGATGATCCAGGTCGATGAACCGGCGCTCCGAGAGGGCCTTCCCCTCCGCCGCCGACAATGGGAGGCCTATCTTCGATGGGCGGTGGAATCGTTCAGACTGGCCACGGCCGGAGTTCGAGATGAGACCCAGATCCACACCCACATGTGTTATTCGGAGTTCGGCGATATCCTGGGGGCCATTGCGGATCTGGATGCCGATGTCATTTCGATCGAGACCTCCCGCTCGAAGATGGAGTTGCTGGAGGACTTTGCCCGCTTTCACTATCCGAATGAGATCGGCCCCGGCGTCTATGACATCCATTCGCCCCGGGTGCCGGACGAGGAAGAAATGGCGGACCTCTTGCTCCGAGCCGGCCGTGTGGTGCCGGCGGAACGGCTGTGGGTGAATCCCGATTGCGGGCTCAAGACCAGAGGCTGGCCGGAGGTCGAGGCGGCGCTGACGAATATGGTGGAGGCGGCGCGGCACGTCCGCCGTCGACTGGCCGGGGCAGCCTCATCATGAAGAGGCCCCCGCTCGATCCCTCTGTCTGCCCGCTCTGTGAGCGACCGAATGAGTGTGAACTGGCCGCCGGAAAAGGCCACTGCTGGTGTTTCGACCTGTCTCTGTCTCCGGCTCGACCGAGTGCCGCCGACTCTAACAAAACCATGCCGGAGGATGTGTGCCTGTGCCAGGCTTGTCTTAAAGAAGGAGGACGATCGGTGACGCTCAAGACCATGGGCGACGCCATCCGGCGATGGCGGTGAGGGGGCGGACCGGGCTTACGATCGGACAAGCCGTTCTTCCGTCTGCGCGGACAGGACTCGGCTTGTCGGGACATCGGCCCGCACCGCCCGAAACATCCCGAAGCGGCAGAGCCCTGTGCCAAAGGCCAGTCGCATCAACAGGAAAGTCGGCACTTCTCGCAAGGATTTGATCACCCCGATCAGGCCGAACCGAACAATCCCTTCAGGACGGACCACTCCCTGCCAAATGGAATCGAGCCAGGAGGGGATGGTTTCGGCGGTCCAATCCGCCGTGGTGACGCGGCCCGCCACCAGTCCTGTTGCCTCCAGCAATTCCGAGAACCCTTCAATGCTGGAGAAGGCCGGATGAGCCCACTGATCGAGCAGTTGTCGCATCACCGGCCGTTCCCAAAAATTGAGCGGAACGCGGCGATCGTCCCGCTGATTCCAATCGGCGACGACCAGAATGCCGCCCGGCTTCAGCACGCGCAAGAGTTCCGCGGCAAAGCGGGCCTTATCCGGCATGTGGGGTCCCGCCTCGACCGACCAGACGACGTCAAAACTGGCGTCGGGGAATGAAAGCGCCAGCGCATCATCGATCTGAAATCGCGCGGTCACCTCCGGGGGGGTCAGTTCTCGGGCTCGTCTGACTTGCTGGGGGCTCAAGGTGATGCCGGTGACGGCAAAGCCATACTCTCGCGCCAGGATGCGGCTGCTACCCCCGATGCCGCAGCCTACGTCCAACAGCGTCGTGCCGGGAGGCAGCTTGTCCAACCCGCCCCACCGCACCATTTCATGGACGAAGTCCGCCTTGGCTTGGCGAAAATCCTTCTTGCGGGGCGGAGAGCCATAGTGCCCCAGGTGGATGTGTTCGCCCCAATAAAACTCGAGGATGCCGTCGTTGGTCCAGTCGTCATAGGACGTGGCGACGGACTCCGCGGATTGATACTTGCGAGGGAAAAGCAGGTACAGAGCAATCCCGATCAGAAGAAGAACCACCACGATGGCGATCGCCCAGAGGAGTACGGTCATCATGCCGAATGGATGTGTGAACGCGATGGGATGAACATGCTCCGGTCTATTCGGTGCTCTCCCGAGCGGGCACGAGAGCCAAGGAGGTTGTACCCTACCGTCGGGAAGACTGTTCCGTCAAGCTGAAGGCCATTGGAACTTCCGTACCATCCAGATGCCAGATGACGCCGATCGACGAATCTTGCTCACCGGCTTGGTCAGCCCTACTCAGGATTAATGATCTTGGGAGGGCGGCGGGGCTCGTCCGGAAAAGTCGGCGGCGGGTGGCGGTCAACGGTCAAACCGGTGAGCACGGTCGTAACGATGCTGATGACGAGCGCCCCGCCGACCGCCGACCAGAATCCCGACACCGTAAAGCCCTTTACCAGGTAAGCCGTCAGTTCCAGCAGGAGAGCGTTCAGCACGACCAGAAAGAGCCCAAGGGTGAATACGATCAGCGGCAAGGTCATCAGCAGGAGGATCGGCCGGAGAATCAGATTGAGAATGGTCAAGACGAGGACGGCCGCAATGCCTGCCGTCAGGCTGTCGGCTTCCAGGCCCGGGACGGTCGCCACGGCCAGAAACACCGCCACGCCGGTGATCAGGACGCGAGCCGTCATGTTGCGGAGCCCGCCCTGCCGGGACGACTCATGGGAGAAGCGGAAGAAGCGAATGGTTGCCATTGTCAAGAGCCTGTCGGGGCCAGTCGGCTAGCCGGATGGTTCGGCCGGTTGACTCGTGGGCGAATAGTGGACGGTGACGGCGGTCAGGGTTTTCTTGTCTCGAACGGCCTCCACGATCACCCGGTCGCCGACGGCGGGCGGGCGATTGGATTGCGGATCGGTCTTGTCCTTGTATCGCACCTGTTTCGTCAGTTTGATCGAGATGGTTTGGCCCTTGAACGTCGTGACGACGAGACGTTTTTGATCGATGGCCGCGACGGTGCCGACGATATGTTGGACCGGCTTGTCGGCCGCATGAACCGCCGGAAGATCCCACGGCAATGCAGAGACGCACCATAGCGCCAGCAAGGCCCGCAGGCTCCCCGCCACGGCTCTTTCGCGACATCTCTTTTGCCGAGCAGGTCCCATCGGTTCCATCATACAGAGAATCGTGCCCTTCTGCGAATGAACGTCCTCTCAGCTTTTCACCGGGACGTCGCCGCGATAGGAAGAAGAGAATGTGGAGGGGAATTCCACGACCCGATGGATCAGGAGCCCCAGAACCGGCAGGTGCATCAGCAGGCCGCTGGCCCCCATGAACCATTCCCCGATCCAGAACGTGACGCCAAGATTGAAGAACAGCACCCCGTAATAGAGTCCCACGCCCAGGAGCAGGCGGGAAGTCGGTGAGTCGGAAGGGGCAAGCGGCGGCAATCGACGGTCAAGCGGAACATAGACGGCGAGGGACAGAGCTCCGACGATCGCCCAGCCGATATAGTTGGCGAACGGCACGCCGAAGTGAACGCCGGGGTCCGGATAATAGTAAATCTTGCCGAGAAACCATCGGTCGCCGCGCAGGGCGACCGGATCGATGACCATGTCGATGAACATGAACAGAAAGACGGTCAGGGCCAACACGGACAGGCCGGTGCGCTCGTCGCCGGTCAAGCGGAGCTGTTTCAATCTGAACCGCCCAAGCGATGAATATCCATCATAGGGCAAGAGCAGGCACAACGCCGTACAGTAGGCGGCGTAGAGGAGAAAGCTGAACGAGATCGAATCCATGAACGGCACGTCCGCGATGTACAGTTCTTGCCCCACCGTGGACCCGTTGTAAAAATACCAGCCGAAGGGGATACCCGTGCGCGTCGAGGAGTATTCGCAAACGAAGGCCGTGAACCAACTGATCAGCCAAAAACGCCAGGTCCGGCGCCAGCCGATCAGTTGCGTGCCGGCATACAGGAAGGCCGCCAAGAAGACAAACACGTAGGGCCGGAAGGCCACCGTCTTGAGAAACAGGATAATGAAGTCCATCGATCGTCAGATGCGACCGCTCATGCTTAATCGCCGGAGTTTCTCGACGCAACGGTCCTGGAACAGTCGGCGGAACGGTACCATGCTCCCCCCGTCGCTGCAAGGTCGGCGCACACCTGATCCGCTAATCCGCCCCACACGGAGCCCGCATTACACGTAACGATGGTCCCTGAACCACCGCACGGCCTTTTCGATCGCGACCTCGGGAGGGGTCTGAGGTATGCCGAGTTCGCGAATCGCCTTGGAACAGTCGTAGTGCATCTTGTACTTGGCCATCTTGACCCCTTCGAGCGGAATCCGAGGCGGGATGCCGGTCATGTTGGCGATCCAATGGTTGACATAGGCCAGGGGCAGGACCGCCAGGCGCGGCAGTTTGAGCGACGGGGCCTTCACGCCGGTCACGGCGCTCAGAATGTCGAACACCTCGCGGAGCAGGAGATTCTTGCCGCCTAAAATATATCGTTCGCCGACCCGGCCCTTCTGCATGGCCAGCAGGTGACCCTGGGCCACATCGTCCACATCCACGATGTTCATGCCGGTCTCGATGTAGGCCGGCATGCGGCCCTTCATGAAATCGACGATGATTTGCCCCGTCGGGGTCGGCTTGACGTCGCCCTCCCCGACCGGCGCGCTAGGATTAACGATCACGACCGGCAGTCCCTCCTTGGCCAGCCGCAAGACTTCCTGCTCGGCGAGATACTTCGATCGTTTGTAGTGTCCCGCCATTTGCGAGAGCGACACGGGCGTCTCCTCGGTGCCGAGTCCTCCACCGGGCGGCAGGCCGATGGCTCCGATGGTGCTGCAATAGACGATGCGCTCCGTGCCGACGTCGCGCGCCGCTTCCAAGAGATTGACCGTGCCGGTCACGTTCACGTCGTAAAAAATGGAAGGATTCCTTGCCCAGAGCGCATAATGAGCCGCGACATGGTAGAGATGCGCACAGCCCTTCAGGGCCGCCCGGAGCGAGGCAGGGTCGCGCAGGTCGCCGACGATTCGCTCGACCGGCAGGCCGTTGAGATTGCTCAAGTCGGCATTGGCTCTGGTCAACACCCGGACGTCGTAGCCGGCCCGCACGAGCGCGCGCGCTACGGCGCCGCCCACAAACCCAGTGGCACCGGTGACGAGCGCTTTCATGGTGAAGACTGTCTGTCTGGATGGGGCCTGTCACGCATCGAAATCAGTTGCCGGTCTTCGATCGTCGCTCCTAGTGCTTTCGAGCGGTGATGTAGCGGGCGATGTCGCGGAGCGGATCGGCGGTCGGTCCGAACGACGAGAGCCGCCCGACGGCCCGTTCCACACAGTCATCCGCCAACCGTCTCGCGCCATCCACGCCGTAAAACGCGGGATAGGTTTTCTTCCCCCGTTCCGCGTCGGTGTTCGGATTCTTGCCCAGTTCTTCGCGCGTGCCGGTCACGTTCAGCACGTCGTCGGCGATCTGAAAGGCCAGACCGATGTCCTCGGCATAGCCGGTCAAATCGTCCAGTTGCCGGTCGGTCGCCCCGGCGGCGATGCCCCCCATCCGGACCGCCGCCCGGATCAACATGCCGGTCTTGTGTTTGTGGATCGCTTGCAACGCCGGCAGGTCGATATCCCGGTTCTCGGCCTGAATATCGAGCACTTGACCTCCCACCATGCCATGATTGCCGGCACCATGGGCCAGTTCTTGGATCAGCCGCACCTGCCTGGCCGGATCGCAGCCCTTCATCAGGTCGGGGCGACTGAGCCAGTCAAAGGCCATGGTGAGCAGCGCGTCGCCTGAGAGAATCGCAATCGCTTCGCCATAGACCTTGTGGCTGGTGGGCTTGCCGCGCCGGTAGTCGTCGTTGTCCATCGACGGCAGGTCATCATGAATGAGCGAATAGGTGTGGATCAATTCCAGCGAGCAGGCCACCGGCATCAGCCCCGGCGCCTCGCCGCCGACCGCCTCGGCCGCGGCGATGGTCAAAATCGGTCGGATCCGTTTGCCGCCCGCCAGGAGGCTATAGCGCATGCTCTCATGCAGCGTGGCGGGAGGGGTAAGGGCGGGCGGCGTGACCTGATCCAGGAACTGATCCACGGCCATCCGTTTGGCTTCCAGATACTCTGAGATCGTCATCGGGCTCCCTTCCGGTTGGTGCTGGTGATTGCGACCGGCCCCTGCGGAGCGTAGCAAACGGCAGGGGAAGAGGTCAAAGGGGCGAGGGAGTCGGGAGGAAAAAGCATCGGGAGGACAGGTGAGGAGGGAAGCGGAGTTCCTGGGCCAAAGGGGTTGCGTGGTCACGAGGGAAGACGGGGCGGGAAACGGTCTGCGACCGGGGGGAGCCGAAGCGGCGGTGCGAGCCGGTTGTCAGGGGTGCGTGCGGGGCCTGGCCACAAGGCCTGCGCGGAGACCCCCGCCGCCTGAAAAATCCGCCTGAAAAAATAAAAAACGAGGGGCTTGACATCAGCCGGTGATGAGGGTAAAGTGGCGCGTGGCATAGCCTAGGGTAAAAACACGAGCGAGAGCGGGAGCGAGGGGGAAGAAAACGGGCCGACACGGCCACGGGACGAGATGGGGCAAGAAAAGGGGCAAGAAAAGACAGGTGCAAGAGAGGACCAGGCGGTCCAGAACACGAGCAATAAGAAAGAAAGGAACGGAGCGATGGTGCCGGCGACGCCAGAGAAACGTGAGCGGGGATGGCAGGGAAGGAGAAGACGCAGCAGCGGGTGAGATGGGACGCGCAGAGGAGTGTGCGGCAGGATCGGCGGCGGGCAGGTGGCGGCAGGGGTCCTGAGCGGCCTTGTGCTGGCGGGGAGCCTGTCGGCCCAGGCGGCGGAGTTCATTCCGTTAGGCGTCTTGCCGGGGGACAGCTCTAGCTGGGCCGACGGCGTCTCCGCCGATGGCTCGGTCGTGGTGGGG
>JANDJG010000148.1 GCA_024331085.1 Nitrospira sp. | reverse complement strand
CTTTGTAGGCATTCCCCTCTTGCTCATCGCCATGGCCCTGTATATCAGCGCCGTCGTCACCGATCTCAAAACCCGCGGCGCTTTGTAACAGCAGGTTCTGTTCCCCGTCGGCCATTTCCGCTGACGGAAAGGACTCCTTGTCGGCCGCTCCGGCAGACGATGGTCAATCTTGCCCGATCTTTGGCTCCGAATAGGTCTCCTCGGACGCCTTTCTTGCTTGCGCGACACGCTTATAGTGCAGGAGGAGATCGCGCACCGAGACGATGCCCACGATGTCGCCGTTCTTCGTAATCCCCAAATGGCGGACGCCCAGTTCGGCCATCATCTCCTGAGCATCATCGACGGACTGGGTGCCTTCGATCGTGCAGATGGGAGTCGTCATGATCTTCTCGACCGTCAGTTTCCCCAACGGCTTCCCGCTGGCGACGGCACGGCGAACGATGTCCGTATCCGTCACGATCCCCGTCAATTGCTTTCCCTTTTTTACCAGCAGCGAGCTGACGCGGGCCTGTTTCATCAGCTTGGCCGCACTCGCGATGGACGTTTTGGGGCCGATCGATTTCGGCCGTTTGACCATGATCTGACTCACCGTGGGCATAGGTTCCTCCTTCTTGATTAGGTGACGCATCAACTGCGAGACAAGGCCTGTCTCATCCCGTTGCCCCGCTTGACAAAAGAAGTCCTGAGTTACTATCCATCACACCGTCAGCACACCAGGACGATTTTTCCGAAAAACTTCCGGCTCAACATCAGTTCCTGCGCGGCCCGGGCTTCCTCCAGCGGGAAAATTCGATCGATCACGGGCTTGAGCCGTCTCTGTCCCATGAGCTCCGCAGCCTTGACCAACTCCGCGCGTGTCCCCATGTAGGAACCCTTGATCGTCAACTGACGCGAGAACACGTAGCGGAGATCCAGTTTCACCTCTGCGCCGGTTGTGGCCCCGCAGGTGATCAATCGCCCCCCTTTCGACAGTGCTTGGAGAGACAGGTCCCAGACGTCGGGTCCGATGTGCTCAATGACCACATCAACGCCTCTCCCTTCGGTCAGCAGTCGGACCCGCTCGGCCACGTTTTCCTTGGCATGATTGATCACCGCGTCGGCGCCCAACAGCACGGCCTTAGGGATTTTGTCGTCGCTTCCGACCGTGGTGATGACCCGGGCTCCGGCCAGCTTGGCCATCTGAACCGCCATGCTTCCCACGCCGCTCCCAGCCCCCATGATCAGCACGGTCTCGCCGTGCTGCAGCCCGGCCAGGGCGAACAACATATGCGACGCAGTGATGGAGACGAGGGGAAACGAAGCGGCCTGTTCGAAGGTTAAATTGTCCGGCATCGGCAACACGTTTCGAAACGGCACACTCACGTATTCGGCATAGCCTCCGTCTCGGATGGCGCCGAGAATGGAATAGGTACGGCAACAATTGTCCTGCCCGGCCAAACAGAACTCACAGCGCCAGCAACTGAGGCCCGGTGAGACAAGGACCCGCTCGCCCACCTTCACCCCGTCCACTTGACTGCCGACCTCCTCGACGACTCCGGCAATGTCGGACCCCGAGATATGCGGTAATGGCATCGGATAAGCCGGATTGCCCTGTCTGATCCAAATATCAAGATGATTGAGGGCGCAGGCCTTGACGCGAATCAAGACCTCTTCCAGCCCCATCGCCGGCATCGGCACTTCTTCATACAACAGCTTGTCCGGCCCTCCATGTTCTCGAAAGAGAACGGCTTTCATGGATCACCTTGCCTCCTCTCCTGCGTCATCGACCACTCATACGGATCGGACCGTTGATTGTGCGTTCCCCCTCAGAAAGAAAATGACGGACTCTTGCCCCCCTTCTCTGCCGCCTGAACCCCTCTCAAAACCTCAACACCCCTTCCGCCACCATGACACATTCCCCTCCCACCTTGACCGATTGAACGATGTCGTCGTCGGACTCCACTCTCACCACAATGTGCGAAGGGCGCTCGATCTCATACCCCTGTTCGACAAGAATATCCGTCGTCGGCGCCACCTCAACGACGCCATGCTGGACCAGGTACGCGCCCAATGCCCCCGCAGCGCTTCCGGTGGCGGGATCCTCGGAAATGCCGATCAAGGGCGCAAACATTCTTGCATGCGCCGTTGCAAACTGTTGAACGGTCACGGTGGTGAACACCATGACGCCGTTGGCGCCAAAACGCTCGCACAGCTCCGCCACCGCCTTGTCGTTCGCCGCAATGGACCTGACGGCGGTCAAGGTTCTGACCGGGACAATCAACACAGGCAATCCGGTCGAGACGACTTCCACAGGCCATTTCGTCTCGACGATGACGGATTTTGAGAGCCCCAACGCTCTCGCTACCTGATACAGATCTTCCACATTGTCAATCAGACCGACGAACTGCGGCTTCGGCTGCGTCATGACCACCTGGTGCACCTCTCCGCCCCGAGCGTGTAACTCGACGGGAAACAGGCCGATATTACACTCATAGACCAAACCCGTCACCGCTTCTTTGATCGAAAGGGACTTCGTTTGAGCAAGCACATACATGGCTCCGACAACCGGGTGGCCGGCAAAGGGAATCTCCTTGGTCGGCGTGAAGATCCGAAACTTCACGACCGCTCCGGGATCGCTGGGAGAAAACACGAAGACCGTTTCCGAGAGGTTCATCTCCCTGGCGATTTTTTGCAACTCGTCGTCGGTGAGTCCGTCGGCATCAGGAAAAACGGCGACCGGATTGCCGCCAAAGGGATAGGAGGTAAAGACATCCGCTTGATAGAACTTCAGCGCTCGTTTGTCAGCCACACCAGACTCCTTGAAACAGAATGGATCGTCGATCCCGCATTTCGTGCCGGCAGTGTCACACCATTCATATCACGAGAAGCCGCCTTCGGCACTCACGTCATACCTCCCTCATTCGCTCCAGCATCAATGCCGCGCTTCATGCGATCGCCCGACGACCCGAAGGCGAGCCGAAATGTTAAGCGGTCCGTCACGAAAGAAGCCGTATTCTAGGGACCGGAAGAGGGTCATGCAAGGGCGCGAGAGGCGGAACGGACCGTTCCCTGTGTTCGGCTGTTGCTTTTTCGCAAGCCGTGGCATACAACCTCCATGAGCCTAGATGGCCCGCAAGGACTGAGCAAAAGATCACAAAGGACGGTGCCCCATGACAAACCCGAAGCAATCAATAGCCTACGGTCTATACGGCGCCGTGCTCGTGCTGCTCATGGTCGGATGTTCGTCACGTGGTCGAGAGACAAACGTCGTGAAGACGGCCCTGCCCCCTCGACCGCCGGCGGTGGCTCCATTGGAGTTCATTCACGCAGCCCCGGGAGACCGATTGACGCCGAAGGCCGATCGCGACGGCACGCCAGACGCCATGGTCCGACTGAGCACGATCATCGACGATATTCCGGCTGATGCGCCGGCGGTCAAGGCGGCGGAGCAAGCGGCTGCCGTGCGGGAAAAACTGGGCGCCCGCTATTTTTTCATCGACGCCGAACCCATCAAACGTCACGACCCCTTTTGTCATAAGTCGAAATCCTCGACTCCGCCGGGAGAGTCACCGACGCCTCAGCCGACGATGCGCATCACCTACTTCAGCTACAGCCGCAACGCGCCGGTGATCGTCTGCATGCGCGGAGAAGAGTTGGTCTCGCTGCCGCCGGTTCCGGAAGGCTATCAGCCCCCGGAAAGTTCCGGCGAAATCGAAGAAGCCGTCCGCGTGGCGCGCCACGACGAAAGAATCCGGGATAAAGTGCGGGACCTTGAGGCTCATGCCATCCTGGCCGACCCGGAATGGAGATTCTGGTGGTGGAATGCCGAGGGCTATGGACATCGGGTGTTCTACGTCACCTTCTCAGAGGGGCGATCCGGAGATCCGCAATATTACGCCGTTGTGGATCTCACGGAGGAAAACGACAAAGACAAGGTTCGTCAAGCGGGAGAGGAACCACATCGCTGAAGCAAATCGCTGAAGAAGGAGGTGCCGGATGTACAGAATGCCGCTGGCATGGTCGTTGGTCGCGTGTTGTTTTCTCCCCGCAGCGGCGTTCGCCGAGCCCCGATCGGGAACGGTCAGTTGGGATAAGTGGAATTTCGAGTGGGCGGTATACGACAATCAAAGCCTTATCTTGACCGACGTCAGCTACGACGGCGAACCGGTCCTGGCGAAGGCCAGCTTGCCCGTCATCCGGGTGAAATACGAACGCGAATGGCCCTGGTATCATCCCTATAGCTGGTTCGGCATGGGACGATCGACGGGGCGCTGCGGACCGTTCCAAGACCGAATTACCTGGAAGCATTTGGAGACGGTGCCGTCCTGTAATTCAAAAGTCTGCATCCGTCCGTACACCATCGGCGGCGTGAAGTGGTTGGAGATCGGGGTGTACGCCCGCATCGGTGAATACCATCTTTATCATGCCTGGTACCTCAATGAGCTGGGAGAAATCCGTCCCGTGCTCCAGAGCCGGGGGCTTTCATGCAGAACGACGCACATACATCATCCCTACTGGAGATTCGATTTCGGGGCGGCAGGAGCCGACGGCGAGCA
>JANDJG010000147.1 GCA_024331085.1 Nitrospira sp. | reverse complement strand
CCCTCGGCGGTCTGCGCATCCAACCCCTCCGGCAAATAGCCGTCCCGCTCCATGTCCACCAGGGACTCGAACACCAGATAGGGGTTCACCGTACCGGCGCCGAAACCGATGAGACAGGCGAAATGGTGCACATCGCGCGGCTCGCCGCTCTCGACGATGAGTCCGACTTCCGTCCTGGTGCATTCCCGCACCAAATGGTGATGGACCGCCGAGATGCCGAGCAAGCTGGGAATCGGCGCCCATTCCTCGTTCACGCCGCGATCGCTCAAAATCAGGAACTTGTAGCCTTCGCGAATCGCCTGCGACGCCTGTCGGCACAGGTCGTCCACGGCCGATTCCAATCCGTCCGGCCCCGCGGCGACCCGGAAGAGCATCTTGAGCGTCTTGCTTTTGAAGTGCGGATCCGCGATTTCCCGAATTTTCTGAAGGTCGGCGTTCGTCAGGATCGGCTGTTTGACGCGAATCCGGCGGCACGACTCGGGGTGCTCCTCCATGAGATTCGGCTTCGGCCCGATGCTGGTGGAAAGCGACATGACCAGCTCTTCGCGGATCGGATCGATCGGCGGATTCGTCACCTGGGCGAAGAGCTGCTTGAAATATTTGAAGAGCAGTTGCGGACGATCGGACAACACGGCGAGCGGCGTGTCGGTCCCCATCGACGAGACCGCTTCCTGCCCCTCCACGACCATCGGCGTAATCACCATCTTCAATTCTTCGACCGTATAGCCGAAGGCCTGCTGGCGCTGACGCAGGGTCTGATGGTCCGGCTGAGGCACGTTGAGCGGCTCCGGCAACTCATCCAAGGAAATTCGATACTGGGTCACCCATGCGCGGTAGGGCTTTCGTCCGGCGATCTCCGCTTTGACTTCTTCGTCGTCGATGATCCGCCCCTGTACCGTATCCACAAGAAACATCCGACCCGGCATCAGCCGGCCCTTTTGGTGGACCCGCTGAATGTCCAGGGGAAGGACTCCCGCTTCCGACGCCAACACGACCAATCCGTCCGTTGTGACCGTATAGCGACAGGGCCGCAAGCCGTTTCGATCCAAGGTGGCGCCGATCAGTTTGCCGTCCGTAAAACACACGGCGGCCGGCCCGTCCCACGGTTCCTGCATCGCGGCATGGTATTCGTAAAACCCGCGACGATCCAAATCCATCTGCGGGTTGCCGACCCAGGGCTCCGGAATGAGCATCATCATGGCGTGCGGCAACGAGCGCCCTCCCATCGTCAGAAACTCGACCGCGTTGTCCAGGCAAGCCGAATCGCTTTGATGCTCATCGACGATGGGAAACAATTTGACGATGTCGGGACCGAACAGATCCGAATTCAATCGGCCTTGTCTGGCCTTCATCCAATTCACGTTGCCTTTCAACGTATTGATCTCCCCGTTGTGGCAGATATACCGATAGGGATGCGCCAGCGGCCACGTGGGGAACGTGTTCGTGCTGAATCGCGAATGGACCAACGCCAACGCGCTGACCAGCGAGTCATCCCGCAAGTCCTGATAGTACTCCGCCATCTGATGGGGTAGCAGCAGTCCTTTGTACACGATGGTGTTGACGGACAGGCTGGCCACGTAAAAATAGTCGCGCCCTTGGATGGCCGACTCGCGGATCGCGCGTTCCGCGCGCTTACGGACGACGTACAACTTGCGCTCGAACTGGGCCTCGTTGAAAATGTCCCTCGCGATGAAGAGCTGGCGCATAAAGGGTTCGGTGCGCCTCGCCGTTTCCCCGATGACGTCGCTCTTCACCGGCACGTCTCTCCAGCCGAGCAGCCGCAATCCCTCTTCTTTGATGATGTCGCCGAATACCTGCTCGCACTGGCGACGCTGATCCTCCAGCGGCGGAAGAAACACCATGCCGACGCCGTATTCACCGGCCTCTCCCAACGAGACGCCGACATCGGCCGCCGCGCGTTTCATGAACGCGTGGGGAATCTGCAGCAGAATGCCGGCGCCGTCGCCGGTCCGAGGATCGCTTCCCTGCGCGCCGCGATGGGCGAGGTGTTCCAAAATCTGGAGTCCTTTTTGGACGATGTCGTGCGACTTCTGCCCCTTGATGTTGACCACGAAGCCGATTCCACAGGAATCCCGTTCGTGTCTGGGGTCGTAAAGCCCTTGCTTGAGAGGAAAGCCTGGAACGTTCATGTCCCGTATCCCGTTCACAATGTGGGGAAGTTTCCTGATCGGACGGAGCGCGTCGAACGAGGAGATTTGGACCCGGTTAATTTCATCATGCTCCGGCTGAATTTCTCAGCCGATTCTCAGGCAGGAACTTACTGGATGGGTCCTCTCTCTGTCAAGATTGCGCCGCCGCCCCCATGACCGCCACCGTTTGCTTGACTTTATTTCCCACTCTGCCATACCATCCCCCTCCATGAGTGGAGGCCCGGTGATTTCAACCATCAACACCATGGCGGACGTCTGGGAGGCGTATCGCCACGAGCTGGAAGAAGTCGAAGAGCGAGTGAAGCAAAACCTCGATTCCAGCGTCGCGCTCGTCAACACAGTGGCCGCCCAAATCTTAAGCGGCGGCGGAAAGCGCATCAGACCCCTCCTTCTTTTGTTGAGCGCCAGGCTCTGCGGCTACGCGGACAAAGAACATCATCAACTGGGAAGCCTGGTGGAATTTATCCACACCGCCACGTTGTTGCACGACGACGTCGTCGACGAAGCCGATCTCCGCCGAGGCAGGCGGACCGCGCGACGGGTCTGGGGCAACCAAATCAGCATTCTTGTGGGCGACTACCTTTACACCAGGGCCATGTGCCGCGTCGTGGAGTTCCGGAGCCAGGGCATCAACGAAGTGCTGGCCGAGGCCTGCAAAAAAATGGCGGAGGGGGAAGTCCTGCAGTTGTACTACAACGGCAATCCGTCCATCCCCGAAAGCGATTACATCAAAATCGTCGAACATAAAACCGCCGGGTTGATCGCGGCGGCCTGTCGGATGGGCGCCATCTTGGCCGAAGCCTCCGAAGCGCAGCAAGAGGCCCTGTTTCGATTCGGACAGTACCTGGGCATCGCCTTCCAGGTCGCCGACGACACCTTGGACTATACCGCAAACGGCGCCTCGCTGGGGAAAACCATCGGACAGGACCTGCGGCAGGGGAAAGCCACGCTTCCGTTGCTCCATC
This sequence comes from Nitrospira sp., assembly GCA_024331085.1. Taxonomy (GTDB): domain Bacteria; phylum Nitrospirota; class Nitrospiria; order Nitrospirales; family Nitrospiraceae; genus Nitrospira_D. The sequence goes on along the minus strand of JANDJG010000147.1, from coordinate 1,424 downwards.
TGCTTCGGCAGTGCTCGGAGCAGGACGCGCGCATGATCAAAGACCGAATGGAGACCAGGACCCTGAGCGCCGCCGACCTGGAACGGATCCTGTTTTTGATGACGGAATACGGGTCGATCACCTATGCGATGGATCGAGCCCGAACATACGTGGCCGCGGCCAAGCGCGAGCTCGATCTGTTCGAAGACGGTCCGGCGCGGCGCGCCTTGACGGTCGCCGCCGATTACATGATCACCAGAGATCGATAGCCGTCTTCCCGCCCGTCCCTATCGAAGAACGGTCTTGGGAAAGAACTCCCCTCAGGATGGCAAAACTCATTTCCCGGTCGATATCAATCGTTCAACCATCGTCACACGGAGCAAAGAGGTCCGGTCATGTCAGAGATTTTTCCGTTTCACGGCACACTCTACGATCCCGCCGTTGTGGGCGACATTAAAGAGGTGGTCGCCCCGCCCTACGACGTCATCGACGCGGCCGGTCAAGACGCGCTTCATCGACGTCATCCGCACAACATTATTCGCCTGGAATTGGGCCTCGACAGGCCGGGAGACGGACCGACCGAAAACCGCTATACCCGAGCCGCCGCCACGTTGCGCGAGTGGCGCGCAAGCGGCGCGCTCAAACGAGACCGGCAACCGGCTCTCTACTACCATACGATCGAATATCGCCCTCCCTCATCCGGCACCGGCGCAACGGCTTCAAAAGTCCTGCGCGGGTTCCTCGCGTTGGTCAAGCTCGAGGCGTTGGACTCCGGACGGATCTATCCCCATGAAAACACCAGGGCCGCGGCGAAAACCGACCGCCTGAACCTCTTGCAGGCCTGCCGAGCGAACTTGAGCCCCATTTGGTCGCTGTATTCCGACCCGGAGGGCAGTGTGATCGGACTCTTGGAAACGGCCGTGAAGGGACAACCGGCCCGCTACGACTTTGAAGACGACGCCGGTTTCCGCGAGCGGCTTTGGCCTGTCACCGACCCCGCTCTCCTCGATCAAGTCGTTCACGCCATGCGGAGCAAACCGCTTTTTATCGCGGACGGCCATCATCGTTATGAAACCGCGTTGAATTACCGAACGCTTCGCCGGCAAGGGGGCGGGCCCACGGATCTTCAGCCCTATGATTGCGTCTTGATGCTGCTGGCTCCGCTGGAAGATCCCGGCTTGACCGTTCTGCCGACCCACCGGGTTCTCACCGCTCCGCTCCCATCGTACGAGAAGATCAAATCCTTGCTCGGCGACACGTTCGACTATCAGGAATTTCCCTATACGGAGGCCTCGCAACAGACGGCGCGCGCGCAATTCATCACCGCCCTCAGGTCGAACGGACGATCCGCCCCCGTGTTTGGAATGGCCGTGAAGGGCGAGTCTCGATACGCCACCCTGACGCTGAAACCGGCCCATCGCCCGTCGCCCGACGCCTCTCCGCGC
>JANDJG010000146.1 GCA_024331085.1 Nitrospira sp. | reverse complement strand
CTCGGCCCCATCGTCGAGTTTGCCGGTCCCTTCTTTAAGCTGCCCCTTGTTCCGTTCAAAGTCGGCGACTCCGTCTTCGTTCTTTCCATCTTCAAGAACAAGATCGCCGGAAGCGGGAATCCGGTCAACCTGTATTTCGACAACCGGCGGTGCGACCATAAAACCGGTCAAGCCGTGGCCGCTTTGGACGAAATCGTCACAAAAGAAGCGGTGCGAGACGAGACGTTTTGGTCGTTCGTCGGTGCGGACGGAAAAACGGTGTATGTGCCGACGCCCAAGGCGCAGCCGATCAAAGCCTTCAAGGTTCAGTCCAGACTTTACGTGGAACCGAACGGAGAGGTCGAGTGTCAGGAATACCCGAAATTCATTCCCACGGCCATTCCAGCGACCGCCATCGAAAACTTGTTGGACACGTTTACGCCGCCGTTCTCGGTCGACGCCGCCGTCAAGAAATGACCGGCGATTCAAACGGCTGAAGCCGGGCGCGACGGCGATACATGTCGCCCCCGGCCGGCCTTGGCTCGTGTCATGCGTCTCATTCCGCTCGGAGACTCGGCCGTCACCGTGGAACTTGGGGAGGCGATCGATCCCGACGTCAACGCCCTCGTCGTCGCTTACGCGAACAGGATCATCGAGCAACGTTGGAACGGCATCATGGACGTCGTCCCGACCTATCGGTCGATCATCGTTCATTACGATCCCCTTCAATGGGACTTGACCGCCCTGACCGATCGGTTGCTGGCCCTGCCTTGCCCGTATCCGCGTGAAGCGGAGCCGCAGGGGACGCTGCACGATATCCCCGTCTTGTACGGCGGCGACCATGGACCGGACTTGGAAGACGTAGCGTCTTTCGCGGGGCTGGAACCATCCGAGACCATCGCTTTGCACCTCTCCGTTTGCTATCGCGTCTATATGCTTGGGTTCACCCCCGGCTTCCCCTATCTGGGATTGCTCCCCGAAAAATTGGCGATGCCTCGACTCCCAACGCCACGCCCGAGCGTCCCGCCCGGATCGGTCGGCCTCGCCGACCGTCAGACCGGCATCTATCCGATCGCGACTCCGGGAGGCTGGAGACTGATCGGCCGGACTCCCATCCCCCTCTATCGCCGAACCGGTCTTGATCCCTTTTTGCTCAAGCCGGGCGACTTGGTCCGATTCCGACCGATTGACCAAAATGAGTTCGAACGCCTCAGCCGTGAAATGGCCCATGGACACGATCGACCTCAACAGCGATCTCGGTGAGTACGACGGCGAGGAATTTCGGCTTCGCGAAACCGAACTGATGCCGCTCATCACATCGGTCAATATCGCCTGCGGCGTACACGCCGGCAATCCGACCCTCATGCGCCGAACCGCACGACTGGCCGACGAGCATGGCGTGGCGATCGGAGCCCATCCGGGATTTCCCGACAGGGGGGACTTCGGCCGAGACGACCGTCGCGCCTCCCCCGATGAAGTGGCGTCACTGGTCCTGGAGCAACTCACCGCCCTGTCGCAGGTCTTGATGGAAGAACGTCTGCCTCTGCGCCATATCAAGCCTCATGGCGCGCTCTATCACTTTGTGAGTTGGAACACTGACGCCGCCGAATCGTTCATCGAAGCCGTGGCGGCCTTCGATCGCCGACTGCTGATCGTCGCACCGGCCGGTTCCGTCTTAATCGCAAGCGCGGAACGAGCCGGTCTGGGGGTCGTCCGAGAAGCTTTCGCCGATCGCGCCTACCGGGCCGACGGCACCCTTGCGCCTCGTTCTCATCCCGACGCCCTGCTCACGACCGATCAACACGTTCTTCGCCGATTACGCGAGATCCTCGACGGCTTCGTGACCAGTGTCGAAGGGTATCGGGTGCCCCTCCTCGCCGACAGTCTGTGCGTCCATGCCGACACGCCGCGGAGCGTCGAACTCGCCCGCCTCATTCGAGCGGAACTTGAATCGGCGGGATACCGACTCGCCCCTCCGACGCGTCCGTAACGGCCATCTCCCGGATCGAGAAGAGGATGAAACGTAAACGGACCGAGATCGACGTCGTCAAACCGGGCTGGCTCACAACCGTCCAAGACCTGGGACGGCACGGCTACCAACGCTACGGCATGCCGGTCTCCGGCGTGATGGACCGCTTCGCGGCCATCGTGGGCAATCGCCTTGTCGGCAATCCCGACGGAGCGGCCGTGCTCGAATGCACCCTCAAGGGTCCCGAGCTCTTTTTTCGCAACGACGCACGCCTGGCCGTCACCGGAGCGGACCTCTCTCCGACTCTTGACGGAAACGACATCCCCCTCTGGGAATGTCTCAACGTTCGGCGCGGCAGCAGACTCCGGTTCGGCACGCGGCGCATCGGGTTTCGTTGCTACCTCGCCATCGCCGGAGGATTCGAGGTACCGACGGTCCTGGGAAGCCGTTCGACCCATTCCCCAAGCCAAACCGGTGGACTTGATGGGCGCCCGTTGCGAGCGGGGGATCTTCTGTTTGGCGGCCCATTTGACGGTGACGCCGAGCAATTGGTCGGGCGACGGCTGCCCGATCGATTGCTCCCCCGGTATGACCGATCCGCCATCCTGCGCGTCGTTCTCGATTCTCGTCGTGAATTCTTCCAGGACGCGGCGGTCTCCACCCTCCTCCATTCCGTTTACACGGTCGCTCCCCAGTCGGATCGCATGGGGTATCGGTTGATAGGCCCCCCGCTCCCTCGCGCAAGGGCATACCACTTCATCTCAGAAGGCACGGCGACGGGCGCGTTGCAAGTCCCGGCCGACGGGCAACCGATCCTGCTGATGGCCGATCGCCAGACCACAGGGGGCTATCCCCCCATCGCCGTGGTCATCTCGGCCGATCTGCCCTTCGCCGCTCAGTTGGGTCCCGGCGACACCGTCCGGTTCATTTCGTGCTCGATTGTCGAAGCCCAGGCCCTCTTGCGAACCCGACACCACCTTCTTGATGCAGCTCTTCCTCCCATCACAATCAACCGTCGGTCTCTTGGACAAAAGAAAAATGACGGCGGCTCGTCTTGATGGTTCTGCACAATCGCTCAAATTATGCTATCGTGCCGGATACGACCGATCGCTCGACTGGAGATTCTATGAGCCGTTCGTGGGGAAACCTGACCATGCTGATCATCACGGCAACCGTCGCGTCGCTGGTCGCATCGATCGCATCGGCCGCCGATCCGCCTTGTGACAAGTATCCGCCCGCCAAACAATCCCGCTGTGCCGACATATGGAAAGAACTGAACGAGCAAGACGGGCCGATCATCGCTCAATTCGGACTCGATCAGCAAAAACGCCGGGAGGAAGGAAAAATCGACGCCCGCCGACACCTGGCCGAGAACATGGCGTTCATCAAACAATCCACCGAGAAACGGCTCGAACGGCTCAAAGAACGTATGGCGAGGGAGTGACGGGACGCTTGGACGATCCGCCCTACGAAGCCCGGATGAACTGATTGGTTTCCTTTTCCCACCCGATTTCGGTTTCGGCCCCATGCCCGGTCACGACGACCGTGGCGTCGTCGAGCGTATAGAGCCGCTCCCTGATCGATTGTTCAATAGCGTCATAGTCGCCGCCCCAGAGATCGGTGCGGCCGATGCTGCCTCGAAAGAGGGTATCCCCCGCCAACACCAATTTTTCACCAGGAACATGAAAGCTCATCGACCCCGGCGTGTGGCCGGGCGTATGGAGGGCGAGAAGGGGAATCTCTCCGACCGACAATCGCTCTTCGTCCTTGAGCCAATGCTCCGGCATTGGGACGGTTGCGGACGGCACCCCGAACAGCCGGCATTGGACGTCGAGATTCTTCCAGAGATCGAGGTCGTCCTGGTGCAGGCACAGGATCGCTCCCGTCGCCTGTTTCAACAAACCGGCCGCGAGAAAATGGTCGAAATGGGCATGGGTGTGCAGGATATGGCTCACCGTCAGCCCGAGCCGCCGCACTTCTCTCAGAATCCGCTCAGGATCGCCTCCGGGATCGACGATGATCGCCTGTTTCGTCACCGGATCGCCGATGATCGAGCAGTTGCACCCAAGCGGAGGAACGGCGAAGGTTTTTCGAATCAGTCCGGACATGGGCGCCTCATGCTACCGTTCTTCCGCCCATCGCCGCAAGCTATGGGAACTCTTCTCCTTCACTGTTCTCGTCACGGATGGTCCATACCACGTCCGTCTCGAGAATCTTCCAGTCCGGGCCCTTTCGCTCGAACCACACGAGAAAACCTGCGCCGGTGCCGTCAGGCCGGACCTGTTCCACATAGAGCAATGCCTGATCGTTGCGCAATATCCGTCCGATCTTCGAAAAAGCCAGGTGGTCTGAGGGCGGCATCGGCATCTGCGCCAAGCGCCGGGCCTTCAGGGCCCTCATAGAGAGGACTTCCGGCTCCTCGATCAACCCGTTCGACAGAAATCGATACGGGACGCCGATATGGAATCGTCCTTCAAGTCGAGCGGCCGTGCGGTTCACGTGGACGAAATCGTGCACCAGCTCCCGTGAAAGACGCCCCGTGAAATAATCCTGTTCGTAAAACCGATCGACCGTCATCGGTTCCGTTTGGTTCGGCAACAGCCGCGTGACGGTCATCCGCTCGATCAACAGC
>JANDJG010000145.1 GCA_024331085.1 Nitrospira sp. | reverse complement strand
AAAGCCAGATAGCGTCCTTGGGCCACCGCCAACGCTCGGTTTCTCGCGCTCCCTACTCCTTGGTTTTCCTGATAGAGAGCGATGATACGGTCGCCGAATGAAGCCAACACCTGTTTCGTGTCATCCGTAGAGCCATCATCGACGACGATGATCTCTCTGGGAGGCCTCGTCTGGCGCAGCACACTCTCGATCGCCTCGGCCACCAAGCGGGCGCGGTTGTACGTCGGGATGATGACGCTCACATCGACAGGGTCACGAACTTGCACGATCGGTTCTCCTCGTTTTTTCCGTGCAGCGATCTTTTTATCGAACCCAGTCTCTGTCTCGTTTTAGCAAGGACATAGGTGAAGCTGTCCTTGAAAATCTGGACCTGAACGGTCGTGCGCACACAATTGCAGAACCGCTGTTTGAACGGCTCGTCGCCGATGGAGAAATCGAACTCGTCGCGCTTTCGCTCAATCGCGTAGCCGATCAAATACCGAAGAAGGACGAGCCCTGGGGAATGTTTTGCATATGCCGGATCAAAGGAGGGTTTGTACCACAACAGCTTTCCTTCATAGTCGAACCCAATGTGCATCGCCAACGGCCGGCCATCCAGCTCCACAATCGACAACACCAGCCAACCCGTCCCGCACAGAGCGCGCGCTAATTCCTGGTAGAACGATCGATTCTTCTCATCAAGAAACAGACTGGGACTTCCGGTATTGGCCCAGCGAGCGATGTGTTGTGAGAAAAAACTATCCAGATAAGACATCACCTCCGATCCCTGCACCGTTTTGAAAGTGAGGCGGCCCTGGCGCTGAAAATAATTCAGCCGTCGACGCAGACTGTACTTGTTGAGCAATTTCAATGCCTCTTCTTCCTGTCCTTTGATAAGCAACGTAGGGCTCGGATATAGATCCCGTTGAAGTAAGCAGCAGCCGTATCGACGGCAGAGATAATGGATTCCCGAAATAGTCGGCGATTCCGCTGGAATACTATTTAACTGAATACAATCCCATCGCTCCCTCACCGCAAAGAGACGGTCGAAGAGCTTCTCCAGCAGATCGAGACGGCCGTCCACACACAACAGGTCACAATAATCGGCCTTGCCATCGCCCAAAAACTTGATGATCCGTTGGCCCAAAAACTCTTTCGTGATCATCAACGGAGCCACGGCCTCGATGCCGGACCCGTTCAGGGAATCAACCACGACGTACAGCGGCTCGCATTGGTCCTTGAATATCTTTTCCCAACTCCAAAGCCATTGGTACGTTTGAAAGATCGTTCGGGTCGGACTTTTGATCGCCAAGGCGTTCCAGCCATGAGCATCGAGTCCAACGCCCTCGATCGAAGAAAAAATGTTCCCGGAACACATTGGGAAGATGGATGAAGGCGTGACTAGCTGCCCAGAGTTTCGCCTATTATCGCCGCAATTCGATCTTGATCTTCTTCTGTCACGTAACCATGAGTGGGAAGAGTGAGGATTTGCTTGGCAAGATCCCGCCCCCCGGAAATTTCTCGGTCCTCGCACTTGAGCAGGTCTTGGATCTCAGGTATGTCGTTGATAGCGGATGGATAGGAGGCGGTCGCTCCAATCCCCTTTTGTCGGAGCGATTCCATTACCCTGTCTCGGCATTCAGGAGCGACCAAGACCGGATATCGAAGATACGCCGGCTCCGCAGTCGGTCTCGGTACTATGGGGCGGAGCAGGCTCCCCCACGGCAATCGTTTGGCATACCGCTCGGCCGCAGCGCGCCGCTGAGCGGCAATGGCATCCAGCCGCGCGAACAACCGCCGGCCCAGCGGCGCCATCCACTTGTCATATTGAGCCAGCGGATAATCCGTCCGATAGGCCGTCGTGCCCAATCCCAAAAACGGGAGCGAATTGGGAATCCAGTATCGTCTCGGATGAAGAAAGGTCGCATAGACCAGCAGCTTGACCATGTGAGTCAGAGACTCGCCGATGGTGCTATCCCTCAATCTTTTGACTTGTGCGGAAATGGCTGCCGCAATCCGATCGGAATTGGTCACCAACACTCCGCCGTCGATCGACGTCACGTTCTTCCCTTTATCGAAGCTATAGAGGCCCACATCACCCCAGGTGCCGGACTGTCGCCCTGCAACCGAACCGCCAAGACATTGGGCCGCGTCATCGATGAGATAGACCCCCCGCTCCTGAGTCAGACACCTCCATCTCTCCACATCATTGGGCAGACCGTATAAATTCGTTGCCACAACGGCCAACACCCTTGTGCCATCAATTCGGGCCAGGCTGTCCGGCAGAAAATCCAGTGTTTCCGGATTCACATCGGCCAATCTGACCCGAAGGCCCGCTTTGACGACAGAGGAAGGAACCGAAAAACATGTATAGGACGGAATAATGACATCCTGCCTCCGCCCGCCGTCCAATTCCTTGAGCGCAAGCAAAGCAAGGGTGAGCGCGGCACGACCGGTCGACACGAACTCACAATGCCGAACCTTCACTCTTGCGCAAAGCTCGGCCTTAAACCGCTCCACCGAATCTTCACGGATAAGCGCGGTCCCGATGCTGCCCGCCACATCGGAGAAACCGACCGGCGTGCCGGCCGGTGGAACGAAGCGAAATCTGGCAGCCATGATTTGTTATCGACTCCGCTGCGACGCAGGAATTGACGACGGGGAGTCGCAACCGGATCAGGGAATACCCTTGGCCACCAACGGCCCTATAGCCTTGGCGACCGACAAGGGCAGCATTTTCCACGCATTGATGGCCAACTGAAATTTTGGATTACCGACATTCAGTTGAGGAATCGGCTCTCCATTCCTCATGATGTACTGCCAGTAGAGCTGAGTGGGAAACGCATTCCATTTTTTCTTGAACGCCTCGCCGCCGGAATCCGCCGTGGATCGGCCGAGATGATAGAGTTGATAGCCTCGTTCGCAGGCGTCTTTGATCATCTCCCAATAGAGGACGTAGCTCGACTCTACTTCGCGAGCTTTGGGAAGAGATCCCAGCCACATGCCTTCGACCGCTCCGCGAAAATGGCCGTTCAACGCCGCGGAAACCGGAACGCCGTGATGATCCAGCACGAAGATCTTGGTCTCGCTCGGAAATGTCTTCATCAGACATTCAAAGTATTCTTTCCGATACAACGGCGTCCCTAAATTTCTCCAGCTTACGCTCAAGATGTCGTAGAACGTATCGAGCAGTTCGACCCCGCCGCCTCGGACCGTTAACCCTCTCTTGTAGGCACGGCGGATATTGTTGCGGTGCCCGGTTTTGAACCCATTCCACAGCGTATCGGGGTTCGGATCCAACATGATGGTGACACTGACCTTGTGCTCCGAGGTCGGCAAATCACCTCCCAATTTTCGCATCCCACGGATCTCCAGATATTTGATGCCGTGCCGTTCGACAATGGCCCGTGCCTCATCGAGCAACAGCCGATCGATTTCCGCGTCGTCCGAGCAGGGACCGCCGTAATTCACAAACGGAAGCGAGCAAAGAATCTTCCCGAACAGTTTGGTGTCCAAGTAGACCAGAGGCAACACGCCTCTGATCCGCCCTTGTTCCATTGCCGCCAAATAAAATGTCCGATGTCCGAACGAGGACTCGTTCACCTGTTTCCAGCCGAACAGATGGTAGAACGATCCCTGCTCATGACGGTCGACGTACTCATCCCATGCCCGCGCGTGCCCATCGTCACAATGCACGATCTGTATCATGGCCGCCCTGCCCTCTTATTGATCACTCACGGCTTCTTCAATCGAATCAATACAAGCCAGCAGCCGAGCCGCAATACGCTCCGCAGCTCTTTCATTTAAATGACCGCCGTCATCCGTGTAGTCGGAGACAAGGCTGGGGAGAGCCCCCCCCTCATGCCGAATAATCGAGGCCCGCCCATCCGGATACGTCGCTTCTTCCGCCGCCAGGTCGAACAACCGGCCTGACGGTCCATACGCGGCGCGCAAGAGTTCGTTGTATGCATGGCGTTTGATTTGCGCGAGGCATTCCCGGTCGTCTCCTCTCCACTGCGTCTTGATCCATTGGAGCACTCCGCTTTCAAGCCGTCTCAACGGCACGGTAACATGCAGGAACGTGACAGCCGGATAGGTCATGGCAAGATCGTCCATCATCCGGCGATACGTATTGAACAGATTTCCAACATCGGTACGGTCCGTGATGTCCACATAGCACAACTTAAAGAACGCCACGTCAACCGACTCTCCCACGCCGGACGTCATGACGGATTTGAAATCCTCGAATTTTGCCAGCGGATCACGATTCTGACCGACTCGGAAATGAGCGAACGCCGGCTGCCGAAACGTTTTCGGGTCCGAACTCTCGACGAGATTCAGCCGCCCTTGTCGGCCGGCCATCAACCCATCGATCAGGTTTTTGCCGACCGACTGATGCCCGAAACAGATCCGCTTACGCGACAATCTATCCCAATGAACTTGCGCTGTAGCCGCCACCTGTACTCCTTCCAACCTCTCGAGCTCAGTTTATATTGTGCGTGGAACTGGAAAGAAACCGGGTAAGCCGAGGAAAGGCTTGTGAGACAAACGCTCCCAAACGAGTGGTCGCTTGTTCCACACCATCCTCTCCAGCGGACGGCAGATCCGTTGCCA
>JANDJG010000041.1 GCA_024331085.1 Nitrospira sp. | reverse complement strand
TGGGGACCGATCCGATGGGCATGGAGCTGAGCGACCTGTATGTGTTGCTGAAACCTGAATCCGAATGGCAGGCGCGCAACAAGAGCGAGATTGAAGACCAGGTCCGTCGCATATTGGCGCAGGTGCCCGGCATTGCGTTCGGCCTGACCCAGCCCATCGCGATGAGAGTGGATGAGTTGGTGTCCGGTGTCCGGTCGCAGGTGGCGGTCAAGTTGTTCGGCGACGATCTGGAGATTTTGCGGGCCAAGGGCGATGACATCGCTCACGCCCTAAAGCAGGTCAAGGGTCTGTCGGATTTGCGGGTGGAACAGGTGTCAGGGTTGTACTATCTGATGCTGAACATCGACCGTTCCAAAGTTGCGCGGTATGGAATCAATGTGGCGGACATCACGGAGGTCATCAAGGCTGTCGGGCCCGGCATTGGAGCGGGAGAGGTCTTCGAAGGACAGTGGCGATTCCCGATCGTCATCAAATTTCCGGACGACCGGCGGAATGATGTCGAGGCGATCGCCGCCCTCTGGGTCACGGCACCGGATGGATCTCGTATTCCCCTGCGGGAACTGGCCGATGTCAAAATCGTGGAAGGGCCGGCCCAAATCAGCCGCGAGCAGGCCAGCCGCCGGCTCGTGATCGAGGCCAATGTCATCGGGCGTGATCTGGTCGGCGCCGTCGAGGAGGCGCAGGAGATCGTCTCCCAGCAAGTGAAACTTCCACCCGGCTATTACATCACGTGGGGCGGGCAATTTGAAAATCAACGACGGGCGATGGCCCGGCTAGCCTTGGTCGTGCCGATGGTCATCGGGCTGATTTTTCTCCTGCTCTATCTGACGTTTGGTTCCTGGAGACAAGCGGCGCTGATTATGCTGGCGATCCCGTTTGCAATGGTCGGGGGGCTGGTGGCCTTGAAACTGAGGGGACTGTATCTCTCGGTTCCCGCCTCCGTGGGCTTCATCGCCCTGTTCGGCGTCGCCGTACTGAACGGCACGGTCAAGATCTCGTTCATCAATCAGTTGCGGCAACAGGGGCTGCCGCTGGACGAGGCGGTCGTGACCGGCATGGTACTGCGCCTTCGACCTGTCCTGATGACCGCCTGTGTAGCCGCGCTGGGGCTGACGCCGTTGCTTCTGGCGACCGGTCCCGGTTCAGAAGTTCAACGGCCGCTGGCGACGGTGGTGATCGGGGGACTGATCTCGTCCACCCTGTTGACGTTGATCGTGCTGCCGGTGCTGTATCGATGGGTTGAACGGCGCGCCGAGGCGAAAGGAGCGTGATGTCCGGCGGGAAAAAGGGGACATTCTCCTTTTCTGGTGAGCGGTTGAGCGGCTTTTCTTCTTTTTGCTGATTGGCAGTATGCCTGCACGGCTCGGTTTCGCTCAGAAAAGTTGAATGTCCCCTTTTCTGTGACTTGTTTGCTCACAACGTCGAAGCTCAGCCGCAGCCGCAAAGCGAAGCGATGAGGCTGTCGGCTGCAGCGACAAGTTAGAACCGTTCCGGCTCGGGGACACCAAGGTCACGACAGATCTTCCGTGCGAGATGATTGTTGACCTCAGTGTGTCGCAGTACCGCGCTGCGCTTGTTCAGCGTTGGGTTATGCCACCAAGAGTGCCGCGCGCCTTCGTGCAGCAAAGCGCACCCATGGGAGGTCAGGTGCGCCAGCAGATCGCGGCGCTTCATACGGCAATTTCAAGTTCCTCGTAGCCCTTGCCCGCAGCGCCACGGGCCTCCCGCCGATTGAACTCAAGAGCCTCCGCCAGGCAAATGCGCAACGTCTCCAGAAGTTCCTCTCGCGTTGATTCTTGGCAATTGACTCCCGGAACTTCCTCGATCCAGCCGACCCATGAATCGCCTTCCTGCTTTACGACGGCGGTAAATGTTTGCTTCATCGCACACCTCCTTCGGGGAGCATAGCGAAGTGGTTCATGATTCTAACGTTCCGTGTGAGCCACCGAGGGGTGCGTAGCGCCGTCCGCTGCATGCTGTTGTTCGGCATCCCACCGGAACAAACGAGTCCTGTCGGACCAGGCCGGTGCCCGTCATGCTCAGCCGGCCGGTTGGAACACGAATGGTTTGGCCGGCACGAATGAGCTCGAAGCTTCACCTGAAAGGATTCGCGCCATGTCTTCGCCGAGCTCGAGCTTGCGCACCGGCGCGCCCTTTGACAGGTCGAGCTTTGCCATGTCAACCCAGAATACGCTGGGCGAGATCACCGATTCCACATAGTAACGACGGTCTTTGTGGTCGGCCACGACCCGCCAACGGGTGGTTGATAGGTTCGGCTGGTCGGCAATGCTGACACCCCAGGGAACCGAAGTCTGCCGAATGACGCTGAACACGGCGGCCGCGGCGATGCGTGGATCGGCGCTTTGCACGACCGAATTGATGTAGTGATGCGCCCGCACGAAACGATCAGTGGCGCGCACCGTGCCAGGCAGGAATTCGCGAGGGTTCACGCCTTGCCAGTAATCGAGGATTGCAAGCTGCCGCTCATAGGTAGGCTCGTTCGTCATGACCTGATACTTGCGATCGTGGTGGATCACCATCCGGCCAGCAACGAATTCAATTACGGCACTGTCGCCGCTGGCGTCGGACAGCGAGACATGTACCGTTGCTCCTCGCCCAGGCGGACCCACCGGCACCTCGCCGGAAACGACGAGGATAGGGTCTGAACGCAATTCCGCCACAGCCTCGGCAACGGTTGCATAGCGGTCGAGCAGATACTGCGGGAAAACCGATACCGAAACGCGTGGCGTCTTGCCATCATCTTCAGGATAGGTCGCCTCCACCTCCCACAGCAGGTTCGCCACAAGACCCGCCTCATTCATGCCGTCAGCGGTGGAGATGTCGTAGCCTGAGACAACGAGGCTGCCATACTGCGAGGTCCATTTCGCCGAGCGTGCGCCGGCCGCTCCCGCTCGTGCCATCCCGCGAGGAAACGCCCAGAGATTGCTGACCATGGGTAGCTTCCAGTCCATGCTCCGACCGGTCAGGATGCGCCCTTCCGGGCCCAGATAAACGACACGAGTACAAGCCTCGACCACGGGTGCCGCGAGCAACGAAGCCGTAACAGTGGCCACCAACACAGCTCGTCGAGAAAGAGGCATGAGGTAGTTGTTTCTGTTCCTAATCATAAGAAAGCGCTCCTTATCAGTAAACTCGATGCGGCGTGGGCGTGGATGCTGCCTAACGCTCCAGCTCAGCCGACGGCGGAAGCGGGCGAAGCCCGCTGTAGCCGGTCGGCTGGAGCGCAGGGCTGGGCAGCACTTTCAACAATTAGGGCGTGAATGGGCCACATTCCTACGCCTCGTTGTAGGCCCGTTCAAGTGCTGCCACGTCGAGCTTCACCATCTTCATCATCGCATCCATCACGGCCTGCACTTTCTTGGGATTCTCGTCGCGGATCAGCTCCATGAATCGCCGTGGCACGATCTGCCACGAGAGGCCGAACGGATCCTTGATCCAGCCGCACGCGGTTGGCGTCGCGCCGGCCTTGACGAGTGTGTCCCAGTACGCGTCGACTTCCGCTTGGTCCTCGCAGTCAACATAGAGAGAGAAGCCTTCGGAGAAGCTGAAGTACGGGCCCCCGTTGTAGCCCATGAAGACCTGACCACCCACGACGAACTCGGCGGAACTGACCGGGCCGTCTTTGCCGGTGCGGGCGACGTTCCTGATCTCTGAGTCCGGGAAAGTGGCTGTGTAGAACGCCATCGCCGCCTCAAGCTGATCATTGAACATTAAGAACGGCGTCACTTTCTGCTTCATGTCGTCGCCTCCTTTTGCAGGCCGCTGCCCAACGTTGAAATCACCGGCTGCCGAAGGCCGTCCGGTGGATTGATCCGTTATGTTTTGGCCTCGGTCAGAAGACTGCTATTAATGCGATGCCCAGGCACGCATAGATTGTTATTACTATCCAGAAATACTCTGGGGAGGTCGCGTGCGACACAGTCCCCCCCCCTGCGCCGGACTTTGCATAAACCTTGCCTTTAAACGCTGCAAAGGCGGTGTAGAACAAAACTGAAACGCCCAGCATTTAAACATGCTCATCTTCCACGGCGCATGAAATGTTGCACCACCATCTTTATCAGGCCAACCGCCGTGCCAATGCCCGCGATAGGTACGGGCCAGCGCAGTTAAAAGACCGAGCCCGATCTGATTTCCATCCGCAGGCCCGAATGCAACATAAAGCCTCTGAGGCAGAGCGCTGATGAACCCGAGCACCATGCTCACGAGCAATATCTTCAACCCAGGCCACCGACCAAGGAGAGCTTCTTCGATTCGACTCATGACTTCTTACGCCTCGTATGTCTGGAAGCCAGTGTCGACAGCAGGCTACCCGCGACAGCGCCGGCAACAGCGCAGGAGAGCCCCAGCAACAGCGCAATGATGATCTCGATAGGCCACAAATTGTGGGAAGTCGGATCCATAAAACCATCCCATAGCACACGTGCAAATACGGGCGCTGGTACCGCTGCCCCCACAATCAAGACGATCTTCCAAAATGTGGCTGATCCGTGTAATCGGAGCATCAGAGCCGCGCCCATGACCACGAATAGACCGGGTCCCATCAAGGCGCTTGGGAGATTGAGTTTGTTGTACGGGATCAGCCAATAGGGAACGCCTACCGCGAGAAAACTCAAGAAAAAGACGATCGGCAACCAGTTTCGTGCCGCCTTATTCATTCAAGGCTCGTGAGTGAAACATAATAAGTGAGTTGCGACAGGGCCCATCAGGCTGGCGGCCTATTTGTGCTGGTCATCGGATCCCTGCCGAGCGAACATCATCGACATTGTCGGCGCTGACGGAAATCGTGTCAAGGACACGGCGGAAAAGGGGGACATTCTACTTTTCTGTTGAGCGGCTCTTCTTCTTTTGCTGATCGGTCAGCATGCCATGCACGGCTCGGTTTCGCTCAGGAAAAGTCGAATGTCCCTCTTTTCGATCCCTCCATATGCGTAAGGAGCGCTGCGGAGTGTCAAGGTCAACACCGGGGCGGACACCCCGTCCTGACACAGTGGTCAACTTCACCTTCACCGGTCGGCGCGATTGCTTGGCTGTGCGACGCGAGAAGAAATGGCGTAAAGCGTCTTCAATCACAGTCTTCATGGATTTGCCTGTGCCATGGGCATGCCGCTTGACTGACTTGAGCAGTTGGTCGTCCAGCCGGATCGTCGTTCGCATGCGTCAAAACATACTTGAGATGTCAATATGTCAACATGGAGACAATGAGAGGAGAAGCAAGGCTCCGAGGCAGGAGAATGGCAGAAAGGCGGCCATCCTTGGCGACGGTGTTCGCCCTCGCCGTTATGTATGGGGAGGGAGTCGTCCGGGATCTTGTCTGCCAGATTCCGGCAGCGCCACGATCAGCTTCCACGTGCGTCGTCGGTATCAGGCGCCGTAGAACTAAGCGATCAACAGCCCGCGGAGCAGATGTCGGATGACCGGTGTCATGAGCGAGTGAACACCAGGATATCGTGCGCGTATTCGGAGTAAACGAGGAAGACGAGAACAAAGTCCAAGGAGACGGACGTGGCCGACTACCTGCGTTTTTGCAACGGATTGCTCCAGCGGAGTCCGGGGAAACGTGCGAAGTCGCCATCGGTCGAGCAAAGGGTCAAACCATGGTCTATCGCTAGGGCTGCAAGATGCGCATCGGGCACGAGATTGGAGCGTGCGGTCGCGTGCGTCAGCAGAGAACCAAGGATCTCCTTGTGCCGCTCAGTCGGCTGCGGAATCCATACGGGCTGACAGGTTAGCCAACGCTCGACACGATCCCAGGCTTCGGCGATGGAGGCGGGACGCTCAAAAATTCGTGGATTGGAAACCAAGCGGATGAAGCTCAGCAGCGATTGCCAGGGCAGGCCCACGGCTGTGGCACCGTTCAGTTGTGATTCGAGCCATTCGCGAGCCGCTTCGTGCTGAGCCAGCGAGGTGACCTGCGCATAGACCAGCAGGTTGGCATCGACAAGGATCACCGGAAGGCTTCGTCTTCCGCCGTAGCCAGGACTTCGGCCACGTCGTCCAGGCTGCCGACCAAACAGCGTCCCAGCGCAAGGGGTTTCGTCTTAAAAGGCGCTCTTCTCGGTTTGGACGCCAACAGCTCCTTGAGGCCCTGCCGCATGGCGTCATTGACCACCGATTTCAGGCTCCCTTTCCGGACTTTTCGCGCCCGGCGTAACAGCGCCGCCACGTCGTCATCGAGGCTCAGTGTCGTCCGCATGCATCAAATCATAATGGCAGTGATGTCTTGATGTCAACGAAGGGGCGATGGCTTGCCGCATCGCGAGCAGGGGTGCCATCAGCTTCCACGCGCGTCGTCGGTACAAGGCGCCGTGGAACGTCCGGCATGAGGGGCGCGAACGTCGTGAGCGTCCCGCTTCATGCGCTGTTAGGCGTCATAGCTCTGGTTGGTGGGCAACACTTCGCTTGCGGCCACCCTATTTTACTGTAATCGAATGCGTGACTACCGCCCAGTGAGAATATCCTTCCTCATTCAAGGGAATTCGATCTGGTTGCGTATTGCCTTTGCTGTCCGTTGCCCGTGCTTGCAACTTGTAGGTTCTCGGACGGGCATCCCAATCCACATCCCACCGAACCCATGCCAGGTCCAGATTAGGCTCTCGGAGGCGAGCCGGCTGCCAGGTTTGTCCACCATCCAGGCTCACTTCCACTTTGGTAATCCTCCCTTCACCGGACCACGAGCGTCCGCGCAGGAGCCGTTTGCCAGAGGGGACTTCGCCATTCCATGGCAATTCAAAGGCGCTTTTCACTTTCTGAGTCGTGAGCATGGGGCCCAAAGCCGGCGGGTTAGGTTCGTATTCTGGACCGATCAGGATATATTTCTTGGTGTTGTAATCAGAGTAGAGGGGTTGTTCGGAAACCTCAATGCGGCCAACCCATTTGATGTGGGCAATGCCGACCCATCCGGAGACTAACATGCGCATTGGAAAGCCGTGGTCTGGTGGGAGCGTATGCCCGTTCATGGCATAGACGAGCAGGGTGTCGTCAGCCATTGCCTTTTCTATAGGTATGGGTCGCTTGATAGTTTTTTCATCCAAGCCTTCAGGCATGACGTCTCGGGCACTTCGTTTAACCCCGGCCCGCTCTAACACCTCTCGCAGGGGGACACCTGTCCATTCGGCGACCCCGATCCCGCCCAGATTCCACGGTGTGCCGGCAATCTTCTTTCCATGTGAGACTTGAAAGAAGTTTCTGCCGTTCCCCGCGCATTCGATAGCCCGGATGACGGAAATCGACGGCATCGTCAGAAGTTCATCATAGCTGAACGACCGAGGGCGTGAGACTCCGGACCCCTCAACTTGTAACCGCCAGGTAGCGGGATCAAGGTGTGGGACTGCCGGACTATTGTTGCGAACAAAAAACAACTCGTTGGGAACAAGGTAGCCCCGGGTATACATGGCCTCCCACCGCATCTCCAAATTGCTGCCGTTCTGCAAGAACAGCTCCGGTGGCGCCGGCTTGATAATTGCCCGATCGACTTCGGCCGCTACCAGTTTACGATGAGATGGTAGAAGGTTCGCGGTTGCCGCTGCCCCAGCGCCAGCAGCCAGCAGTTGAATGAATCGGCGACGTGACAGCCCCAGCACTTTAGCTCGTTTCCAAACAACCTCGTCCGCACGTTCCCGATCGTAGCTTTCTTCGTTCAGCAAGTCCTTCCTGTGCATATTCCTCCTCCTTTACCGACGCATTCCAAGCCCCTCTCAATATGTCGCTCTTCTCGTCGAGAGGAAGAAAGCTAGAAATCCAACCTAACTTGAGTAGATTGGTTATCCTCCCCGCCAACCGGTTTTTTGGTTGCGGCCAATCCTAAGAAGCGTTTTCCGTCCTTAGCATGAATTTTTCGGCCCTCCGGAGCCTGGCCAACACTGTAAGCCGGGGCAGTCTATCCCGGCGTGCCTTCACGGCCCTCCGCTCCGGCTGTCAGGGGGTGGGCAGGTCCATTATCCGAGGCGGTCAGCCGGGCTGTGGATTCCCCGACCGCCCCGGTTTAAGACATGTGCGTTCGTTATCGTGGTACTCATGTTCCTATGTCCCAGCAGCTCTTGGACCGTTCGAATATCATACCCGTCTTCCAGCAGGTGGATCGCAAAGGAGTGGCGCAACGTGTGGCAACTGGTGGGCTTGGCGATCCCAGTGTTCAGTCGGGCTGCCTTCATGGCACGCTGCGGCATCTATTCGTGCAGGTGATGACGGCATCGCTCGCGCCCGTGCGATGGTCAATCGAGATAGTCGAGGCAGGAATGATTCCCTCTATCCCCCATTCGCGGCGCGCCTGCTGGTCTTTGCGCGCCAAGGCGTCGGGAATCGCCGCACGTCTGAACCCTGTTTCAAAATCGTCTGCATGGAGCGTCCGAACCCGTCCCAGATGGGCGTTCAGCCGCGGAACGACCGACGCCGGCAGCATCGTCACTCGGTCTTTGTCGCCCTGGCCTTCGCGGATCAGGACTTCGCTGCGGGTGACGTCTATGTCATGAACGCGCAGACGCAGGCACTCCCTCAGCCGAAGCCCGGTGCCGTAAGGGAACATTTCCATAATCCACGAAACACCGTCAAGCGCGGCCGATAGGTTGTTGTTTTCTTGCCGGGTCGGCACGACGGGCGACCGCTGCGGAACGAGTGTTCGAAAAAATGAGGAAGGCCCCGACTGCCACGGACCCGCTTTTTGTTGGAATGGCCGAGATCACCACTCCGCATCCCTGGATTTCCGAACAGCTGGTGGATGCCGATCCAGATCCGGACTGAGATGATCACGACCGGTGTCCGGAGCCCGATCGGAATCAAGGTGTTGGGGGTTGGATTTGAAGACGATCGAGCGCATCGGTGTGGAAATTGAACAGGCGTTGGCACCGTTCCGGCACCAAAAGCACCTTCGCTGAACGGCTCAATGAGCGCTATTATCTAGACCTCTCATTGTGAGGAGACGCAAAGCGGCTCGGCATGGTCTGATGGTTGGAGACGTGCAAACGGTCATCACCTTGGCCCCGGTGCGCAGATTTCTCTTGGCCAGATCGCGGAGCCGGTGAGCACGCAGGGGCCGGTGTCGAGCGCAGATGAAGCGGATTACCGTGCCCATGATCGGCGGCATGGTGTCGTCCATGGTGCTGACGTTGCTGGTGATTGCGGTAATGTATGCCTTGTAATATGGCCGATCGCTGCCGGCCAAGAGAGTAGTCAAGCGTCCGATATTTCCGGAATGAACAGAAAATCGATCACATGTCAGTGAATAAGAACGTGCCAGATGGAAGCGACTCGATTTCCCGACGTCTGCTGCTGAAACGAATCGGGGCGCTGGGGCTGCTGGCGACGATCCAGTCGCTCCTTCCCGCGTGCGCAGGCCGTGCGATCCGTCCTGTTCCCTCTGCCGGCACGCAATCTTCGGCCCTGTCCGGCGAGCTGATCGACCTTATGATCGACGAGCGATCCTTCACGGTCGATGGACGGGTCGGGACCGCCGTCACCATCAACGGCACGGTTCCCGGACCGTTGATTCGACTGACCGAAGGACAACAGGTCACGATCCGTGTGACGAATCATTTGCGGGAGCCGACCTCGATCCACTGGCACGGCATTCTGCTGCCGTTCGAGATGGATGGGGTCCCCGGCGTCAGTTTCGCGGGCATCGAACCGGGAACTACGTTTTCCTATCGCTTTCGGGTGAAACAGAGCGGCACCTATTGGTACCACAGCCATTCGGGCGGTCAGGAATTACAGGGCATGTACGGGGCGTTGATCATCGATTCGCGGGAACCAGAGCCGGTTCGATATGACCGTGACTATGTGGTGCTGCTGTCGGACTGGAGCTTCGAGGAACCGGACAGGATCCTGGCCAATCTCAAGAAAGCCAGCGGGTACTACAACTTTCAAAAGCGGACGGCGGTGGAGTTCGTGGCGGATGCGAGACGAATAGGGTTCTGGCCGGCGCTTGAGAATTACTTGATGTGGGATTGGATGAGAATGGACCCCACGGATTTTGCCGATGTCACCGGATCCGTCTTGACCTATCTGATGAACGGGCTCTCGCCGGCCGGCAATTGGACGGGGCTGTTTCGTCCCGGCGAGACGGTGCGGCTGCGATTGATCAATGCGGCGGCCACGACGTTCTTCGACGTGCGCGTGCCGGAACTCACCATGACGGTCGTGCAGGCCGACGGGCAGAACGTCCAACCGGTTACGGTGGAGGAACTGCGGATGGGACCGGCTGAAACCTATGATGTGATCGTTCATCCGGAGGACAACCGAGCCTATACCGTTTTTGCCGAGGCGATGGACCGAAGCGGTTATGCACGGGGCACGCTCGCCCCGCGACCTGGCATGAGCGGCGACCTTCCCCCGCGCCGTCCGCGCCCCCTCCGCACGATGGAGGACATGGGGATGGCGATGGAAATGGGAAGCATGGGCATGGGCGGGATGGGTGTGGGAGGACACGAGCACAAGCAGAGCGGAGTGAAACAAGGCCGGCAGGAGGGCCATGGTCACTTACCCTTGCTCGATCATGAGGGACATGATCATGGCTCTGACTATGGATCTGGCCATGGAACGGTTGCAGATCGAATACCCTCTGACGGCGTCGGCATGGAGTGGGTCCGGCACGGTCCCGACGACCATGGAACGGGCAATCAGATGGTAGCCGAATATTCGCGGAACCGATGGATGGAGCCGGGAACGGGGCTTGATCAAACGGAACGGCGAGTGTTGGTCTATGCCGACTTGAAGCGGCTCACTCCCATGGATGAGTGGCGGGAGCCGGAGCGGACGATCGAACTCCATCTCACCGGCCACATGGTGCGGTATCTCTGGTCGTTCGATGGCAAGAAGTATTCGGAGGCTCCCGATCCGATTCCCCTTCTCAAGGGCGAGCGGCTGCGACTGGTTTTCGTGAACGATACGATGATGGAGCATCCCATTCACCTGCATGGAATGTGGATGGAGCTGGAGAATGGTACGGGCACGTTTCTGCCGCGCAAGCATACGGTGATCGTCAAGCCGGCGGAGCTGCTCTCTGTGGCGGTGACGGTTGATGCCCCGGGGCGATGGGCGCTCCACTGTCATCTCTTGCTGCATATGGAGGCTGGGATGTTCAGAGTCGTTGAGGTTGCCGGCGGTAAGCGGGACGGCCCGTCATGAGAACTGCACGGCCATGGCTGTGGGGGGCGATTCTGGTCTGCTCCATTGAGATCGGTCTGGTCTCCCATGCCGGTGCACAACCATCGGCCGAATCTTCTGTGATGCCGCAAACTCTGTCGCCGTCGCCGGTGAGTTGGCCCAGCCCCGTGCACGATCGGCGGCCGTATCTGTTCGTGCTCATGGATCTGTTGGAATACCGGCCTGCCGGAGGGTCGAGGCCGGGGCGAGACGATTATCGATGGGACATCGACGGGTGGTACGGAGGCGACCATCACCGGCTTTGGTTCAAAAGCGAGGGACAGCAGGATACGGCATTTAAGGCGGACTATGATGTGGACTTTCAACTGTTGTACGGCCGGTTCATCGCGAAGTATTACGATGTGCAGATCGGTTCGCGCATTGAAACGCAACAGTTCCGTGGGCGGAATGTGACGCGCGGACTGGGCGTCATCGGCATCCAGGGCCTGGTGCCCTATAATTACGAACTGGAAGCCGCGCTGTTCATCGACCAGGGCGGTCATGTGTCGGGGCGGCTGTCGTTGACGAAGGATTTCCTGCTGACGCAACGACTGATTCTGCAAGGACGGTTCGAAACGAACGTGGCGGCGCAACGGGTCGAGCGATTTACCACCGGCTCCGGGCTCAACAATCTGGAGTTCGGGCTGCGGCTTCGTTATGAGATCAGGCGGGAAATCGCTCCCTATGTCGGGTTTTCGGTGGATCGGAGTTTCGGCGAGACCGCCGCTTTGGTGCGGGAAGAGGGAGGTAATCCGAGTCAGATTCGCTTTGTCGCGGGCGTGCGGCTCTGGTTCTAACAGAGGCTCGTTCCCTTCCCTTCTCTGTTCAGGAGGCGCCTCTCTCGAATATCGTGCAGAAGCCGGTTTCCTATGATAGGTTCGCGCAGCATTACCATCTGGATCTGGGGCCAGATGATCAAAAGGGAGCGCGGCCAGTGAAGAATCGCCGGTTGATGAATGGGTGGGCCGTCTGGGGGATGAGGGCCGGTTGGGCTCTGTTCGCCTGCCTGATGCTGAATGTGCCGGGTGTCCGCGCGGCCGGCGGCCAGGATCTGCAGAGTCAAGTGAAGGCCGCAGCCGGCAAGGTCATTCCGGCGGTGGTCAGCATCGCCTCCACCGTGGTGGTGCGAGAGCAGGCCTTCAGCGATGAGGCGTTGCCGTTCGGGCTGTTCAAGGAGCCTCCGACGCGCCGGCAATATGGTCAAGGGTCCGGCGTGATCGTCTCGTCTGATGGATTGATCGTCACGAACAACCATGTGGTGGCTGACGCGGTTGACGTCGAGGTGATCTTGTCCGATCGCCGTCAGTTCAAGGGAAAGGTGGTGGCGAGCGATCCGAAAACCGATGTGGCGGTGGTCAAGATTCAAGCGACGAATCTTTCGGCGGCGATCTGGGGCGATTCGAGCAAGCTCGCGGTGGGCGACTTTGTCCTGGCGATCGGCAGCCCGCTCGGGCTGAGTCGCACCGTGACCTTCGGCATCGTGAGCGCCGTCGGCCGGGCGGACGTGGGCGTGGCGGACTTCGAGGACTTCATTCAAACCGATGCGCCGATCAATCCGGGCAATTCGGGCGGCGCCCTTGTCAACATCCACGGCGAGCTGGTGGGCATCAACACGGCGATCGCGAGCCCCACCGGCGGGAACGTGGGGGTCGGCTTTGCGATTCCCAGCAACATGGCTCGCGCCGCGATGCAGAGTCTGCTCAAAACGGGACGGGTTGTACGCGGATTTCTTGGAGCCTCGACCCAGGATGTGAGTCCGATGCTGGCCAAAATTTTCCGCCTGCCGGACATCAAGGGCGCGATCGTGACGGACGTGCAGCCGAAAGGGTCGGCCGAACGGGCCGGTCTCAAGCGGGGAGACGTGGTCGTGCGGTTCGACGGCCGCGACGTGATGGATAGCGGTCATCTGCGCAATCTCATCGCGCAAGCTTCGATCGGCAGCAAACATCAGGTCGATCTCATCCGAGACGGCAGACCGTATCAGGCCGAACTGGTGATCCAAGAGGCCCCGCGGGAGCGGGCCAAGAAGACCCAGCCCTTCTCGTCCGTCGCCTCCGCCGTGCATCCGCTCTCCGGCGTGGTGTTCGATGACATCACCGTTTCACTGGCCAGACAAATGGACTTGCCCGTCACGAGCGGCGTCGTCGTGACCGATATTGAGGAAGGAGCGCCGGCCGAAGCGTCCGGCTTGCAGCCGGGCGACGTCGTGTTGGAGCTCAACCGGCAGCCCGTTTCGAGTTTTTCCACCTTGCAGCGGCTGGCTGACCCGCTCAAACCGACCGATCTTGCCTTGCTGCTCGTCAATCGGCAGGGCAACGTGCTCTATGTTCCGATTCAAGGAGAGTAGAGAGCGGGTCATTTCTATTCATATCGTGCTATATCATGTCGAACGATCTCCGGATGTTGAAACGGCCGCATGCTGCAATGCGGCATGATGATCCAAGAAATGGTTCCTCTCCTTGGAAGAACGAGGGGGCGACGATCTTTCCGAACCTTGCGGGCAGGAAGCTGGAGCGTCTTATTGGGAGGCGAACAATTGAAGGTCGAAGGCCCGTTCGGTGAACCAGATCAGCGCGACGGCGATCACCGCCAGCGATCCGCCGGTCAGGATAAGTCTTGGGTAGGACCGGGAGCGGCGGATCAGGTAGGCCAATGGCAAGAACGCGGCGACGATGACGATCTGGCCGAGTTCCACCCCGATGTTGAAGCCGACCAAGCTCAGCAGCAACGAATCCTGAGCCAGTCCGAGATCCGTCAACACGGCGGCGAATCCGAATCCATGAATCAGGCCGAAGCCGAGCGCGACCATCCATCGCCGGGCGATCATCACCGGGTACAGATTCCCGATTCCCGCGAGCACGACCGAGGCCGCGATCGTCGATTCCACGAAGCGGGACGGTAAGCGGACGATATCGAGGACGGCCAGACTCAAGGTCAGCGAATGGGCGACCGTAAAGGCCGTGACGATATTGATGACGTTCCACCAGACTGCCGAGAAATCCGCAACGGCCTGCCAACGACCGTCGACTCGGACTAAGACGGCGGGAAAAAGGAGGGCAAGCAGAAACAAGACATGGTCGAACCCCAGCCAGATGTGCCGGACGCCCTCGTGAATGAATTGGGCGCTTTCGATCCAGCGCGATCGAGTCTCCGCGGAAAACGTTTGAGTCGGAGATTCCCGGCCGAAAATGGCGGTGCCGGTTTGTCCGCCTTGGGTCAGGCGCAGGAGTCCCTTGTGTTGCGCGTCGATGTCGAAGAGCAGTCGATAGTCCACATGAAGCAGTTGGATCGTCCGGCCGCAGTCCGAACGGAAACGCAGGACCGAGTAGGCTCCGTCCGTGTGATGATCGATGAGTTGTTCCAGCACTTGAGTCGTACAGGCCTGCTGATCGGCTGATAGCGTCAGACGAGACAGGGCATAGGCCCGGATCTCATCATGCTTGTTCCGAACCTCTCTCCAGGTGAGTTCGCCGTTTTTATCACCGTCTAATCCGACCGCATTGTCGAGATCGCGTAGCGCGATGTCCCACCGCCCTTCAATGTGATCGTTCCGAATCGACAGGGAAAGATAGCTGTCGCTGGGTTTGTGGGCCCAAGCGGGAAGGCCGACGAGAAGCCCGGCGATGATAAGCAGGGCGCGCAGTATCATGCGACCTCTTGGAATTGCCGCGCGAGCTGTTGCAGATGAACGTCTTCCACACGGTTATGCTTTATCCAATCGAGCGCCGGCCGAGCCGCCGCGCGGTTTCGAGCCGTCAGCGCACATTCGAGCAGGAGCCTGGCATCCGCCGGTTCCCGCTGGACGCTCCAATTCTCACGAGCCAACGACAACGCTCGTTTCGAATCCCCCAACAACGCCAGCGCAAACCGCGCTTCCTCCCTGACATGGACGGTCGTCCCGCGCTCGCGAGCCGCGGCGAAGCGGGCCGCCAATTCGGTCGTATGGTTCCGGAGCGCGGGCAGGTTCAACGCCTGCTCCGCAATCGCCAATCGCAAGAGCAGTCCATCGGCTCGTGTTTCCGATCGAAGTAAAGAGACGACGTCCCGATAGCGGCGCAGGTCCAACAGGAAATCGGCGTAGGCGCCGAGCAAGTATTGATCCTTGATGCCGACCTTGAAGGCTTCGGCGAAGGCTTGCTCGGCATCGCGAATGGCTCCGGCGCGGGCGGCTATTTCGGCCAGGATCGTCGCGATCCAAATCCGCTCTCGACCCGAGAGACCCGGGCCGGAAAGCACGGCACGGAGTGACGCTCGGCTCTTTGCCGACTGGCCCGTCACGCCAGCGAGATCGCCCAGGCATCCGAGCAGCACATGGGAGGCGGCCAGCCGCGCGAGCCTCCGGCAGGCTCGGCGTGCATCGTCGTAACGCGCCTGCACCTGGAAAATGGAGGCTTTGGTAAGCCAGGCTTGGGCGTTGGTCGGTTGGACTGCCAACACGTTATCGAGGTCGGCCAAGGCGAGATCGAATTCATGGGCGTTCTGCCTGATTGTCGCTCGCAAGAGGAGTACGGCGGGCGGAGGGGTCGGTTCGCTCCACCAAGGACTGAGGACCGCCTGCGCTTGTCCAAGAAACCGGGGGTCGCCTTCCGATCGCCCTTGTTCAATGTAGCGGGCGGCAAGTTTGACGGCGGTCTCGAGATTGCGAGGATTCCGCCGCAGATCGGCTCGCAAGGCTTCGAGCTCGCGCGCGATAGGATCGGCCCCCTTCAAACTCAGTCGCTCAAGAACCTGCGCATCATCCGTCGGCAAGTAGGGCTCGGAGTACGAGGCGCCGACGTCACTCAAGACGAACCATCCGATCACGCCGACTACGGTAAAGAGTCGCTTCATGGTCTGCCCTCGAATATCGGTGTCGCCGGCCGGTTCATGTCATATCGGGGAAGGGTGGGAGACGCCGCACCAAGGTTCGGCGTCTCCCACCCTGACGGTCAATAGTTCTCCTGAGGATCGATATGTCGGCGGTCCCGCCCGTCGTGCGGGGTCGGAAGGAAGGGAAACGTCAATGCAATACCGTTGGCGGTCTTGTTGCCGCCGACGGACCCGACGTTGAAATTCACACCGTCCCCAAGATTCGGCACGGGGTTCGTCAGGATTCCGGCCACCACGCGCAAGGCTACGTCGGTGACGTCGTCGTTCGGCCGGCGGCCGTTCGGCCAACCGGCCCTATCCGGCGTCGCATTGCCGCCGGCGTCATGGGCGAGCGGCCCCAGCCGCTTTTGGGCGGCGGCCGGAGTGGCGGGAACGTCCAGATCGACACGCAGCAGGTCGGCCAGCCTTTCGTTGATTCTCCCCGAGCCGCAGACCGGCGGACCGGGTGCATACCGAAGCAATGCATTCACGAGATCCTCACGCCCCGCCGTCGGGAAACCGGTGCCGAACACGGTATTGAGCGCCGCGGCCAGTGCGGAGTTACAGTAGAACGAGGCGAACTCATTTTCGTCTTCCGCATCGGTCGCGTTCCACTTATCCTTCATGGTCGTCGGGATGATCAGCTCGTTGACCAACGGATTGCCCATCCGCGCCACCTGGACGAACCGGCTGCTGTTCTGACGGTCGCCGTTCTTCTTGATGACGCTGACTTTCGGGCGGCTCGTGGTGGCATAGGCGCCGAGGACCTTGTTCCCCCTCGGTCCGACGAGTTCGCTGATGGGGATTTCCAACGCGATCGTGTTGACGTTGAACCCGCTGAACGTATCGGCGTTCCCGGATGCCGGCGCTCCGACGATGATCGCGTCGTCGGCATCGTCGGCGTCGGAAAGAATCGGCGAGATGTGCAGATTCAGTGTGTCGAACGTCCCACCGAGGTCGATGTAGAATGTCTCGTCCCGCTGGCCCGCGAACACTCGCCCGCCGTTCCTCAGCGGATAGATGCCCTTCTCGGCGAGACTCTCGTAGTTCGGCATCGTGCGGGGACCCGCGTTGGACGGGACGGCATACATCACGCCGGTGCCGAGATCTCTCGGCCGCTGGCCGTAGCGGACTTCCGTCACCGTGTAACTTTGACGGAGGAGCAGTCCTTCGGACCCGCTTCCCGTGAGGGCCGTGATCGGCGGGAGGGCGACATAGGACAGCGGAAAGACGTCGCCCGGCCGGCGGATCTCGGTCTTGAAACGGATCTGATACACGATGTCGGCGGCGATATTGTTTTTATTGTTGTCGATATGAATTTCGTACAACACGTCGTCCGCGAAGTTGAAGTAGTTGGGGCCCGATCCCGGTTCCTGGCCGGGGATCACGTTCATGATCAGGACGGCCTTGTTGGGATCCTCCCAGCTCCGGAAGAAATAGAAGTCCGTGATGTCCGCCGTCGGATCGTTGGCGATCAACGGGGCCTCGCGGTGGCTGGCGGCCAAGACCGGCGTTGCGATAAACAGCGCCAGCACGGTCAGGATGAGCGGTCGAATTCGAGCGAACATGGGGTCCTCCCTTCTGAGTTGATCCGCTCCACGAGCGGGGTGGATTATAAATCCGGCAACGAAGCCGGGTCGGGTTCGGATTCGGCTTGGCTGACCAGCGCGGCTTCCTCCGACGTCAGCGCTTCCGGTTCCGGTGAATCACGTTGGTCCTCCACCGCGGCGACGGGGCCGGTCGGCGAGACGACGGGTACGGTGTCGCTGCCGCTGCAGCCGGACAAGAGTCCGAGCGCGAGCACGACACCGAGAGACGAATGCACAGACGGTCTCATGGCTCCTCCTTTTATTGATGGTTGCCCGATGTCGTTTTCTCCGCCCGGATTGCGAAATCTTCGACGGAGAGAACGGCGTGTGCGTGTGATGGATCCGAGATGGCCGGCTCATCGTGCGATTCGAGAGCCGGGAGCGATCGCGCGTCGTGGGGTCGCCGAGGCGATCGATCACTGCGGCAGCTTGACTGCATCGGTCCAGCCAAGGCGTTTCCGGCAGGATGAACGAACAGGACCGGAAGCGTGGCTGGCCCCGGTCCGTCCGAACCGGCTCCGCCGGAAGACGACGGTGGCGGAGAGTGTGTCTCAGTATCATTGGGACTGCTCATCTGTCTCGTGATGCCGTCCATGCCGGCGGTTCATTCCCCATTACGAGGCGATCGTCGGGTCGGATCTATTTTTCGGATGTATTTTTTGTGGAGGCGGGTTTTCTTGCCGGTCCATTTATGCGGTGTTATAGTGCCCGGCGCGATCGAGCGATCGATCTCCGGCAATCGGCAATCCGATCGTCCTCCTTAGCCCGTACTCGTCGAGTGGTGGAGGACCGTATGTCGATCATGACCATGGAACCGACCAAACCGGCGCAAGACGAAGAGTGGGCCGATCTGATCGCCCTCACCGCGCAGGGCGATCAGGCCGCGCTCGCCGCCTTGTACGATCGGACAAGCCCCCAGGTGTTCGGGCTGGTCCTCAAGATTCTCAAGAATCGCGAGGTCGCCGAGGAAGTCACGTTGGACGTGTATACTCAAGTATGGCGTCAGGCCCATACCTATGACCAAGCCCGAGGCGCGCCAGGCGCCTGGTTGATGATGTTGGCGAGAACGAGGGCGATCGATCGATTCCGCGCGGGAGCGGCCGAGCATGGACGGCTGGAACCGTTGGATGCCGCCGAGTTGTTCGCCAGCGACGGGGAGACGCCGGAACAGGATATGGCGGGACAAGAGCGCCGGAAATTCGTGCGGCAGGCGTTGGCGACGCTGACCGAGGAGCAACGGGGCGCGATCGCGCTGGCCTATTTTTACGGATTGAGTCAGAGCGAGATCGCGGAACACCTGCAGTTGCCTCTCGGCACCGTGAAGACGAGAATCAGATTGGGCATGATCAAATTGCGAGAAGCCCTGGCTCCCTACGAGGAAGGGTTGATGCCGTGACGGAAATAGAATGGCCTCGCGACCACGAAGAGACGGCGATCCTCCAGGCTCTGGGGCTTTTGGAGGTCCGGGATCGGCAGGCCGTGGCGGGGACGATCGAAGATGAATCGCCTTCCTTTCGGCGAACCGTCCGGGTGTACGAAGAGCTTGCCGGACTGCTCGCCTATGCGGTGAAACCGGCGCCGCCGCCGCCGACTCTTCGCGACCGGCTGGTCGACCGGATCGCGCTGGAAGCGGCCCGCGAAGCCGAGCAATTCGAATTGACCGCCGATACTGTGGCTTTCGGCGCAGGTTCCGTCAAACCGAGCGATTCACTCAAAGAGCGACTCCTCTCTCGTATCGGAAGTCATCAAGTCGTTCGGAACGCCGATGCGACGTTCGACCTGTCGAGCGACGACCCGATCGATGAACGCAGCGCCGTTCTCCCTCACAGCGCCGGTCTTCCGGCCGACCGGCCACGATCGCGTTGGACCGCCATGAAACACCTCCTGCGGACTTGTCTGATCCGTTTGGTCACGTCCGAGCGAGTCGGCTACTGGAAAGACAAAATAGCCGGCAGACGACCGATCAAAGGTCTGACCTTCATCAAGGCCTCGGAGGGAACGTGGCGAGAAATTGCTCCGGGAGTCACGGCCAAGTTGCTCTCGTTCGATCCGGCCTCCCGGCGGATCACCACGCTTCTCCGTTTTGCGCCCGGCACGCGGTATGCTCCGCATCGGCACGCCGCCGTGGAAGAGCTCTATGTGCTGGAAGGCGGCTGCCGGATCGCCGGGCGCCCGATGTCGGTCGGGGACTATCATCGCGCCGAAGCCGGAACCGTCCATCAGGATACGTCGACGGACGACGGCTGTCTGCTCCTCGCGATTTCCTCTCCTCAGAACGAAACGGTGTCATAAGTCATCCGGCGCCGAATCGCCGTTCCGGCATACATCCGTTTCCCAAAAAATTTCGTAAGGCATGGTGAAAGGGGATCTGCCGGTTGCGATGCGGCGTCAAGAGTGCTATAAAAAATCAAATCGTGCTACCAGCAATCGGGAGAACGCCATGAAGAAATTGGTGCGATTCGGAGTCTCGCTCGACCGGCGGTTGTTGGAGGCCTTCGACCGCCGTATCAGGGCGCGCGGTTATACCAACCGATCCGAGGCGCTGCGGGATCTGATCCGCGACGATCTCGTCGGGCAGGAATGGGATCATGATCGGGAAACGATCGGGACCGTCACTTTCGTCTACGACCATCACGTGCGGGATTTGACGAGAAAATTGACCGACATCCAACACGAGCATCAGGGACTGATTCTCTCCGGGATGCACGTGCATCTCGACCATGCCCATTGTCTCGAGGTGGTCGTCGTGCGGGGGCGCGGAACTGATATCAAGAAGCTGGCCGATGCCTTGATCAGCGTCAAGGGCGTCAAACATGGCAAGCTCACCATGACGACCACGGGGAAAGGGGTCGTGTAAGGCATGCGAGTCTGTGTGATCGATGGGCAAGGCGGCGGGCTGGGCCGGCTGCTGGTCTCCGGCCTGCGAGACACCTTGGGAGAACGGCACAACGTCGTTGGGCTGGGCACCACGTCCGCCGCTGCAAAGGCAATGAGGGAGGCCGGTGCGTTGTGTGTCGGCGTCGGGCGATCGGCCATCGTGGACACGTTGCCCACCGTGGACGTCATCGTGGGTACGCTCAATCTTGTGTTGCCGGGAGCGATGGGAGGCGAAGTCACGCCGGCCGTCGCCCGCGCCATTCTGAACGCCAAGGCCAAGAAGGTCTTGCTCCCCGTGAATCGCGCGCAGGTGGAAATCGTGGGGACCGACGGTTGCACGCTTCACGCATTGATCGCACGGTCTCTCGCTCGCATCGCGAAGTTCGCCGGGACGTCCTGCCCGGGCTAGCCGGGCGTTTCCGCTTCAACGCTGTTCGATGGACCACGAAGGTCTGCGCCGGCCGATGAGAGGGCCGTCGGAAGGCCGTCGTGGGTGCCTCATCCGCCCGCGCGATGACTGCAAGGGGAGAAGGCGTATGGCGTATCTCATCGTGATGCTGGCGGCGGCGATGTGGAGTTGGGGCGGGGAGGTGGCATGGGCGCACGATCCGGACGAGGGAGTTCTGGAAGTTCCGGAGGTCGCGGTCATCGGCGAAGAACCGGTCGCCGCCTCGTCGCAGCAGTTCATCCCGGACAAGGAAATTCTGCTGCAGCCTCAAGGTCGCCCCG
>JANDJG010000144.1 GCA_024331085.1 Nitrospira sp. | reverse complement strand
AGTTCGATAAAATTCGGCAATTCAACGGCGATCGGCCGATGTTCGTAAATAAGAATTTTCACCACCATGTTTTCTTTCAGAAGATCGACGTTTTCTCCCAGAGCTTGTTTTTCGAAGGAAAGCTGCTCGTACGTTTCCGTATCCATGAAGGTGTACGAATCTCCCGTCGCGTACAGAAACTGCATTTCCCGCTCTTCGAGATTCGGTTCCTCAAACCGCTCACCGGACCGGAACGTTCGGTCCAAGACGTTTCCCGACAGATAGCTTTTGAGCTTTGTGCGGACAAACGCCCCACCTTTCCCCGGTTTGACGTGTTGAAATTCAACGATGTAAAAAGGCTCGCCATCAACCATGAGGCGAACGCCGTTTCGAAAATCGACGGTCGAAATCACTCTTTGCTCCCTTCGGTCAAGAATAACCTCGTTTCTGTTCCACACTTTGCTTCATCGCCGCCGGTCTCGGTCACTCGCTATTTTGTACCGGGTTTTGACGCAATGTCTCCCGCTACCTGTTGAGAGAGGTGCGCGTGCAATCCCCGCAACGCCAATAGATACCCTGTAGGTCCGAATCCTGTAACCTGACCGTACACGACGTCTGAAATATACGATCGTCGGCGAAATGCTTCACGGCGATGAATGTTCGTAAGATGCACTTCCACCGTTGGAACGGAGATGGCCGCCAAGGCGTCTCGTATGGCGACGCTGGTATGGGTATAGGCGGCCGGATTGATGATAATACCCTGATAAACCGCCTTGGCCTCTTGGATCCACGTGACCAACTCCCCCTCGTGATTCGACTGGCGAACGTCGAGTTCGATTCCCAGTTCATGGCCGAGTTTGGAGAGAGACTCATTGATAGCGTCAAGCGTCGCCGTTCCATAGACGGACGGCTCGCGATTACCCAACAAATTCAGGTTCGGTCCATGGAGGATCAGCACCCGCATCATAATAAAGCCGACACTGCACTTTCGCCGCGGCTGCGATTTCGCCCGTCCGTCTTCCCGTTGGTGGGCGGCATTGTAACGCTCCGTCAAAACAGGGTCAAACGATCCGAGGAATCATACGGTTTGGCCGTTCGCGGCACGTTGATCGCGTCGGCGCAGTTGAATGGCGGCGAGCCACTGTTCAAGCCTCGCTGCAACGATCTTTTTTCGCTCAAGAGAAGCGCCCGGCTCATCCGATGAATTTTCCCCCTCATGGACCTGATCGACAACCGCAGAGGATCGATTCTCTTCCTTCGACGTCGTCTTCGCCACCGACATGACAGAGGCTTGCCCCGACCGACGGAACGACCGCTCTTTTTCAGCTTCCACCGACGGCACACCTAGCAGAGCGCAAATCGAGAGAGCCTCTTGATCCTGCGGGTTGACCTCCAAAATGACACGACATGATCGTACTGCGGCCTCCTTCCGGCCCTGAGCGGCGTAGATCTTGGCGAGCGTTCGATGTGCCCGAAGGTTTTCCGGGCTGACCCGTACGGCCTCTTCCAAGATCGCCGTGGCCTTAACGGACTGCCCCAGTTGATCATAGGCTCTGCCCAGCGCCACCATTGCCGTGATGAAATTCGGATAAGTTTTCAATCCGTCTTCCAGGACGGCGGCCGCTTCTTCCCACATCCCGGCCTTCCCGTATTCTTCCGCCAATGAAAGAAAGGCCTTCGATCCCGGCTCTTTCGCCACGATCAAGGCCAATCGATCGATTTCCGCCGCGTTCGCCGGTTTCTCGTATTTTGATCCCATGCCACGCTACCCTACCGAAATGACCGACCGGGGATGACAGTCGGTCCGCAAGTTTCTCATTTCTGTCAGAAGTTCATCCGCCAACTTTCGCTTTGACATCAACTCTAATTCCCTCTGCCGACCCCCGCGCGTAAGAATGACGGCCGCATTGCTATCGCTCCCGAATCCGGCGCCTGCTCGTGTCACATCATTGGCGACGATCATATCAAGCCCCTTCTCTTTCAACTTGGCCTCAGCATGGGCGAGAAGTCGTTCGGTCTCGGCGGCGAATCCGACCAAAATCTGATTGGTTTTCCGAGCGGACAGCATCGCCAGAATATCAGGTGCCGGCTCAAGCTCGAGCACAAGCGATGAACGGCCGTGTTTTTTCAATTTGTTCGGCGCCTGTTCTTTAGGGCGAAAGTCCGCGACGGCGGCTGCCATGACGACAACAGTCGCCCATGAAAACCGTCGGCAGAGCGCTTCCGCCATCTCCTGCGCCGTCGTGACGGAAACGACCTCCACACCGGACGGCCTGGTCAAAGAGGTCGGCCCCGTTACCAATACCACGTTGGCTCCTCGATCCCGTGCCGCCTCCGCAATGGCATAGCCCATCTTGCCCGACGATCGATTGGAAATGAATCTTACGGGGTCGATCGCTTCTTGCGTAGGGCCGGCGGATATCAACACATTCTGTCCTTGCCAATCCAATCGTGGAGTCAGAGCCGCCAAAACCGCTTCAACAATGTTCGACTCCGTTGCCAACCTTCCCTGCGCCACCTGCCCGGAAGCCAACGGGCCCTCTTCGGGGTCGATCACGCGTACGCCGCGGGCTCGAAGAAGGTCCACGTGCTCAACCACGGTGGGATGCCGCCACATTCCACCGTCCATGGCCGGTGCGACGACAAGAGGACAGCGCGCGGCCAGCAGCATGGTGGACAGCACGTCATCCGCCAACCCCAAAGCCGCCTTCGCCAGAAAATTGGCCGTCGCGGGAGCGACCACGATCGCATGCGCGTTCTCGGGAACAGTGAGGTGTTTCATTTCCTCCTGCGCGTGAAACAAATCCGTGACGACCCGTTCTCCGGACAGGACTTCAAAAGTCAGGGGAGCGACGAATTTCGTCGCGGCCGCCGTCATGACGACCGACACGGCGGCGCCCTGCGCCTTGAACGTCCGCAGCAATGAAACGGCCTTATAGGCGGCGATACTCCCCGTCACCCCTAAGACAAGCCGCTTTCCTTGCAAGAGTCCCGGTGAACGATCCGACTCCATGACTACTCTTCGGTCTGAGCTTTCGACGGTGTGGCGGTATCGTCAACGTATACGCTGAGTTCTTTCTTGATTTCCTGAGCGTCCTCGCCGGTCATCATGGCGATCCGTTCGGTCTCGCCGTCTTTTCCGCGCTTGGCCTCTTTCATCGCCTCACGCGCGCTTTTTCCGGTCAAATACGGAACTTTGCCTCGCAAGACTTCGTCGAGCGCGATGGTCGTCTCTTTGGTGAAGCGCGAACTTCCGACCGGTTTCGCCCCTTGTGTGAGATGCTTGGCCCGCTGGGCGGCGACAATCACCAACCGGTAACGGGAATCGAATTGCTCGGGCGTATACTGCGGCAACAAATTCAACATATCCCCCATAATGACTGCTCCTCTTCTTAGTTGGATAGAGAGTGGTTCCGATTGCTCTGCACGGCGTCTGCGTCGAGCGCAAATCGGCGCTCAAACCAGCTCGTGTCCACCCGCGAAGTTTTGAGCCGCTCCGCAAGAAAGACGCTTTGCAGATCTCGAAGGGATTGCGACAAATCATCGTTCAAGACGATATACCCATATTCGCGAAAACTGCGGACTTCTTCTTTCACCTTTTGGAGCCGGCGACGGATTTCTTCCGGAGTATCCGAGCCCCGTCCTTCAAGTCGAACTCGCAGCGTATCAAGAGACGGGGGAAGAATGAAAATCAAGACGGCGTCCTCAAAATGTTTTTTGATTTGCAACGCGCCTTGAACATCGATTTCGAGTAATACGTCGACGCCTTGCGCCATCCTGTCGATCAAGACCTCCCGTGGCGTCCCGTACCAATTGCCGTACACGTGGGCGTATTCCAAGAATTCTTGGCGAGCCACCATGTCCTGGAACACGCGCTCTTCGACAAAATGGTATTCGCGCCCGCTCTCTTCTCCAACACGCGGCTTTCTCGTCGTATAGGAGACGGAATGCCACAACCCTGGAACGGAGGCCACCAACCGCTTGCAAAGCGTCGTTTTACCCGTCCCGGACGGAGCTGAAATGACAAAAAGAATCCCTTTCCGCCGAGAGGGATAGTGACCCGATACATGGTCGCCCTGTTGCGTCTCGACCGACATCGCGGCAGTCATTCCACGTTTTGAACTTGCTCGCGGAGACGTTCCAGCTCCGCCTTCATCTGAACCACGGATCCGGTGATGGCAAGATCCCCGGCTTTCGATCCAATGGTGTTCACTTCTCGTCCCATTTCCTGAATGAGAAAATCCAACGTTTTTCCAGCCGGTTGAGTACTCTGGACTGTTTCTTGAAACTGTATCATATGTGCATTGAGTCTGACTAATTCTTCTGTAATATCGCTTCGGTCCGCGTACATGGCCAGTTCTTGATAAAGCCGTTGGACGTCCGGCATCTCCCCATTGAGCAGCCGCTGAACCCGTTCTTTCATGCGGGCGAACGATTCTTGTGTCGTAAACGGGGCCCGTTCCGCAATTCGTTTCTTCAATCCGTCGATTGTCTTCAGGCGATCCAGAAGATCACGGGCAAGCAGCGCCCCTTCTTTTTTTCTCATTGCGGCGAGGTCTTTGATCGCCTGCGCCCCGAGCTTTTCCACCAACTTCGCGAGTTTTGGATCGTCGGCCGGTTGATCCGAAAGGACGAAGATATCGCGAAACCCCGCGACAAGTCGGATATCAAGGGA
>JANDJG010000143.1 GCA_024331085.1 Nitrospira sp. | reverse complement strand
TGATATTGCGTCTTGTAGACCGTGTGCGCCGCTTTGTGGAGCTTCATCGGCTCTCAGCATATCGCAGGACACCGGACCTTGCTCACACCCCCGCCCTTCCGGGCGGGGACCTCCCGCGTAATTAGAGGCTGGGTTCAGCCGCGCACAGCGCGTGGCTGAAACCCGTGTTGGACAGAACAATGGCCTACTCGCCTTGAGCCAGCACACCACACAGCCTGAGCCATTGAAACATGCCTGGCCACGCAAATCCTGTCCGAGCCAGCACACGTGACTGCCTAACGCCCTACTGTACAAAGACCAGCAGAACTCCTGTTGGGTCCCAGACGTGCAAGACCAACGAGGCATCTAC
Organism: Nitrospira sp.; assembly: GCA_024331085.1. Lineage (GTDB taxonomy): Bacteria > Nitrospirota > Nitrospiria > Nitrospirales > Nitrospiraceae > Nitrospira_D. The sequence continues at coordinate 4,316 of JANDJG010000143.1, read as the reverse complement.
TGGTTCCGGCGCTTTGACCCGCATGCCAGGGAAGGTGTTGCTATTGAGCAGTTCAACCGCCCGCCGGTGCCAAGCCTCAATGTCCTCGGTGCCAATGACAAACATGAAATTGTTTGCCCAGTCCTGCACGTAGTAGTTCTGAAGCCGGAAGGCGTGGCCATTGAACGAGACATCCGCTGTGCCGCCCCAGCCCTCGGACAGGGTGAATCCGAGCGCGGTATAGAACCGCTTGGACAGATCAAAATCCTTGGAGGGGACGTAAGGCTTGAGGCTCGTGATGCTCAGTGGCATGTACGTCTCCATTGGCGCCGAGCTATTAGTGAACCGCTCGGTCTCCTGAGATAATCAGCCAGTATATCTCGCACTAAATCGTCTCCGTGCCCACAAGAAACATTCGCGAGATCTATCTCCATCGTGGATGCTCACCCGACCGCCTCCTTGTCCGTCCGACTTCTTGATGTGCCTGGCAATAGGGGAACCGTTTGCGGATCGTCACCGGGATCTTTCGGAGTAATGCCGTCCGCCGGAAGGGAGGCTGCGTTCACTTTTTGACGGGCCAGATGCGCATGCCAGATGAACTCACGCTCGAACCACTGACCACGCACGCTTTGATCTCTCAATTGAACACGGATTTCATAAATATCGTTCTCCACCTGGTGCACACGCCACTCCCCAAGCCGAACCCCCTGTCCGCGCTCCTTCATGGAACGGACGTGTTCGTTCATGGCTTGGAGAATGGTGCCGCCGCCGATGGCCGGATGCGACTGCACCATGGCCAGGGCTTCGGCCTCCCGGCGATCCAGCGGCACGCGAGCGCCTGGCAAACCGGTCCAGACGTAATAGGCTCCACCGGCTACGAGCACCAGGGTGACGGCCAACTGAATCATCCGGTTCACAGGCAATTGCATCGCGCCTCTCTTCTCAACATCGGATTGCTCTTTCTTCAAAAAACCCCATCACGACGACCGTGCGGCATCTTAGGAACAGCCTTTCTTCGATGTCAACGAGCCGTCGCAAACCACGACCGTGCCCCCTTGAAGTCCCTCAGCCTCCCGGCAGAGGCAATCCCCCACCCGACACTCCTCGCCACGACATCGCGATCCAAACGATATGACAAACCGGTCCATGCGCCGGACATGACTCCGGGCATTTCGCCGCTTGTCTGTGAAAAAGACCTTGTGCTACAAGTATCGTCCGGCGTTTCAGAATCGGAGGCCATACCTGTTGCATGAAGTTTTTTCTGTACGCGGATCAACTCAATCCTACGCAGCTCAAACGCCGGGCTCCGGAACACAGGTTTCTCCATCTCGCCACGCTCGCGGATCATACGATCAAGTTCTGTCGATGGTCTTCTCAATGGCGCTGCGGGTTGGCCAGTATCGTTCCGTCACCGGGCGAGCTGGTATGGGGCGGCGTCTTCGAGTTGACGGAGGAAGACGTCAAACTCATGGACGAGTTTGAGAACGACGTGCCGCAAGGCGCCTACCGCCACGTGCAGATCACGGTCGCCGATCAGGAAGGAAACAAAGAGCTGGTGACGACCTACGTCGCCGCTCCGATCGGCAAGTTCAAACCCAAGGATCATTACATCGAGTGGGTCATGAAAGGCCTCACCAGGTGGGGCTTCCCCGAAGAAGTCATCCGGCAATGGGAGGCCTACAAGGTTCGCTAACGAACGGGGAATCGCCGCCCATTCACAACGATCACCGTCACAAGGGAGAAATAAGGAGAACGCTATGCCAAAGCCCAAGTATCATATTCTAGTCTGCACCAACTCCAGGCCGCCCGGTCATCCGAAACCATCCTGCGGATCGGCGGGAGCCGCGCAGTTGCTGATGGCCTTCAACATGGGGTTGATGCAACGAGCCGTGCCGCCCGGGCAGGTCGTGGTCACCGCCACGGGCTGTCTCGGCCCCTGCGAACAGGGTCCCACCGTGGTGGTGTATCCGGACGGAACCTGGTACTCCAAGGTCACGGAGGCCGACGTCGCCACGATTCTCGACGAACACATCGCCAAAGGAACACCGGCGGCAAGCTTGAGACCGGATTCCGTCTGGCAATAGTTCGATCGAGTCATCACCGGAAAATCAGCGCGGACTCGTGTTGATTGTTTTATAGTCACAGGGTGACACGTTATGACCAGCCACGCGGTTCACGAACATAAAGGCAAGGCACCCGTCTCCGTTCAATGTCTCGTCATTACGTGCAGCGATACCCGCACTCCGGAGACCGACGCAAGCGGGCAACTCATCATGCACATGCTCAAGGACGCGGGTCACACCGTCGTCGGCTATTACATCGTCAAGGACGAGCCCGGACAAATTCTGTTTCGGATCAACCAGGGGATCGCTCAGGGCCTGGCTCAGGCGATCATCGTCAACGGGGGAACGGGCATTTCGCGTCGCGACTCGACGTTCGAAGCGGTCAATCGGATGTTGGAAAAGCGACTGGACGGCTTCGGCGAGATTTTCCGCTATTTGACCTATCGAGAGATCGGATCGGCCGCTATCATGAGCCGCGCCACCGCCGGTGTCGTGAGGGGTCGTGTAATTTTCTCGATTCCGGGCTCTGAACATGCCGTCAAACTCGCCATGGAGTCATTGATCTTGCCAGAGCTGGGGCACCTGGTGCAGCAACTCTCCATTTAATCTCTTCACTCCTGACCTCGCATGGCTTCGCGACGGCTACAAAAAGCCGTCGCAGGCTCGCCATGGCGATCATGTCTTGACCATCCCTTTGACCTTGACTTGAATAGACCGATCAAATCGGTTATTGAAAATCTGTTTCACCAGTGTCAGCAAACAAGCACGGTCTCACCGAACGAGGTTGTCTCATGATCGATGGGACGGGCGAACCGACTGGGCTCATCAGCCGCCGTGATCTCCTCAAGCTGGCGGGAACGTCGGCCTGTGCAGCCTGCCTCCTTCCCCTGACCGGTTGCGATAATCTCTGGGAGCGACAGCCGGTCATCGCCGTCGATCGATGGGAGAAAGGTGTCTGTCGATTCTGCGGAACAGGCTGCGGCGTCATGATCGGCTTGAAAGGCGACAAGGTCGTTGACGTCAAGGGAGACGAGGAAGCCCATAACCGTGGACGGTTATGCATTAAAGGGCTCGCTACTCGCGACATTCTTTACTCTCCCAGCCGCCTCCTCCAACCGATGATCCGAAAAAACGGCAATCTTGAGCGAGCGACGTGGAACGAAGCGATGGAACTCGTCGCCCAACGATTCAAAGATGCCATCGAAACGTATGGGCCAGATAGTGTGGCTTTCTACGGGAGCGGACAACTCCTGACTGAAGAAAGTTACACGGCCAACAAACTGTTTAAAGCGGGGATCGGCACCAACAACGTGGACGGCAACCCACGGCTGTGCATGGCGTCTGCAGTCACCGGCTACACCTCGACATTTGGGAAAGACGAACCGCCCGGTTGCTATGAAGATATCGACTATGCGGACTGTTTTTTCATCACCGGCTCCAATGCTCTGGAATGTCATCCGATCATTTGGGAACGGATCCAAGACCGCAAGCGGAGTCATCCCGGCACGACGATCATCGTCGTCGATCCGCGTCGAACCTTCACGACACGGCATGCGGATCTCCACCTTCAGATCATTCCCGGCACGGACGTCGCCCTGTATAACGCCATGATGCACGTGTTCGTGGAACGGCTCTTCATCGACCGCGACATGGTCGAGCAGTATCTTTCTTTTCAAGAAGGCGACCGGCCCTGCTCATTCACCGATTTCACAACCCATCTTGCGCGGTACAGCCCCGAACGGGTTGCGGACATCTGCGGGGTCAGCGCGACGGCCATTCGAGAAACGGCGTTCCTGTTTGCGTCGTCCAAAGCCACCATGTCTCTTTGGACCATGGGATTGAACCAACAGGTCCAGGGCACCGCCTCCAACCGACTGGTCTGCGCCATGCACCTGTTGACCGGTCATTTCGGTCGTCCCGGCGCCACTCCCTTTTCACTGACAGGCCAGCCGAATGCCTGCGGAGGCGTCCGCGATACCGGCAGCCTCGCTCATGCACTGCCGAATGGACGAGTCGTCACCAACCCGGCTCACCGGCAAGAAATGGAAGATCTGTGGAATGTGCCGCGCGGGCGACTCAGCGCCAAGCCTGGCCTTCACGCCGTGGCACTCTTTGACGCCATGGCTCGCGGATCGGTGAAGTGTTGCCTGATCATGTGTACGAACCCAGGACAGACACTTCCTGACCTCAACGCCTATCGCCGAGGCATGGAGAAAGCCTTTTTGGTCGTCGTGGATGCCTTTCATCCCACCGAAACGACGATATTCGCCGACG
>JANDJG010000040.1 GCA_024331085.1 Nitrospira sp. | reverse complement strand
GTTCCATCAGGGTTGTAGTCACTTGCGATGGTGAAATCGGCATTGGACCGGAACTCACCCCATTTTTGCGAATTGGGGTCAACCGTGGTGTTGTAACTAGGGCCGGCAAAGGGGGACCAGGGCGCAAACGCCGTTTGCCCGGGAAATGTTGAACCGTCATGGGATAAATGGGGAGCCAACCCCTCAAAGATCGAGTATCCCGGATTGAGGTCACCCAAAGCCGTCACCTCGGTCGTCGAACCATGCGGAACATACCGAAACCCATCGATCGCCGAGATCGTGAAATTCACATGCGAGGGCTGATCAAGCCGAAACCACAAAAATCGATTTTGGTGACTGTCTGTCTGCGTCACCGGATTGAGCCCGGCTACCCAGCCGGAATTACTAATGACATAGGTCGTCTGCGTTCCTACCTCGTTCAACGGCTGGCGATAGACCACATGCGCCGAGGCTTGGCCGGCCGTGAAATCAACCGCGCCGGCCAAGCAAGCCACCCCCATAATCACTCGTACGCTATCGCGCCAACAAAAACTTTTTCCTCTCGCCATAACGATCCCTCCTTGGTATAAGACTATACTAGGTTAAGTATGATTATTTAGAGCAACCACCACGCTAAACCCACCATGCAAGCGCGTTATAGCAAAGGCGTGCAATGCGGAATACAGACCGCTGCACCATGTGCACCATCTGTGACAAAAAATGTTCCCTCCGACACGGTCGCTCCCCGAGGAACCCCACTTCACTCGTCATTCATGCTAGAAAGATGCGCATGCCTCGTGTTGAAACGCGCTCTTCGCAAAGGCCGGAGCCACCCAACGCCGCGCCCGATCCCGTCGCGCACCGGCTTCTCCTGTATGTCACCGTGACCCTGACCGGCGCCGCGGTGATGGTGCTGGAGTTGCTGGGCACCCGCATCATCGGCCCGTTTTACGGGGTGAGCCTCTACGTGTGGGCCTCGCTCATCGCCGTCACGTTGATCGCGCTGGCGCTGGGCTACTTCATCGGCGGGTATGCGGCGGACCGGTTTCCAGCAATGCGGTTGAGCCACGTCCTGCTCGTCGCGGCCCTCGGGACGGCCGTCATTCCTCTCCTCACCGGCCCGACGCTTCGCCTGACCGATTCTTTGGGGCTGCGCGGCGGCGCCTTCACCAGCGCACTCCTGCTCTTCACCTTTCCCCTCACCGCTCTCGCCATGGTGGGACCCTACGTCATCAAACGGGCGACTCGCGATCTCGCCGGCGTGGGCACCATCGCAGGCTCTGTCTATGCGGTGAGCACGGTCGGCAGCGTAATGGGCACCTTGCTGCTCGGATTTTATCTCTTGCCGTTATTTGGAACCAAAACCATTATCATCGCCGTGAGTCTCCTCTTGGCGGCACTCTCGGCCGTGATGTCCTGGCAGGAACGGGCACGGGCAGCAGCGCTGGTGCCCACCGCGATCGCGGTGTTTGCCGCTTTCGGCCTTGGGTCATCCACCGGGTTCGCCGCATCGGGAAAAGCCGTGGAGGGGTTTACCGTCCTCTCGGAAGCAGAAAGTCTCTATGGATGGGTCCGCGTGGTGGACGACGACCGCTATGGCATCCGTTTGATGCTCTCGGATGCCTCGGTCATCAGCGCGGTAGAGAAAAAATTGGATCGGAGCGTGCTCGGCTATCAGCAGATTCTCGGCCTGCTCCCGATCTTCCGTCAGAATGCGAAACGGGCATTGCTCATCGGACTGGGCGGCGGCCATGTCGCGCGCGATTTGAAATCCCAGGGTCTTGACACCGACACCATCGAGATCGACCCGGCAGTCGCCGACGCCGCCCAACGATTTTTTCACTTCCAGCCGACCGGCCGGTTTCTGGTCGGCGATGCGCGGTACGAGATCAAGAACCTCGACCGGCGTTATGATCTCATTATTCATGACTGCTTTACCGGAGGGACGGAACCAATCCACTTACTGACCCAGGAGATGTTGGGCGACCTCCGGGAGCTGCTTGCTGAGGAAGGAGTCCTTGCCCTGAATTACGTCGGTTTTCGAACGGGAGACGGTGCCGAAGCGGTCGCAGCCGTCTATCGAACCCTCAAAAGCCTCTTCCCGCATGTGCGGACATTCACAACCGAAGCGGGAGACTTCACCGACTTTGTCTTTCTCGCCTCGAAGACCCCGATCGACCTTGACAGGCATCGGGACGATCCCCGCGTCTATTGGCTCATCGGGCATGAACACCGCATCAGCGATACCGACGGATTCATCCTCACCGACGACTACAACCCGCTTGAACGGCTCCAGACGCGCAAAGCCGAGGCCTATCGGACGATTTTCATGGAGCGAATCGCGTTTGGTTTGTTGCTGCGATGGAGGTAGGAAAAGGGGGAGCACCGGAGCTCCCCAGACTCAGATACCTAGACGCGCGCACACGACATCATCGTGCGCTTCGCCAGACCGGCAAGCCCAACGATCCCGCTCCCGAAGAGCCAGGCGGTCGCCGATGAGCCGGGAAGCCAGGGCCAATTAAGGTGAGCGCGCAGAGGATGATCGAACGACCCAGGGCAACATGAGACAGTCCTCAAGGCTAAAGGCGTGAGCGTGACGAAGGTTCAGAGGAAGATTCCGGTCTACGTGTCGCGTGAGTCAACCAGGCTCAGGCTTCTTTCAGCATGCCCCTGTTCGGTGCCCCCGAACCATTGTGTTGGTTGAGACTGGTCTATATACTAGTCTATGTGCGATTCGAATGAGAGGAGAGCCTCATGAAGATCGAAATCGGCTCGTATGAAGCGAAAACAAAGCTCCCTGAATTGCTTCGGCAGGTCAAAGCCGGCAAGAGCTTTACTATCACCAATCGCGGGGAAGCCATTGCGGATCTCGTCCCGAGTAGGGGTGTGCGGGCGAAGGACCCCGTTGCGGCAGTAGAAAAATTGAAGGCGTTCATGCTGGCCAATCCGGTACGCGGGGTCAACATCAAATCACTCATCGAGAAGGGGCGCGCGTGAGCTTCGTCCTAGATACTTCGGTGACCATGCGTTGGTTTTTTGGTGACGGCAAGCCACAAGACCTTGCCTATGCGGGCAGAGTGCTTGATGCGATGCAAGAGACCAAAGCGTTCGTTCCCATGACCTGGGGACTCGAAGTCGCCAATGTCATCGCCACGGCGGAAGCAAAAGCTTTGGTGACAGAAGCGCGGAGCAAGACATTTCTAGAGATGCTGGAAGAGATCGGGATTGAGGTGGACTCCGCTACATTCGCGCACGCACTGTCCGACACCCTTCAACTGGCAAGACGATACACGCTCTCCGCGTACGATGCCTCATACCTTGAACTGGCCCTACGAGCGGGCCTGCCGCTTGCCACACTCGATGAAGCTTTGCAGAAAGCTGCAAAGAAAGCGGGCGTCAAAAAATTCATGTAAGGAAGCAACCGCTTTGATATCCATTGACGTCGAGACGAGGCCTTCTGAAAAACTTTCTCGCACATCGGTCCCCTAATTTGATCCATCGCAGGCCCCAATTAAAAGGGAGGGACCCTTTTCTCGGAAGCGAAACACCTCTACGGATGGGTACGTGTCGTGGACGACGACCGGTATGGCATCTGGTTGATGCTCTCGGATGCCTCGGTCATCAGCGCGGTGGATCTCAAACTGGATCGGAGCGTCCTCGGCTCTCAGCAGATTCTCGGTCTGCTCCCGATCTTCCGTCCGAATGCGAAACGGGCATTGCTCATCGGACTGGACGGCGGCCATGTCGCGCGCGATTTAAAATCCCAGAGTCTCGCCACCGACACGATCGAAATCAACCCGGCGGTGGCCGACGCCGCCCCGCGGATCGCGTTCGGCTTGTTGCTGCGATGAGGTGGGAAGGGGGGAGAGCCCCGGTGCTCCCCCCGACTCAGACACTTAGACGCGCGCACTCGCCATCATCATGCGCTTCGCCAGACCGGCGAGCCCGACGATCCCGCTCCCGAAGAGCCAGGCGGCGGCGGGCACGGGAACCGGCGAGACCCGAAGCGTCACGGTTCCATTTATCGAAGGAAGGGGGAAACACCCGCCAACATTGTTCGCGATCCTGCAAGAGGCGCCACCGGCCACAATGGAGTAATCTCCGGCCGGCAACAGATAGCCAAGCAATGATTCGTTGCCGGGGGTCTCATTCTTGTGAATCAGGTACTCAATGACTCCCCATTCACCATTATCGTTCGCCATACTCCAACTGCCTAACGCATTGAACTGTCCATCGAAGTCGAAGTTCGCCGTATCCCGAAACGGCGACACACGACCAAAGGCATCCGTGGTCACCCCATCGTCCACGGGCGAGGCGATCTTGTTGAAACTTGCATCCGTGGGATTGACCGGATCGAACTCCGTATCGTCATGGGCTCGACTCGGCAGCACCCCTGCATACAGAGTCATGGCGGGATTCAAAGCCAGTTCATCCGCTCCAGTGACCAAGATATCCACCGATGACGGCTGATCGAGGTGAAACTTGAAATACCTGACAAAATGACTGTTACCGAGGCCCGGCTCGGTGCCCCAGAGCCAGCCGAATCGCGTCATGTCGACGGTGGCCGTGCCGCCGGTCGCATCAAGATCGATGTAGGAGACATGCGCTCGCGCACGATCGCTTATATTCAAGCTACCGGCGATGAATACGGCCGTCAGAAATACCTTCCACAAGCATTGCCGTCGTCTTGTCCATCGGTTCATCATTCTACCTCCCGTTCGGAACTGTGTTGGTTCATCGCCTTCGCGCCCTACGCCCGATCTTCAGCGCCTTTCTCCGATACGACAATCCCCCCAGGCCGGCTAATCCAGCGCCAAATAGCCAGAGCGCAGCCGGCAACGGGACTACGGACACCGACACTGTAACCGCTACTCCTCTCGTTGGGCACCCTGCCGCCCCGCAGCCTTCCCCGTCCGCCACAATGGTGTAGGTCCCGGCTTGCAGCCTAAGAAGCAGCACTTCCAATGGCCCATTGTTGCCGACGACATGACCTGGGTTGAAAAACCCGCCCGTCGTCGTAAACAGGCAATTCGGTCCGTCGCAGGGAGTTTCACTGACTGACGAGATGTAGCGCAACTGACCCCACTCGTCATTATCGTTGGCCATGCTCCAATCTCCAAACGCATCGAACTGCCCCCAAAACCCATTGCTCGGTCCGCTTGGCGAAAAATTGTTGGGAACCCAACCGTAGGTCGGATCGAGCCGCAAGCCACCCTGGACGGTGAAATTCAACGTGTCCCGATACCCGTTGTGCGGGGTATAGTTCGCCGCATACCACTCGGCCGGCGTCAGTCCGCCAAGGCTTGGGTCGGGCACAGTCCAGGCCGGATTTTCCACCAGGCGCACAAATCCCGTTGCCGGATCGACCAGCGGCTCGCCATTCGTATCATACCCCACGGGAATATATCGTCTGATCAATGGATCATCGGGGCGAGCATCGGTCGGCGACGCCTCATAAAGCCACGCGCCGTTACTAAACAACGTAGACCCGATCAATGGATCACGAAGCGTATCGTCATGCGCATGATCCGGTAAGACCCCCGCATAGACGCTCAGGGCCGGATTGCCGAGAGGATCGGAGGCAAGAACAGAAATTCGCACGGTCGCCGCTTCCGCGAGAGCGAATTTATAGAACGCCCGCGCATTGGCCACGGAGTGGCTATTACCAAGACTCGAGTTAGTACCCAGCCACCAGCCCCGTCGGCTCAGTGGCCCTGTCCTGCTCACCTCTGGTCCACTGGATGACACGACACCCATATCACTGTACACAATGTGCGCGTAGGCGAAAGAGTCTACGAATACGAACACGAACGCTGCCATCACACATATGACGTATTGCATCGCTCACCTCTCTGGTTCTCCCGCTGATTGACAAGAGGTAAAAAGATCGTCTGATCCGCGTCCGACAGACTCGAAGCCCGTCTCTTATCGAGCGGCTCTATACCTGAAACCGCATTTCTCCTCTAGCGGTCGCTACCAATCGTTGCACCTGATACAACACAAAACCGCGCAGCAGCCGCCGGCAGTTGCACTTAACGATTCTTGGCATCGGTCACACTCTTCGAGAGGCCCCAAGAAGAGAAAGGCGGATCCTGTAACCGCCCCTTATGGAGATCGTCGGGATCATCCCCGGAAAAGATGAGAGGCTTGAGGAAGGGAAACAGCATCGAAAGGAACGCACATCGGCGGCGGCAGGGAGCGCGATGCTGCGCAACAGCACGCGACTCCGCTCACGAGAACGATCACTTCGCAACCGACTGAGGGAGTAAGAGGAGAGAACGGGGAGTGATGACTCTTTTACAGGCTTTCACTGATCTGACGGCGCAATGCGTCATCACGATCGCCGCGACGTGAGCGATTTGAGCCACGACATCGGCGCTTGCAGCCAGGAGAGAAATCGGAATCGATCGGGAGAGTCGAGAGACGGTCTCTTCCTCCCATGTTCTTGTTCGACCCGCTCGGCCACGTCGCGAAACAGAGGGTTGGTCTCATAAATAAGGCGATACTGTTCCATTGCCTCTTCGGCTCGCCCCAGTTTATCGAGGACCTGAGCCAGGACGTAGCGAACGTTGAAAAGATCTTCCGTCTTGGCGTCATTGACCGCAAGGGCCCGTCGAAATGAGGCCGCCGCTTCTTCAAGACGCCCGGCAGCCCGCAGACACATGCCCTGCTGCACTCTGGCCAAAAATCGAAAGACAGGATCTTGCTCCGCCGCCTGGAATTGCTTGACGGCTTCCTCATATCGCCCGGCCTGTTTGAGATCCATGCCTTCTTGGTACGGATCCTGATGCAAGCGTCCGTGTGCGACAGGCTCGGCGGATCGAGCCGCTTGAACCTCGACCGTTCGGTCCGTGAAAAGAGGAGGCGCCGGTGAAACGTGCTCTTCGCGCGCGACTTGATCGGGGTCGAGTCGAACGGTCTGAGGATCTACGTCGGACGGCAAGATGCCTCCTGCGGCGCGATCCGACGCCACTTGCAGAACGATCGCCGCCGTGATCCGCTCCTTGCCGTCGCCGAAACCGTAGGCGAGAGACAAATCGCAAAGCTGGTTGATCAGCCGGGGAATCCCCCCGCTGAGCCGACACACCAGAGAGCAGGCGTAGTCGGTGAAAAGATCGGGACTGCCTCCGACGATCGCCAATCGATGACGGATATAGGATCGGACGTCGGCTTCGCCGAGCGGCTCCAGGGCGTAATCCACTGTGATCCGTTGCGCGAATTGCCGCATGTCCGGACGGGTCAACATGGCCCGCAGCGTCGGTTGCCCCGCCAGCACGATCTGCAAGCCGATCTGACGGCCGTCGTTGAGATTGGACAGAAGCCGAAGATCTTCCAACATCTGAAGATTGAGATTTTGCGCTTCATCGACGACGAGCAGCACCTGCCGGCCGGACGAAAAAGCCTGCCTCAAAAAAGACGTGATCCGGCGAAACTGACCGACGGTGTCGAGGCCGGAAACGTCAAGCCCGAAAGCGTCGGCGACCCACGGCAAGAGGCTGGTATCGTTCGGATGGGTCGTGCCGATCACGCCGACGGCAAACCGGCCTCGGTGCTCTTCCAGAATTTTATTGAGAAGGGTGGTCTTTCCGGTTCCGGGCTCTCCCGTCAGCACGGTGAACACCGCGCGATTGAGGAGGCCGTACTCCAGCACGTTCAGCCCCGGCTTATGCCGCCCGCTGAGAAAGAGAAATTCCGGATCGGGCAACAAGGAGAAGGGCTTCGCGCGGAGCCGATAAAACGATTCGTACATGGCGACCTATCTTGCCCATTTCCGATCGGCCGACACCGCCCGCTTGACTTTCGACATGCTGAGTTGATCGCGCCCGGACTTGTTCAGAACCGTCCCCAGCACGGCGGCTCCCCCCTTTAACACGTGCAGAGTCTGTTGGAGATCCGATTCGGACGTCTTGGCGTCCTCCACCACGAGAAGCAGCGCGTCGAGCTGCGGGCTGAACGCCAACACGTCCGCGCGGTCAAGCACCGGTGGCAGATCGAAAATCACGATTCGGGACTCATATCGATGCTTCAATTCCTTTCCGAGCGCCGTCATGCGCGGAGAAGCCAAAATTTCGGCCGACTGCGCCGTCCCCCGCCCTCCCGGCAACACGACCAAGCGGCCGAGACCGGGATAGAGCAGCATTTCCTCGACGGGCAGTCCGTCCAGCAAATATTCCGTCAAGCCCGGTTTCCGCTCCAACTCCAAGACTTCATGAATCCGCGGCGCCCGCAAATCCGCGTCGACCAGCAACACCGTTTGATTGGGCTCGGTGGCGATGGCGATGGCCAAATTGATCGCCGTCAACGTCTTGCCCGCGCCGTCCCGCGGGCTGGTGACCCCCAGCATGTTCCAGCCGTTCTCCCGCAAGCGATGCAGCACCTGGGTTCTCAGAATTTTGTACGAGTCCGCAAAGGGCGAATCATGTCTGGTGAGGATTCGCCGCCGCCGCAGCACGTCTTCATGGATGACGACCGAACGGGTCCGCGAATACAGAATGGTCGGCGGCGCGGCGGTCGGCGGCTGATCAGGCCGAGGCGGCACCCGAGCCGAATGTTGCTGAGCCTTGAACCGATCCATGGCGCTCTGCAAATGTTCCATCATGATTCCGCCGTCCTTTCGCTTTTCGCTTATGTGAGCCCGAGTTTGCGCATCGCGGCATACCAGATGACGTCCAGGGGATAGAACAACACGTGCACGGACACCGCCAACAGGACCACCACGCCGATTCCCGCCGCCGCGACGCCGTACCGGCGCCTGGCAAACCGACGAAGATCATCCTCATTGGCCAAATAGGGAATGACGGCCAACGGCGGCAGCCCCGCGACCGCGCCGAGATGCCGTTCCCCGCGAATCGAACGGTCGAGTTGCTCGAACAGCGCACCGCTGCCGGCTCCGCCGCCCAAGGCCAAAATCAAGCCCAGAATCATAATGACCGGACGGTTGGGTTTTTCCGGTTTTTCGGGCAGGTCCGGCGGATCGATCAACGAAAACCGTTCGCCCTTTCGTTGAATCTCCAACTCCTTGGACACCTCGGCCTCCAACAGCCGAGAGGTAATCTCCTCGTGCTTGCGGATCGCCTCTTCACGGTTCCGGACCAGATCAAGATAGGTCGGCTCAACGTGCACCGCCTGCTCGATCCGCTTCGCGTACTCGCTTACCCGTTTCTTGATGCCCTCTCTGGATTTTTTCAACGCTTGCAGAGAGGAGTTCGCAGTGGCGAGCTGGGCCTGAATGTTGATGTAGGCGGGATTTTCCGGCTTCACCTCGGCCTTTCGGCGGCCGGCCTTGCCCACCCGATCGAGCTCCTGCTCCAAGGAGGCGATCGACCGCCGGGCCTGAATGACATCGGGATGTTCATCGCCATAAGTGTCGAGCAACGTCGCCAGCCGCGCCCGTTCGCCCGTCAATCTTTTTTGCAGCTCCTCCGGTGTTTCCTGCTCACTGATGTCTCGTTCGAGAGCCGCAATCTGTTGCTGAATTTGAATGACGTCGGGATGTTCCGGAGACAGATAGCCGGTCATGCTTGCATATTGCGCCCGCAGAGCCCTCAGTCGCTCGCTTGAGTCGAGAATCCGTTCCCCGCTGGCCGCGATGATCGGCGTATTGGGTTTCAACGTCGCCAATTCTCCTTCCAGATACGTCTTCCGTTCCTCCCAGCTCCGAATCTCGCGGTCGATGTCGAGCAGCTCTCGTTCCGCCTGGTTGAGCATCGTCATGTTCAAACTGGTCAGTTCCGGCAGGGCGCCTTCCGCCCGCTGTTTGACCGCGGAGAGCTGTTCTTGAATTTCGCGAATCCGTTGAGCCAGACGTCCTTCCTCCTTTTTCAAGAACTCGGTCGTCTCTTGAGCGTGCCGTTCCCGCGTCTTGAGGTTTTCTCCGAGAAACAGGCTCGTCAACTCATTGGCCACTTTCTGGGCGATTTGGGGCGATTCTCCCTCATAGGACAAAGTGAACGCGATCGTCGCCTGGGTCGGCGTTTGCGTGCGTTTGTCGATGATCTTGACGTTCATGACTTCCACGCGGATGTCGTCGGTGAACCGTTCCAAGACTTCCTCGGTGCTGCCGGTCTGCCTGAGCTTCTTGTACAGACCGAACTCGTCCACGAATTTCATCAAGGTCGAGCGCGTCATCACCTGCTGCTTGATCGTCTCGATCCGTTGATCGGCATAGCTTGTAATGGCGGAGCGGACGATGTCGGCGGGGATTTCCTGCTCCTCGATCAAAATGGTGGCGGTGGACTTATAGACCGGAGGCCACAGGTAGGCCACCGCGACGCTCGCGAGAAAGATGACGGTCGTGACCACGATCATAGGCACGCGCCGGCGCCGCACGATCTGCCCGATTTGCTGCAAGTTCAGAGACGTGTGATTCATAGGTTCATCCCGGGTTTGCTCATTTCAACGACTCATTGAGAACTTAAGCGGAAAATAGGTCGCCATCAGCCGCACCGCATGAGATTCGCCGGTCCGGTCGTCCCCTTCGATTTCGCGCCGCGAATAGGTGTACCCGGCATCCAACGCCCAGTATTCATCAAAGTGCCAGCGGAGATGAGGATCGATGTGAAAGAATCTGGTTTCTCGAAACCGCGCCCCTCCTGTAAAGAGCTCGTTCGTCGCCACGGGATTGATGACCGAGGCCTGTCCGCTGATTGAGAACGTAAGATGGTCCGTCACTTGATAGCTCCCCTTGAGCAGCAAATGGTCTTTTTGAATTAAGAGCCCGAATCCACTGGGAAAGATGTCCCGTCCGATCTCGAGAGAGACGTTGGCCCGCTCGAATTTCTGCGCCAGCACCCCGTTGAACACCCAGACCGTCGTACTGTCCTCCAACGTCCCGATCCTCGTGTCGATCCGGTTTGTGATGAATCGGGGACCGCCGGAGGCGGAGAGAGTCAGTTGTTCGGAAAAGGCGTGCGTCCATCCCATCTGCGCTCCGTAGGTGTCCGCCACCAGATTTCCTCGATCCGGCAGGGCGAATCGAGTGAACAATCCGGTCACCTGAATCGTATCTCGATCGGTCATGTTATAGGAGAGAGTCTCGCTGGCCGTGTGCACGTCATAGTCGAACAAGAAGACTCGTTGGCTTCCCCCCTCATAGTCGGCTTTTTGGTACTGGTATGAGGTCCTAGCCGACAATCGATCCGTCAAGCTGTAGGTCCAGGCCGGGCCGGCCGTCCAAGAATTCCGCTGGGCGAACGTGAGCACGACTCCCGTTTCGATCAATTCACTCCGCAACGTATTGTCTCGATTTAAGCCGCCGTTGAATTCCCAGAGACTCCGATCCTGACGATACTGGACGGAGAGGGGAAAATGGAGGTTGTAGATTTTCGCGTCTCGCTCTCCATAGTACTCGACGTAATCGAAGGCCAGCCGGCTGCTCACCCGCAGCAACTCGGTCGCCCCCATGAGCCGGACGGCGGGAGAGATCCAATAGGCATAGGTTGACAGTTGCGGCTCAAGCGCCAAGAGCAAGTTGGAGTGGTATTCACCCCTCACGCTCATGGAGGGCTCGATGGACCATTCCGCAGCCCGCGCGGTTCCTTGACCGATCACCGTCAACAAGCTTCCCATCACCATCCCCCAGAACCCCACCCGCCAAGACGTCATACCGATTCCCCGCCCCTCACCACCATCGCGAGGGCGCATCCCTTCTCTCATAGATCAGGGAACCACCACGACATCGCCGCGCTGGAGCATGATGTTCTGCTCAAGCCCCCTCCCGTTGCGAACGTCCCCATACCTGAACGGATAGACTCTTTGCTCGCCTTTCTCTCTCCTGATGACCTTAATATCGTTTTCCTTGGCGAAGGGGGTCAGACCTCCGGCCAGGCTCAGGGCCTGGAGCACGTCGGTATAGTGACCGACCAGAAATTCTCCCGGTCTGGCGACGCGCCCGGTGACGTAAATTTTGTTGCTCATGATTTTCGTCACCATGACCGTCACGTGCGGATTCGGCATGAATTTATTCAAACGCGCGACCAGCTCCTGCCGCACATCCTCGACCGTCCGGCCCGAAGCGACGAGGTCTCCCACAAGGGGGAACGAAATCATCCCGTCCGGACGCACGACGACTTCCTGCGTGAGCTGCTCGTCCCGCCACACGGAAATCTTCACCACGTCCTCCGGTCCTAATAAATACGCCGGGTCCGCCACGAGGCCCGATTCGATCTCACCGGCGGCCTGGTCGGCAACCTGGGTCGGTTGGGGAGCCAAAAAATCCGGCACGTAGTCGGTCACAGAGGCGCAGTGTTGAAGGGCCGGCGCCAGCAGGATACACCAGAGGGCTGACCACGCGAATTTCGTCTGTTTCATCGTTCTCCTAATCCTCGTTCTACTTGCCTTCTCTAGCCTTGCAATTGCGCCAATACGGATTTGGCCTCATCCAGCCCTGGGAACGGCTTCGGAGAAGCCACGGCCTTTTGGAGATACGTTTTGGCCTCCGCCGTCTTCCCGGTTTTGTAATAGGCCATGCCCAAATGATAATTGACCACCGGATGATCCGGCGCCTTGGCCGCGGCCTGCTGGATAAAGTGCAGGGCTTGGCCCGAATTTCCCATCTTCAGATGCACCCAACCCAGCGTATCGAGAAAATACGGATTGGGCGCGACCGTTTCAAAGTCTTGCGACAGCGCCAGGGCCCGCTCCAGACTTTTTTGATCGCCTTTCTCATCCGCCAGCAACGACGCCAAATTATTGGCCGCCAGCAGCGCCCGCGGATTGTTGCGCAAGATCGCCTCATACTCCTCAATGGCCCGGTCGAACTGTCCGGCTTCCGTCAACGAGGTGGCCAGCGTCATGCGCAGGTCTTCGCTCCTCGGATTGGCCGCCAATCCCTTCTCCAGAATAGCCCATGCGTCTTCCCGTTTCCTCTGAGCCAATTTGAGGTTGGCCAAATGGAGCCACGGCTGCACCCAATCGGGTTTTCGTTGGGTGGCTTCCACGAATCGGCGTTCGGCTCCCGCCGCGTCCCGCTCCATGAGCGCGATCTCGCCGAGCAACCCTCCCGCGTAGGGATGGTTCGGATTTTGGGCCAATAACTCCTCCAGCCGCCGTTTGGCGTCGGCCGGTTTTCCACGTTGAAGGTCCAACTGGACCAACGCCACCAGTGGATCGGGAGCGTCCGGATACTTTTTGCGAGCCCGCTCAAACGCCTCGCGAGCCTTGTCCCATTCCTTCCGAGCCTGATACAACCGGCCTTCGGCCAAATCCGCCGCCGCGCTGTCCGCCCCAGCCTCGCGGGCGCGGGCCAGCGTCTCGGCCGTCGCAGCCCAATCCTTTTCCGCGGCTTGCAACCGCAACAAGGCGCTGAGGGTTCTCAAGTTTTTCGGGTCCTGCTTGGAAAGGCCTTCCACGCGGGCGCGCGCGTCCTTGATATTGCCCGACGAGGAATCGATCGCGGCCAAGGCCATCTGCGCCTCTTTCAACTGCGGATTGAGGGCCGCGGCCTTCTCGAAACTTTCCTTCGCCAGTTCCTTGTCGGCCGCGGCCAGATAGGCTTGGCCGAGCAACATGTGGACGTCGGCCAGGTCCGGTTGATCTTTCAAGACGCTGCGGAAGTCTTGAATCGCGTCCTTCGCATGGCCTTGTTGCAACGCGATCTTCCCCCGGAGCAACAGCGCCTGCGACATGCGGGAATTCTCTTTCAACACCTCCGCGAGCGTCTTCTCGGCCTCTTCCCGTTTCCCGGTCGACCAATCGATCGCCGCCAGCTTGACCTTCGCCTCCTGCTCGGCCGGCTTGCCGCGGAAGTCGTCCCGCGCCTGTTCGTACACCGCCCGCGCCTTCTCGGGCTGCCGATTCAGTTCGTAGAGCTCGCCCAGCGCGAATCGCAGGGCGTGGGACTTGGGGAGCGCCTTCTGCGCGTCCATCAACGCGGTCTCCGCCTCCGACGCCCCCTTGCGGGCATAGAGGAATTTCACCAGCCCCAGATACCGCTGCTCGTTTTCGGGGTCCAGTTTGATCACCTCGCGCAACACGGATTCGGCATCGTCGAAACGGCGGCGCTCGTCATAAAAACCGGCCAGGCGGATACGATGGTCCAGATTTTTCGGCTCCGCGTCGATGATTTTTTTGAAGACGGTTTCGGCCTTGTCGAATTTTTCCAGGCGGGTCAGGGCGGACGCGAACGAGTCCAAAAGCTGGAGATCGGTCGGGTTCGCGTCGATGGCCCGTTGCATCACCGGCTCGACATCCGCCGTTCTGCCGAGGGCGAGATACAACGTCGCAAGCAACGTCGCCGCGGAGGGATCCGTCGGATGGTCCTTTGCCAGAGCTTCCGCCGCCGTCAACGCTCCGTCACGGTCGCCCCGCACGGCCCGCACGGCGATCGTAAGCGTCCGCGCCTCGACCTGATTCGGATTTTTGTCCAACACCTTCTTGGCCGTTTCTTCCACCTGATCGATCGCGCCGGCTTGCAGGTAGAACTTGGCGAGCTTCACCAAAGCCTTTTCATGGTCGGGAGCCAATTCCACGACCCGCTGATAGTTGGCGAACGCCTCCCGCCAGTTCTTCTCTTTTTCCTCGACTTCGGCGAACAGATAGTGGGCCTCGACATCCTTCGGATCGATCTTGAGCACATTGCGCAGCGCCACGCGGGCCTTGGCCAGGTTGTCCTCTTGAATGTAGGTCTGCGCCTTGGCCAGATAGTTGGCTTTTCGCTCCTCAGGCCCTCCACACCCGACGGCCGCCAGAATAAGCCCCAGAGTCAACAGGGTGAACAGCTTATGAGCAAACATGGCCCTTCTCCTCGCCCGGCGTTACAGCCAGGCCCTCAGTCCCAAAATCAGCATGATCCACAACGAGACCAAACCGAATTGGATCAATCGTTCGGCGAAACTGTGCAGCATCAATTCGATGGCCAGAAACATCACGATCATTTTGGCGGCCAGGACGCCGAGCGCGACATCCCCCACGCGCATGTCCGGCCAAAACGACATCGCGAACACCAGACACACCATCAGATAATCCAGCGGCGTCATCTCAAACCGGTGTTTGACGCCGAACCGGATCGTCAGCGTGATCAAGACCGCCAGCAGGATGAAAAATCCGTTCACGGGAGCCTGCAGGGACGACCATTCCGGGGGCATCGGCTGTTCGAGCAGGTAAATGACGAAGGTCGCGCCCAGATAGAGACCGGCCCGCACGATCAGTTGTCGAGCGGATGGCACCGCGTAGGCGCCCGCCGCCAGCACCAAAAACAACCCCGTGGCGGCATAGCCGAGATCGACGGGCACGTCAGCCGGCCACAAGGCGGCGGCGGCTAAAAAGGCGGAGACCGCCAACCCAAGTGATTTCCCGGGCAACGTCGAGTATGCTCCGCCGGTTTCCGCCGCCTCGGCCGTTCGGGCCGACCCGCTCCACCGTCCTTCCATGACGAAGCGGCGTCCCGCCAGAACGAACAGCGAGAGAATCGGCAACGCAAACGCTGCATACACCGCAAGAACGACCGCGTCCGACTGCCACCGGAGCAGATAGGCGCAGCAGACCATCAATCCATGAACGGCATAGATGGCCGTCACGGCCTGCCGGTGCTGCAGCCCCATCGACAGCAACTTGTAATGGAGATGATTGCGGTCTCCCACGAACGGGGATCGTCCCTCCACAATCCGCTGCCCCATCACGCCCACGGTATCCAAGATCGGCACGCCCCAGAGGAACAGCATCAGCGCCGGGCTATAGAAGGGCTTGCTGAGATCCGTCAACAGAATGGCGGCCACCGCCAGGTAATGCCCCAGAAATTGGCTGCCGGCGTCGCCCATGAAGATGCGCGCCGGATAGGTGTTGAATCGGAGAAAGCCGAGCAATCCTCCCAGCACCGCCACCATCAAAAAGACCAACTGTGATTCATCCGCCAGATACGCCAGGAAGGCGATGCCGGCGAAGCTGATCAGCGCCAACCCTCCCGCAAGCCCGTCCAATCCGTCGGCGAGATTCACGGCATTCGTCACCGCGACGATCACGAACAGCGTAAGCGGAACGGCCATCCAACCGGGCAGAACGGCCTCCTCGTCCATGAAAGGCAGCGAAGACAAGCGGAGCCCGGCAAACCCGACGACCACGGCGGCGGCCACGATCTGCCCCAGAAACTTGATCCCGTAAGGAAGATCGGCCCGATCGTCCCAGACGCCGAACAGCAAAATGACCGCGCCTCCCGCCAAACTGGACAGAATCACTTCGTCCTTCGGCGCCCACCAGAGCACCGCCGTGAACGTCGCCACGGCAAAGGCGATGCCGCCTACCTTGGCGATCGGCGCCTTGTGCGCGTGTCGATCGCCGGGCACGTCGATGATCTGAAGACGCCACGCCGAGGCGGTCAACACGGGAATCAGCGTCATGCTGATCACCAGGGAAACCATAAAACTGAAAAACAGCGGCGTGGACATGGAGCGCTAACCTATCACGGTTTGAACGTGCCCGACATACTACTTTGGAAGTGTAGTAGTATAGCGAAAGAGCAATTGAGCAAGAACAACGCCAGGTTCAAACTGATGTTAACGAATCGTTAATAACGTCTCCGTAACAAGAAAAACGCCCCGAGAAAAACATCCTGAGGACGGGGTGATCGACCGACTCCCCGGACAATTTTTGATGGACGATTTTTTGAAGCAACCACCGGAGTCCGAAAAATTTGAATTTGCCATAACAGTCTCAGGGCGAACACCGTGCTAAGATGCCCCACCCGGTGTCTCAATGCAAGGCTCAATGTACGGCCTGACCCGATGAAACTTCTCCTGATAGCCGGCGCCCGTCCCAACTTCATGAAGATCGCCTCGATCGTCGAGGCCCTCGACGCGCACAATCGGACGACGCGGGCCGGGCGACGCCGACTGGATTACCTGGTCATTCACACCGGCCAACATTACGATGAGAAAATGTCCGGGACTTTTTTTAAGGAACTCGGACTGCCCAAGCCGGCCGTGGACCTCGAGGTGGGCTCGGCCTCCCACGCCGTGCAAACGGCGGAGATCATGAAACGGTTCGAGCCGGTGTTGGAAAAAGAACGTCCCGACGCGGTGATCGTGGTCGGCGACGTCAACTCCACCGCGGCCTGCGCGCTCGTCGCCGCCAAAATCACCTACAGTGGAACGGGCGACGCCGCGACTCGATCTCGGCCGCTCATCGCCCACGTCGAAGCAGGATTGCGGAGCCGAGACCGGTCCATGCCGGAGGAAATCAACCGCATTGTCACGGACTCGATCGCCGATATCCTCTTCGTAACCGAAGCAGACGCCGTGCGCAACCTGATTCGCGAGGGTGTCCCCCGCCGTCACATCCATTTCGTCGGCAACACGATGGTCGACACCTTGCTGCGCCACCGGACCAGGGCCGAACGATCGCCCGTGCTGGAACGATTGGGATTACTTAAGCCGGCCGCGCCGTCGCGTCGTTCCCGCCGATCCGCCTCCGGCGATTCGGCCGTCCGCCCCTATGGAGTCGTGACCCTGCACCGCCCCAGCAACGTGGACGATCCGATCGTCTTTCGGGGCATTCTCGACGCGCTGCTCACCGTCGGCAGGACCTTGCCGTTGATCTTTCCCGTCCATCCCAGGACGTTCGCCCACATTGCGAAATTCGGTCTCGCGGCCGAGTGTCCCTTGCTCGGCGCGGGGGAACCCATCAAAGACCCGCAGTCCGGCCTGTACTGCATCGAGCCGCTGGGATACTTGGACTTCCTCCGGTTGATGTCTCAGGCCCGCATCGTGCTCACCGATTCCGGCGGGATTCAGGAAGAAACGACCGTGCTGGGCGTGCCCTGTGTCACACTGCGCAAGAATACCGAGCGGCCCGTGACGATTTCGCATGGCACGAACATTTTGGCAGGCACCGACACGGCGGCGATCATCAGAAAAGCCCGGCAACAGTTGGCGCGCGGCCACCGCCCCGCACATCCCCCCTATTGGGACGGCAACGCCGGCCGGCGGATCGTCAAAATGTTGGAGCGCATCCTGGCCGGTTCATCCGCCCGCGCCTTCCGGTCCTAACGGTCGCCGGCGCTTCCTCCTTTTCCCCCGCCCCCCCCACCGACCACGCCCGATAAAACTTGCAGGTATGATCGAGCCAGCTTGGCCCGGTCGAAATGCTCAAGCACATGGGCCCGTCCGCTGCTTCCCAGTTTCCGGCGGAGAACCGGGTCGCCATACAACGTGAGCACCTGGGCGGCCAGATCCTTGGCGTCTTCCGGAGTGATGCACACCCCGCCGCCCGACTGCCGCACCAGCTCGGCGCTCTCCCCCTCGACACCCAAAATGATCGGCTTTTCCATCGCCAGGCTCTCGAAAATTTTCGACGGCAGCACCGTCTTGAACAGATCCGACTTCTTGAGCAGCACAAGACTGACATCCGACAAAGACCAGAACTCCGGCATCCGTTCTTTCGGCTGTTGAGGCAACATCAGCGCGTTCGGCAGGTTCATGGCATCCCGCATCTCCACCAACCGCTTTCGCTCGGCGCCGTCGCCGACCAACAGAAACATGATCGCCGGATGGTCGCGCAAGAGATCGGCGGCCTCCAAGATCGTCTCAAGATGATGGGCCATGCCGTGGGTGCCGAAATATGAGGCCACGAACTTGCCGTCAAGGCCTAATTCCTTCGCCAGCTTTTCGTGGCCGTGTGCCGGCCGCTGATACAAAGACAGATCCGCTCCATTTTTGATGACCGTCACCTTCTCAGGGGGAATGCCGAGTCGCGCCATGTGCGACTTGAAGGCATCGGTCACCACCACCAGGCGGGTCGCCTTGCGATAGGCGAACAGTTCCAACCATTCCAACATGCGAATGATCGGACGAGAGGTGATCGCGCCCACCGCCACAATGGACTCCGGCCAGAGATCGCGAATTTCAAGCACCCAGGGCACACGCTTCAAGCGGCTGACCACGTATCCGGCCAAGCCGTTGAAGAATTGCGGCGAGGTGGAAAGCACGACGTCGCAGCGGGTGAGAAACGGCGCCACGAGGACGGCCGAGACCATGTACGAGACATAGTTGATCGTCCGTTTAAGAAATCCCTCGTTCGCCGTGACGTACGTCCAGATCCGCACCACCTGAATGCCGTCTTTTTCCTCCCGCTGAAACAGGGCATTCCGATACCCCTCATAGACGATGCCGCGCGGGTGATTCGGCGCGCAGGTCACGACCGTGACCTCATGCCCGTCTTTGACCCACTGTTTGCAATGTTCGTAGGTTCGGGACGCCGGCGCATTCACTTCGGGAGGGAAATAGTGCGAGAGAAAGAGAATTCTCATCGGTTGCTCCACCTTGAGCCCCCGCTTCTCGGCCCCTCCGGCCCCATCGGCGCTTTTCTGATCCGATAGCCGACCTCGAACGGCGCCTCGTGCGACCGAGCAAACACGATGACGGCATGCTCGTATTTCATGCCGAACTCCGGGAAATACCACCCGCGGTCGATCCGCACATCACAGGGAGTAAGCGGCTCCACGACCGCCGACCGACGGCCATCGGTCGTCACAATGGTCAAACGTCGCTCGTCACGAACCACTTGGAAGTCCGGATGAAGATGCACGTAGCTTTCCAGCCGATGCTCCCCCCGACCATCCAGCCGATCCTCGATCACCCACTCGCCCCGTTCGTCATACGTGATGGTTCGCGAGTGGATCGGCCTGCCGGGCAATCGTCGATACCCGTCATGGGCCCCGTCAAAGGTCACTCGGCCATCCTCGCCTCGGCGTAGCGACGCTCGAATCGGCCTCGCCCGGCGCGCCACGCGGAACACGCCCCAGACTTCGGATTGTTCGACGCCATCTACCATCACGGTGTTGTGGGCCCTCGTGCTTCTCGCATAGGCCCGTTCAGGACTGCTCTCGTAATCATAAACGCCGCTATCCACGACCATCCGCCGCCCGTCGATCGCCAACTCGTAGCTCAACGTATCGCAATGGGCGTGGCCCGGTTGATAGTCCGGGCCGATCGAACCACAGTCGATCACCATGCGATCACCGCCGTTCCGAATGACATAATAGCCGCTTGCCGGGAGGGAGCGAATCTCCACTTCCTTGTCTCCCCTCGGCGGCTCATAGCCAAGGAGGGCGTCGGCATACTGAAAGATTTGTTTTGGGCTGGGCGCGATGCCGAATGCCGCGTCATTGAACAGTGTGATGTTCCCGTCCGGCAGACAGAGATCATGCAAATACCCCAAGGCGGCCCTCGTCGTGTCCTGGAGCCGCGCCACATCTTCTTGAGCCACCGGCGCCGCCGAACGTTCGATCAGGTTCACAACATCGAGGCAGTCCGACAGACAGATCGAATGGTACATCGGGCTCCGTTCGTAATGTCCCCCGTCCGGAAGAAACTGCTCGGCGAGCTCTTGCCGCAACAGCGCCCATCCCCGGCGCAGCCACCGATCCGCGTCAGGCCCCTCGAAATACACCCCGGCAAACACGAGGGCCACGGCATTTTTGAACAGGTGATTGGCCAGCAGGTGATATTCCAGATTTCGCTCCAGCCAAGCAGCCTGAGTCCAAAGACTGTCAAGCCAGGCCGTCTCAGGCGGCTTCTCGCGCCGCAAGAAGAACTTCACCCAGTTCACGATGCGCAACGAAACCGGATAGGGTTCCCACCCGTCGCCGACGCCTATGGGATTTTTGGCAATCCAATCGGCAATCAGGCGGCATTTCGCCTCATCGGGCCGAGCCGGATCGGCGAGATAGTCGAAGTAATGCAGGTTGTATCGCCACAGTTTGGGCAGTTTCGGGGAAGCCCAGTCAACGGAAGAGGAGGGAAAGGTGAGCGTCCGATTCAAGAAACAAAACGAGAAATCACCGGACACAGGAGGGCACAAGGAGGGTGAGGGGCCGATGTTCACACCTGACCGTGTCCGCACCGATCGTGCCGGCGGCACACGAGAGGAAGGGCGCACTCGCTTGAGCACCTGGGCGAACACTTGGTTGGGGCGCAGATAGGAGACCGTGCGCGCGAACAACAACAGCCGTTCCATAGAATAAGGGCGGAGGCACCGGCCTACGCGAGCGCGTCCACAATATCGAACGTGGCTCTGGTCACTTCCACCAGTTCCTCGAAGGCGATCGGGGACGGCTTGCCGGATCGAACGGCCTCGACGAACGAGGCGGCGCAGGCCGCCTGCCCCTTGTCCTGCCGCCAAAGGCCCATGCGCTTGAACCCGGGCCAGCCGTAACCGTATAGATTGCGGTAATTATCCAGTTGGAGAATCCGCCCGGCGCAGAAGACTTCAAGCCGCTCTTTCGGAAACGACTTGTGGCCGTTCGAGAGGTAATGCACCGTCCCCATCGAGCCATCGGCAAACCGCAGCGTGATGGTCGCCTGATCGGCGAGCGCTCCCTTGCTCGCGAGCCCTCGTCCTTGCCCCTGCGCCGCCACCTGCACCGACAGAATCGGCGCTCCGGCCAAAAACCGCTCCAGATCGATGAAATGACAGGCTTCGCCGATGATCCGCCCGCCGCCGACGGCGGGATCCTGCGTCCAGTGGTCCGAGGGAATCGCCCCCGCGTTGACGGTCATCACCAGCGTCTTCGGTTCTTGAACCGACGAGAGCAACGCCTTCATCTTTTGCACATGGGAAGCAAACCGGCGATTGAA
>JANDJG010000142.1 GCA_024331085.1 Nitrospira sp. | reverse complement strand
AATTTCGAAAGGCAAAGCTCAAGATTTTCGGTCCGACGAAGCAAGCGGCTCGGTTGGAGTCGAGTAAAATTTTTTCCAAAGAGGTCATGACTCGGGCAAAAATTCCCACCCCCCAGGCCGTAAGTTTTGACAAGGTCGATGATGCGTTGGCCTTTGTAGAGCGACAGACACCGCCCATCGTGATCAAGGCTGACGGCCTCGCGCAGGGGAAAGGGGTCGTGATCGCGACATCGAGAGATGAGGCGCGCAATGCCATCATCGATTTCATGGAGAAGGCGGTCTTCGGCGAGGCCGGCAAGCGGATTTTAGTCGAACAATGCCTCCGGGGAGAAGAATTGACGATCATGGCCTTCACGGACGGCAGAACCGTCGTGCCCATGTTGCCCGCTCAGGATCACAAAAGGGTGGGGGACGGAGATACGGGACCGAATACGGGCGGCATGGGCGCCTACTGTCCGGCGCCGCTGGGCACGGAGGATCTGCGCACATTGGTGTCGCGGGATATTTTACAACCGATCGTCGATGCGATGTCGAGGCTGGGGGCTCCGTTTCAAGGCGTAATCTATGCCGGTTTGATGGTGGCGCAAGGAGCGCCCTTCGTGCTGGAGTTCAATGCACGAATGGGTGATCCTGAAACGCAAGTGGTGCTGCCGCTGCTCAAGACGGACTTGCTCGACATTATCGAGGCGGTTGTTGAACATCGATTGGATCAAATGACCGTCGAATGGCACCATGATGCAGCCGTCTGCGTCGTGATGGCATCGGAAGGGTATCCAGGCTCGTATCGGCAGGGATGTTCGATCTCCGGATTACCGTCGGCGGAGAGCCCTTCTTCCATGGTGTTTCACGCGGGGACGGCCCGTCGCGGGCAGGAGATCGTCACCGCCGGGGGACGGGTGCTGGGCGTGGTGGGACGGGGAGCTTCGTTGAAAGACGCGCAAGCCGAGGCATATAAAAGAGCGGCGTCCATTTCGTTCGAAGGATGCCACTACCGCAGAGACATCGCCAGTCGCGCGGTCGGGCGCCGACCGCTGCTTTTTTAGGCCCTGCATCGATGACAACAATCCTTTCTTATAGTGAGCAAGAGTGCCCCCGTCTTTCACAGACGGTCGCGGAGACCATCGAGCGAGGCGGCGTAGTGGGATTTCCGACCGAGACCTATTATGGGCTCGGTGTGAACCCCTTCAACCCGACGGCCGTCGGACGGCTCGTACAAATCAAAGGCCGCCCGGACGACAAACCCATCCTGGTGCTGATCGGTAAGATGGAGCACCTGTCCTTGTTGACTGAGTCCATTTCTCCCGTGGCTTCGTTGTTAATTGATACCTTCTGGCCTGGTCCGCTGACTATTCTGTTCCCTGCGAAGCCTTCGCTCCCGTCCGCCCTCACGGCGGGGACCGGAAAAGTCGGTGTCCGACTGACGTCCTGTTCGCCATTACGAAATATCTTAGCGCACGTCGGGCCATTGACCGGAACCAGCGCCAATCGATCCGGTGATCCTCCGGTGACCACCGTGGCTGAGGTCGTCAAGACGTTGGGTGCGGAAATCGATCTGGTGATTGACGGAGGAACGACACCGGGAGGAGCGCCGTCGACCGTCGTCGATGTCGGAGAAACAATCCAGATCATCCGTGAAGGAGCCGTGACGCGAGCGATGTTGCAAGCCGCGATTGAAACGAAGAATCCGGCGTTCACCTGAAGGCCGCCTTGCTCGGTGTTACGGAAAGGTTTAAGAGTTTAATGACTCGAACGGAAGGAACGGGGAATGTTGACAAAAAGATGGGTGCGGCCGTGCACAGGCCTGACCGTATGCTTCGTGCTGATATTCAGTCTCTCAGGATGTGACTACTGGCCCCCGGCGCTTCAAGCTCAAATTGAACAATTACGGGCTGAAATCCAGACCTTGGCGGCCGAAAAGTCCGAACTCCAGTCACAGGTCGATGAATTGACCAAAGCCAAGCGCGACCTTCAAACCCAGGTCGATGAGTTAAACCGGTTGAATCGGGAAAAGACGACTCTGATCACCGGCTTACAGCGTCAAGTCGCGGCATTCCAGGCGAAGTCGTCCAAAACTCAAAAGGGAGTGAGTAAGCCTGCCCAGAAATCGACCACGCGCTCGCCTGGGAAAAAGTCTTCGACGACAAAGCGATAGGCCTCACGCCCGTACGTGCAGTTGAAGATTGATCGTCAACGCTCAGGGGAGCACACATATCAACTCGACGTTGAAGAACCCCCCGAGGAGGCCGTTCCTGAAGAGGAGGGAGCTGTTGCCGGGGACGGTGATGCAGCCGGGGTGGCGGCCGCGTTGGTCGTCGCCTCTTTTTTTGACGAAGTCGATGCATCCGTCGAATCACCGGACGGGGGTTTCAGTTTGTCCGAATAATCCGTCACGTACCAGCCGCTTCCTTTGAACATGATGGCCGGTGGTGAGATGATACGGTTGACCGATTTCCCGCATCGAGAGCACGCGGCGATCGGATCGTCCTTGATGCTCTGTTTGACTTCAAACTTATACGCGCACGCTTGACACCAGTATTCGTAGATCGGCACGGCGCTCTCCTGATTTGCAATCAAAAAATGAACGAAGGGAAGATAACCGCGAGACGTCGGAAGTCAAGGGGGCCTATCAGGTTTATAGCTTTTGCACCGCCTCCGCAAGACGGTCAAGCCCTCGATTGATCGTGTCCATGCCGGTGGCGTAGGAAAGCCGGATGTGTTCTTTGCTTCCAAACGGCTCTCCGGGAACAACGGCAACGTGGGCATGCTTCAAGAGGTAATCGGCCAGAGCCTGCGGGGAGTCGATCGGACCGTCCGGCCCACGTTTCCCCAGCACTCCCGCTACATTGGGGAATGCATAGAACGCCCCGGTGGGCATACGGCACGTGACTCCCGGGATTCGGTTCAATCTGTCGATCATCGCCCTGCGGCGACGATCGAATTCCGTCACCATTTTTTCAGTGAACGATGCGCCAAGCTTGAGAGCGGCGACGGCGGCCTTCTGTGAAATCGAGCAGGGATTCGACGTGCTCTGGCTTTGGATATTGGCCATCGCCGTCAGGATCTCTTTCGGCCCCGCCGCATAGCCGATCCGCCAACCGGTCATCGCATAGGCTTTCGAGACGCCGTTGATAATGACGGTCCGGGCCGCTACTTCCGGTCCCAGCGAGGCGATGCTCACGTGCGTGACCCCGTCGTAGACGATCTTTTCATAAATCTCGTCGGAGATAATCAATATGCGATGACGCACGGCCATCTCGGCGATGGATTGCAAGGTCTTTCGATCGTACGTCGCTCCTGTCGGGTTGCAGGGGCTGTTGATGACAATCGCCTTGGTCCGCGGCGTGATTAATCGTCGCAAGTCATCCACGTCGATGGCGTAGCCGTTATTTTCGCTGGTCGGCAGAAAAACCGGCGTCGCATCGTTGAGCAGCGCTTGGTCGACATAAGAGACCCAATAAGGAGCGGCAATGATCACTTCATCGCCGGCTTCCAGATAGGCCTGAGCTAAGTTATATAAGGAATGTTTGGCTCCGCAGGACACGAGAATTTGAGGTTTCTCGTACCGCAATCCGAATTCGTTCTGAAACTTCTCAATAATGGCCTGACGGAGCTCGTCGATGCCGGACGACGGCGTATACTTCGTAAAACCGGCTCGAATGGCCGCTTCCGCGGCCGCTTTCACCGGCTCCGGGGTATCAAAATCCGGTTCGCCGGATGAAAAATCCACCACGTCGATGCCTTGCGCCGCCATCGCCTTGGCCGTCGCGGTCATGGCCAAGGTGGGGGAGGGGGTGATCTTATTGACCCGCGCAGCCAGTTTCATAAGACAACTCTCTTGATTCGTTCCCGTAAACGTTGCGCGACCTCCGGATGGAGAAACTCCGTCAGCGAACCGCCGTGTTTGGCCACGTCCTTAATGATGGTGGAAGAGAGATAGGAGTATTCCTCGCTCGGCATCAAAAAGACCGTTTCGACGTTACGGGCCAACTTTCTGTTGACGAGAGCCATTTGAAATTCATGTTCAAAGTCGGAAATGGCCCGCAATCCTCTGATAATGGCATGGGCCCCGGATCGCTCGACATATTCGACCAACAGTCCCTCGAACGAGGTGACTTCGACTTGTTTCAGATCTTTTGTGACCCATTTCACCATTTCAATCCGTTCGGCCAGGTTAAACAGCGGATGTTTATCGGGGTTCGGCGCAACGGCGACCACGACAATGTCGAAGACTCGAAGACTTCTGGTGATGATGTCCGTATGGCCATGCGTGATAGGATCGAACGTTCCCGGATATACTCCTATTTTCATGATGGCATCCGGCTTGTTTGCGAGTAAAGAGAGAGCGCGGTATCGCCGTAACGATAGCCGCGGAGGTAAATACATGATCCAAGCAGCGGGGGCAGAGTCGTTTTTGCTGCATGCTCGATCATAAACCAGGAATCCGGAGCAAGAAGGCGGTCAAGAGCTGAACGTTCGAAGATCGACGTCAATTCCGTAATCTTTGTATAAGGAGGATCCGCAAAGACAACGTCATATTCCCCGCCCCACAGATCAGGACGCGATAAGAACCGTTCGACAGTTTGAGCACATACGGTCAGGGAAGAGCCTACTGCGCAATCGTGGACGTTTTGTCTTAATAATTTGAGCGCCGAAGGATCAGACTCAACGCAAGTTGCATGTGAGGCCCCTCGACTCAAGGCCTCGATCGCGACGGC
>JANDJG010000039.1 GCA_024331085.1 Nitrospira sp. | reverse complement strand
GAACGGGAACCATGGATCATCTCAAAGTGCTCGTCATTTCATCGGCGTTTGAGGGGAAGACCCTGTTGGATCGGCACCGAATGATTTATCAGGCGCTGGATGTCCCTCTAAAGGATGGTCGTATTCACGCGCTGGAGCTGACGGCCAAAACACCGGAAGAAACGGGCAAGACGAGCGGGTGAACGTCGGAATAAGGGGGAGATTCGAGCGAAAGGAGATGGACGATGGCGGATCCGATGGAAGAAGAAATTCAAAAAGAAGTGAAGGCGCACAAGATCTTGATCTACGGCAAGGGCACTAAACAGATGCCGATGTGCGGGTTTACGCGCGAAACCATGCAGTTTTTCGACAAATACGGCTATCCCTATGAGGTTATCGACGTGCTCTCTCAGCCGGCCAAGCGGGAAACCCTCACGAGAATGACCAATTGGCCGACGTTGCCCAAAGTTTTCATCGACGGAACCTTTTATGGAGACACCGACATTCTTGATCCGATGGAAGCCAAGGGCGAGATCGAGCCTCTGTTAAAAAAGGTGTTCGGGAGGTAGGCGTCTCCGTCGGCCGCCGTTTGCTCGGCGGTCGTGTTGCGATCCGCTTGAGGCGCCGGCTTGCGCCGTGGCCTCATCATCAAGGCAGAGGGGCCGCCTCTGATTCTTCTTTTCCCGTCGTCGGTTTTGGGGTCGATTGTGACCATGTTGTCGTCTCCGTGGGTGACGTTCAGGCGGATGCCGCTGGGACTGGTCATGGTCTGGACTACGACGTTCATAGCCGGCTGCGCTCACGATGGTCGGCACGGGAGTTTTGACTGGGACCGTGCCCGGTTCGTCGATTTGACCCATGCGTTCGGACCGGACACGATCGTATGGCCGACCGAACAGGAGTTCCGCCTGATCGTCCAACATGCGGAGCAGTCGGAGGGCAGCTATTATTACGCCTCGAATCGCATCGAGATGCCCGAACATGGCGGGACGCACATCGATGCTCCGGTTCATTTTTCACGGGGCGGGCGGACGGTCGATCAAATTCCGTTGGACGGGTTGATCGGCCGGGCTGTCCGCGTCGACGTCAAGTCCCGTTGCGAGGAAGATCGGGATTATCGCGTGACGGTTCAAGACCTCGAACGGTGGGAGGCCGAGCATGGGAGAATTCCAGATCAAGCCATCGTGTTGTTGGAAACGGGCTATGGTCGGTCCTGGCCTTCGCGGGAGCGGTATCTGGGGACAGGGCGGCGAGGATCAGACGGCGTGCGAGCGCTGCGGTTTCCCGGCTTGCACCCGGATGCGGCGGCGTGGCTGATCCGCGAGCGGCGGGTCAAGGCCGTCGGTATCGACACCGCGTCGATCGATCATGGCCAATCGACGATGTTCGAGACGCATGTTGCGCTGTTGTCTCATAATGTCCCAGTGTTCGAGAATTTAGCCAAGCTGCACGACCTTCCGGCTCGCGGCTTTGACGTCATCGCGCTGCCTATGAAGATCGCGGGCGGAACCGGTGGGCCGCTGCGCATCATCGCGATTATCGCTCAATAAAAAATAGTGAAGAAAACGGATATCCCTCTTTAGCCGGCTTCGGCCGGCGAAACGTCTTCTGCCGATCCTTTCACAATTTGTGACCAAGAAAATGCGAAGCGGCCTTATCAAACAACGGGTTGCACCATGCTCGTTGACGGCGTGCCGACGGATGCTACACTGAGAACCGGCACGACGTTGCCTCGTGACTGTTCGCGTTTCCGTTTGCGGAGAGGAAGGGAAACGCGAGGGGGAGCAAATAGTCAGTGTCCGAGAGTGATCTCACAAGAACGAGAGCATGATCCATATTCTTTTGGCGGCCGGGCTGACCATGGGAGTCGTTTTCGTGCATTGGTGTTACGACCTGTTCTGCCGATTTGAGGACGATCCCACGATGCACCCCGAACATTCCCATGGTCCGTTATATGCGGATGTGGCGACCACAAGCGCGACGCTTTCAGAGAGGGAGCAGCCTCTCCTTCGACATAGCCGAAGCGGGAGCAGGTTTCGATCCAAGGCTGACAGTCCTCGCCTCGGGGAACAAGCAGAGAATCTCCGTCGAGCGGCCTAATCACCTTGTGCGCGCTCTTTTTATCCTGGAAAAAGCTGACTAGGACGCGACGGCCTGTTTGGTTTCGTCCAAGTGCTTTTGGAGATACGTCATGAAGGGAGTGCCGCCGGTCCCCACCGAGGTGGGATTGCTTGCGTGGGTTTGGTGTTGGCGATGGATGTACTCATCGGCGTAGCCGATGTGAATTTCCCGGAACTGGGCCAAAAGATCGACGCAATCACAATAGGCGGACCACAGTTCGGGATGACGCTGCTTGCGATTACGAACGTAAGCCGACAGCAGGGGGCGCCCCTGATCGTCGGTTCGACTCTCCAGTGTCTCAAGGAAGGCACGGTGGCGCGGCGGCATATAGTCCCGCATCTCCTGGAGATAGACCGTCAAGGGGTCTGGGGCGTGACGGATACCGAGCCCCGCGTCCAGGCAGGGGACGATGGTGCTTTGAGCGCCGGTCTCTCCGCGAAACTGCTGCGGCTGCTCCCCGTAGGCTTCGACCTGTTCATAGACGAGGCCGTCGGGCAACGAGGGATTGTTTTTCCACCCGTGGATGTAGGGTCTGACCCGCGTGTAATACACATAGGGATCGCAGCGCTCTTTCATCCGGAGCAAAGTGTCCCGCATGGCGATTTGCGCGGCGCCCAAGGCTCGCAGGCCGGACAGAACTTCTTCGTCGTTCCCCTGCGAGGCGGCGTTGATCGCTCTCGCTAAACCGTCGAGACCGGGGCCCGCTTGCCGTTCGATCTGAATGTGGACCACGACGAACCACTCTTCATCGATTCCGCCGAGGAAGTTTTGGAGCAAGACGATATTGTCGAGCTGAATAGGTCTCGACTTGTCCAACCGGCGCCAGTTATCCAGCGCATAAGAGGCGTAGGACAGGACGGGGGGACGGCCGACTCGCTTGGCGACCTCATGCCAGGGGCCGGAAAGTTGTGCGGGAATTTTGTCGGTCGGATGATCGGGCGTTTCCCAGACGTAGGCGTGACCGGCGAAAGAAAGGACCCGCATCGCGGCTCGTTGTTCGGCGTCGCTCCAACCGGCCGGAACAGAGGGGAGCAACGGCGCATGTTCGTCAATAAACCGGCGAACATGACGAGCACTCAGCAATTTCGGCAATTCTCGGCCAAGAAAATTGAGCGTGGTGCAATCAGGGACCGTTTCCAGGGGATCGGGCGGCAGGAATCCCCTTTCCGGAGAAAGGTCAAAATCCGCGAGCGCTAGCGGGCGATGGGTATTGGGTGTCATGTTGATCTAGAACCTTACTCTATCATTCTGCGGTGAGATTGCAATAAGCCCGGTGGCACAGTTTACAATTGACAGCGAGGGACACAGAGGGCAGCCGGTCATCGGCGACGCCCGTTTTAGGCGGGGCGGATGATGCACACCTGTCGTAATCTCGAATATCAATGGACCAGTCGAGGGCTATTGCTATAGTTGAGCCAGCAAGGAGGTGTCGTCGTGGCGTATTTGCAAAAGTCTCTGCTGTGCACCGTGAGCAGCCTCTTCTTTCTGTTGGCCGGATCCATGGCCGGGGCGGAAGGAGACGGCCGGGGACATCAGGATCGTCATCTTTATCTCAAGCATGATGGAGGAACATTTACGCATTATCTCGAGCTTCGAGCCGACGGGTCCTATAGGCGAGTCGCCAAAGGCTCTCAATCCATCGAAGAGCGAGACCATGGAAAGTGGCGACAAAATAACGAACGGAAGCTGTTGCTGAGATCCGATGCCCACCTTCGGAATATCAGCGCGGGCGATTTGCTGATTTCCATGCGGCAGCGCGATCGATTAAAAACCTTGCCCGATCTCAAGCAGCGCATCCAAGCGTTCCTAAAGGCTCATCGCTCCCAGGAGTTCCCGCCCGAGGACATCGAGCGCATCAGAGAAACCAGTGTCGGCGGCGATCTTCAAATCAAGGTCTCCGATATCACGGTACTGGGATCCAGACGGGTGCAGCGGTCCGATCTGGAAAAACTTTTGAGCGAAATCGATCGGTTCTTGTCCAGCAGCGAGAAAAATCTCTTTACCTTGGTGCCGCTGGAGTACAAAACGGCGACCATCTATGTTGATGATGATCGCGCCGAATTGACCAAAAAGATCATCGCGGACGAATTGGCCGGAGTTCCCACCCCGACCTCGACCGCCGATCAGCATGGGTATCAGGAAATTGACCAGACACAATTTCTAAAAGAGACGAACGATTCCCCGACGGTGTCTCTTTCCTCGCAGGAAGGCGACCGGCAGAAACGCTCGGGACACGACTGACAAGATAGCCCTGAGTCTTCCCCCTAGGCTGTGCAGAGCTGCGGCCGTTGCGATGGCCGCAGCGGAAAGCACGTTTGGGGTATGTGCGTCGTGATGAGCGAACAGGCGAGTCTCGGCAATTGAAAAGCCGGACGGAACTCCGGCTCGGCGTCAGGTGCCCATTTCCCAAGAGGCGAGATATTGCTTCTGCTTCGCGGTCAGCGAGTCGATCGCGACATTCATGCCGGCCAGCTTGAGCCGCGCAATTTCTTTGTCGATGTCCACCGGCACGGGATAGACCTTCTTCTCCAGTTTTTTATAATTTTTCACGATATATTCGGCCCCCAGCGCCTGGTTGGCGAAACTCATGTCCATTACGCTCGATGGATGTCCTTCGGCCGTCGCCAAGTTCACCAGTCTGCCTTCGCCCAGAAGGTTGATGCGGCGGCCGTTCTTGAGCGTGAACTGCTCGACCCCGGGCCGAACGACCCTCCGTTGTTTGCTTAATTTTTCCAGCGCCGGAATATCCAACTCCACGTTGAAGTGGCCGCTGTTGCAGACGATGGCGCCGTCTTTCATGCGGGCAAAGTGTTCCCCGCGAATGACCGAAATGTTGCCGGTGACGGTTACGAAGAAATCACCCACCGGAGCGGCCTGCACCATCGGCATGACGCGGAAGCCGTCCATGACCGCTTCGAGCCCCTTCAGCGGATCGATCTCGGTGACGATGACGTCGGCTCCCATCCCTTTGGCCCGCATGGCGATGCCTCGACCGCACCAGCCGTAGCCCGCGACGACGACGGTGGAGCCGCAGACCAGGCGGTTGGTGGCGCGGATAATGCCGTCGATGGTGGATTGACCGGTTCCGTATCGATTGTCGAACATATGTTTGGTGTCGGCGTCGTTGACGGAAATGACGGGAAACTTCAGAACTTTCTTGTCC
The DNA here is from genome assembly GCA_024331085.1 of Nitrospira sp. Taxonomy (GTDB): domain Bacteria; phylum Nitrospirota; class Nitrospiria; order Nitrospirales; family Nitrospiraceae; genus Nitrospira_D. The sequence goes on along the minus strand of JANDJG010000039.1, from coordinate 16,397 downwards.
GCCATGCTGCGGAGTCGGATTACGCCGGTCGTCGTTTCTTCCGTGCCTCCGATGACGTTCTTCAGCAGCTCTTTTCGTTTGGAATGAAGATAGGAGACGACGTCGGCGCCGTCGTCCATCGTGACGTGCGGGCGATGGGCCACGGCCGATTCAATGTGGCGGTAGTACGTGGCGTTGTCTTCACCTTTGATGGCGAAGGTCGGAATGCCTTCGTACTGGACGAGCGCCGCCGCAACGTCGTCTTGAGTGCTGAGCGGATTGGAGGCGCAGAGTCGGACGTCGGCGCCGCCGGCCTTCAGGGTGATGGCGAGGTTGGCCGTTTCCGTCGTCACGTGAAGGCACGCCGTAACCCGCACACCCTTGAGCGGCCGTTGCTGGGCGAATCGTTTGCGGATCAGCCGCAGCACCGGCATGGTGGCCTCGGCCCACTCGATTTTCAACCGCCCCCCCTCGGCCAGCTTAATGTCTTTCACGTCGTAGTCCACGATACCCTCCCTCCGTCATCCATACATAAAAAAGCAGGTTCGGCCACGGGGATGAAGCTGGTTCACCCCCGTTCCTTGTGTTTCGATCAAACTGGCCTTTGATTGCCCCACGTCGGTCCGGCGCCGAGATCCGTTTCGGTCAGAGGCCCGCATCCCTGCGCAGGGCCTTGGCCTTGTCGGTCTTTTCCCACGTGAATTCCGGCTCGTTGCGACCGAAGTGTCCATAGGCGGCGGTTTTGCGGAAGATGGGCCGGCGCAGCTTGAGATGATCGATAATGCCTCGGGGAGTCATGGGGAAATGTTTGCGCACAAGCTTGTCGAGGTGATCGACGGACACCTTTTCAGTGTTCTTGGTGTCAACGAGGACTGAGACGGGGTCGGCCACGCCGATGGCGTAGGCCAACTGCACCTCGCACCTGTCGGCCAGGCCGGCCGCCACGATGTTTTTGGCGATATAGCGGGCCATGTAGGAAGCGGATCGATCCACCTTTGTGGGATCTTTCCCGGAGAAGGCTCCGCCGCCGTGACTGCCATGGCCGCCGTAGGTGTCCACGATGATTTTTCGGCCGGTCAGGCCGGTGTCGCCCATCGGGCCGCCCACGACGAATCGTCCGGTCGGATTGATGTGGTGTTTGACGCCGGCCGGGTCATAGAGCGATTTGGGCATGACGGGCTTGATGACGTGCTCCATGATGTCCCGCTCGATTTGTTTGTTGGTGACGTCCGGACTGTGTTGGGTGGAAATGACGATGGTGTCGATCCGCACCGGCTTGCCGTTTTTGTACTCGACGGTCACTTGAGACTTGCCGTCCGGGCGCACCCATTTAAGTTTTTCCGTTTTGCGCACTTCCGCCAGGCGTCTCGTGAGGCGATGGGCCAAGACGATCGGCATCGGCATCAACTCTTCCGTCTCGTTGGTCGCGTAGCCGAACATGAGCCCCTGGTCGCCGGCGCCGCCGGAATCGACGCCCATGGCGATGTCGTTGGACTGATGATGGATGGAAGTCAGGACCGAGCAGGTGCGGTAGTCGAATCCCCACGACGCATCGGTATAGCCGACGTCCTTGATGACCTCTCTGATGACGTCGGGTATTTCCACATAGGCTTTGGTGGTAATTTCTCCGGCGACGAAAGCGATGCCGGTTGTCAGGATGGTTTCGCAGGCGACGCGGCTGTATTTGTCCTTGGCGATCAAGGCGTCCAAAATGCCGTCGGATATCTGATCGGCGATTTTGTCCGGATGCCCTTCAGTGACGGATTCCGAGGTGAACAAATAGTTGTTTCGCATAGGGTCCTCTGGGTTGTGAGAGTGGTCGATACGTTGACTCACATGACGGGACGTCCGGCCTCGCCGAGGCTGAACGTCCCGTCGAAAGCGAAGAGGATTCTAGAGAAGCCGGCGCCTTTTGTCCATTATTTCTGTAGGCCGGGCCTGCGGAGAAGGACCGCCTTGCGTTCCTTGACAGGTTTTGAAGGCCGTTTGTAAGATGACCCGATTTTCGATCGGTGTGGATGATCATTCTCTCGGAGGAGAAGATCGGTGCGATGGTTTCCGCCCGTCCGGTTCTTGGTCGGAGTGACGGTTGTTGTGTCGATGCAACCGGCCTTCGCGCCCGATGCGACGGCGATGCCTTCGCTATGGGCGCAGGACGACGAGCGGAATGTCGTGCGGGTGGGGGACCAGGCGCCGGATTTTTACTTGCGTGATCTTCATGGCGAAACCGTGCGTCTCTCCCAATTTCGAGGAAGGGTCGTCCTGCTGAATTTCTGGGCGACGTGGTGCGGGCCCTGCCGGATCGAAATGCCGGCTCTGGAACGACTGTATCAGAGGTTTGCCCGCACGGACTTCGAAATCCTCGCCATTTCCACGGATCCTCAAGGCGCGGCGGTGACTCGCCCCTTTCAACGGGAAATGGGGTTGACCTTCCCGATTTTGCACGATCCCGATATGCATGTCGGACTGACCTATGGGGTGCGGACGCTTCCCCTGAGCTTCATGGTCGATCGTCGGGGGGTGATTCGCAAGAAAATTTTCGGCGCCCGCGACTGGGATTCGCCCGAAGCCCATGACTTGATCCGAATCCTGATGAAATCGTAGGCATGACGCAAGCTCTTCCCCAGATTTCCTTTCTGGCCGCGTTCTCCGCCGGGCTGTTGTCGTTTGTGTCTCCTTGCGTGCTTCCCCTGGTCCCGTCCTATATCTCCTACATCACGGGGTTGTCGGTCGAACAACTGATGGACGTGTCGGCGCGGGAGAAATTCAAGAAGTCGATCGTGCTGAATTCGTTGTCGTTCATCGCCGGGTTCTCGGCGGTCTTCATTGCGTTCGGCGCGTCGGCCAGTTTTTTGGGGCAGGTCCTTATCGCCTATCAGGACTACATCCGCCGGATCGGGGGGGTTCTGATCGTGATTTTCGGGCTCTATCTGCTCGGCATTCTCAACCTGAATTTCTTAAAAACGGAGCATCGCTATCAGTTTCGCAGTCGCCCGGCCGGCTACGCAGGATCGTTTCTGGTGGGCGTAGCCTTTGCCGCGGGGTGGACTCCGTGTGTAGGCCCGGTTTTAGGATCGATTCTTCTGTACGCGAGCACCAGCGACTCACTTGTGAGCGGGATCGTGCTCTTGACCTGCTATTCTCTGGGGCTCGGTCTGCCGTTGTTTCTCACCGCCTTGGGCGTCGATCGATTTTTAGCCTATTTCAAAGAGGTGCGGGCCTACCTGTGGGGCGTCTCGACGGTGAGCGGTATCCTGCTGATCGTCGTCGGCGTTCTGATTTACGCCAATTCCCTCACCATGGTGACAAGTTTTCTCGAACGGTATGGAATCGGCTGGTACGTCGGCCAGTAAGAAATTCCGTACCTCCGTGCGTAGTCCGTTTCCTCAGCATATCACCGCTTCGGCAAGCCTACGTGCCACCCGGGTTTCGATGTATTCGATCTGAATTGCATGCTCGACGTTACTGTTCACACGTCGTTATTCGGAATTCGGATTGGGACGCAAGAGACTAGCACCAGGCTCCGAGGCGGCAGGTGGTAAAGGTCTGGTTGAGTGCATTGGAGGATTGGCTGCCGAACGACGGGAGCCGCGAAGCAGACAGCAGGTTCGGAATGGAGGAGAGGCTTGCCGTGGCGTTTGCACCGGGATTCTCTTCAGAATCGGAAGCCCCGGCGTAGGGTGGAACGGCGGACGTGTCTTTGAGTTTTGCCAATAAGCTCTTGCCTTGGTTTGCCGCCGCGCTGTCCGGGTATTTTTCAGCCAAAAGATGAAGACGTTCCCGCGCCCAATCGTCGGCTCCCATTTCATGGTAACTGCTCGCAAGCAAGTACAAGGCATCGGGAGCGACGGGCCTGTCCGGGTAGAACTTGATGATCTGTTCAAAGCGATGCGCGGCGGCCAAATAGGAACCTCTCCGGTAGTAAAACCGGCCTACAAATAAGTGCATCTCCCCCAGCCAGTTGTGACACTCATCGAGTTTTTCCAGAGAGAGCGCGTCGTAGCGGCTCCCTGGATACTCTTTTCGGACGCGCTCGAACGCCACGATCGCCTTCTGCATCGGTTCCGGGTCCCGATCGACCGTTTTGGCCATCTTCATGTAGACCTCTCCGACTCGAAAGGCGGCGTATGGAGCGAGAACGTGTGTCCTATAAAACTCGAGGAAGCGATTGTACTCGGTCAACGCTTCGGCGTATTCCTCCTTCTCGAAGAAGGCTTCCCCGCGTTTCATGATGACGTTGGGGTGATAGTACCGCTCCGTGCTGTCTTCGATGAAGATCTGTTCGTCGGTGCCGGAGATCGGATTTTTGACGAGGTCCCGTATGTCCTTGGGACCGTTGGCGCAGGCCGTAAGCAAGGTCACCCCAGTTATCAATAAACCCATCCTCGTGAGAAGATGAGCCCCTGCCTGTAGCGGCAGGCCTGGAATTCCGAATGGGCGATCCATGGGGGTTGTTCATAGCAAGGAACGGCATCGAAATGCAACCATCGAAGTACGCCATGGATCGGAAACATTACGCCGGCAAGACGCGGGACGGTTGACTGGGGAGTTGGCGGGAGGAGGTTGATTGACCGGTCTTCCGTTGCCCCCTATAATCCCTTCTTTTTGAAGCCAGGCCGTTGCCTTTTCGGAACCAACCGGTAGGACTCGATGATTCGAACGAGGCTCGTTGGAACGGGGAGTTATCTGCCCGACCGTGTCGTGAGCAACGAGGAGATCGCTCCCTTGGTGAGGGTCGATCCGGCGCACATCTATCGGGTGACCGGCATCCGGGAGCGTCGATGGGCGGCCCCTCACGAGGCGTCTTCCGATATGGCGATCGAGGCGGGGCGTCGCGCGCTTGCCGCCGCCGGATGCGAGGCGTCGGACGTGGAGGCGATCATTCTTTCAACGACGTCGCCGGACATGGTGTTTCCTTCGACCGCCTGCATGGTTCAACGAGGGCTTGGGTGCAAACGAATCGGAGCGTTTGACGTGTCCGCTTCATGCTCCGGTTTTCTCTACGGACTCTCGATGGGGCGGGCGTTGATTCAGAGCGGTCAGGTGAGGACCTGTCTCGTGGCGGCATCGGAGGTCAAATCTCGATACGTCGATCCGAACGATCGAGCCACCGCCATGGTGTTCGGCGACGGGGCGGGAGCCGTCGTATTGCGCGGCGAGGAGGACCGGAGTCCTGAAGAAAGCGGAATTCTGGCGATCAAGATCCATGCGGACGGATCGCGGCATGACATGATTCGCGTTGCGGCGGGCGGATCCAGAACTCCGATTTCATCGGACGGGTTGGAGAAGCGGGCACATACGATTCGCATGAACGGCGCCGCGCTTTATCGAGTCGCCGTCCGCAGGCTCGAACAGGCCGTGTGGGAGATCTTGAAGGAAAACGGAGTCGATCGAAGCGATCTCAAACAGGTGGTGCTCCATCAGGCGAACGGCCGTATCATGAGCCACGTGGCGGATCGACTGGAGATCGTTCCTGGCCGGCTGTCATCGGTCATCGAACGGTACGGCAACACCTCGTCTGCGTCGCTGCCCATCGCGTTGGATGACGCGGTGCGCGGCGGGCGAATCGCCGGCGGGGATGTGGTGTTGTTGGGCAGCTTTGGCGGAGGCCTGACGTGGGCGACCGGACTGATACGATGGTGAAGACGATGCAGCTTCACGGCCCGCGCGGTCTTTTGCCGGGAGAGATGTTGCTACCGGGCTGGACTGTGGTGACCGCTGTGAATCGGCAGGCGAACCATGAACCGACTGCCTTTGGGCTCGTTGGCTTCGACCCAGACTTCTCCGCCGTGTCCTTCGACGATATGTTTCACAATGGCCAGGCCGAGACCGGTTCCGCCCAACTCGCGGGATCTGGCTTTATCGACGCGGTAAAACCGTTCAAAGACGCGCGGCCGGTCCGCTTCCGGAATGCCGATCCCCGTATCCGAGACGCTCAATTCGATGGCCCCTGCGGAGTCAATGGCTCCTGCCGGGTGGTCACCCGTCCGCGATCTTGATGCCCGTTTCACCGCCACGATGATGGCGCCGCCCGGCGGCGTGTATTTCACGGCGTTGTCCAGCAAGTTGGTCATTACTTGAACCAGTCGGTCTTCGTCGCCGGCAATGGAAGGCACGGTGTCTTCAAGGAACGTGGCGAGCCGATGTCCTTTTTTTTCGGCCAGCGGTTTGATCGTCGAAATCGCGCGGTCGATGACCGCGCGAAGGTCGATCGGATCCTGACGGAATGAGACGCGGCCCGATTCGATATGCGAAAGTTCGAGCAGATCTCCGATAAGAAGGTTCAATCGATCGCTTTGCTTGAGGATGATGTCGAGAAAGTTCGCAGCCATCTCCGGGTCGTCCTTGGCGCCGTCCAGCAGCGCTTCCACGTACCCCTTGATCGAGGTGAGCGGCGTGCGCAATTCGTGAGAGACGTTGGCCACGAAGTCCTTGCGGATGGTTTCCAGGCGGCGAAGCTCCGTAATATCGTGACAGACCAGCACCACGCACGCTTCGTTGTCCCGTTCCCCTCCCGCGAATGAAGCTTCGATCTGCAAACACCGCCCCGTCAGCGGCAGGATCAGTTCAGCCTCGCGATGACTTCGAGATTGAAGCGTCTCCTCCACCAGCTCGCTCAACTGCCGGTTGCGGAACAATTCCGTAAACGGACGCCCTCGCGCTTCGGCGCGGGAAATGCCGAAGATGCGCTCCAATGCGGGGTTCATTTGCAATACGTAGCCCCGGCGATCCAAGACCATTACGCCTTCGATCATGGATGTCAGCACGGCCAGCAGTTGCGCCCGGTCTTCGGACAGCTCGGCGAACTTGGCCTGCATCCGGTCGGCTATCTGATCGAGAGTGTCGGCCAGGGTGCCGACGTCGTCTTGCTCGGCGTGCTTGGCGAAACCGGCGAGGTTTTCCGAGGTCAAGCGGCGAGCGGCCCGCATCACGGCCGAAAGCGGTTGAGTCAGGCCGTGTACAAGCCACACAGTAAATGCCGAGACCGCCAAGAAGACGAGCCCCAACGTGATGATGATGGTGTGTTTGGCCTGTTCGATGTCACGGTCCATCCGGGTCGCCGCGAGACCCACGCGCACAACGATCGGGCCGCGTGGAGGAGCGGGGGCCGTCGTCACGGCTCGATAAAAGGTGCGCTCACCGGTTGTCTCGTCGATCCTGATATCCTGACCCTGTCCTGAGGAGAGGGCTTGTCGGACTTCCGGCTTGTTCGCTTGATTTTCATGAAAGGTTGTGGCGTCGCCCTGGATGGCGCTGTCGGCGATGACGGTGCCGTCCGAGGCGATGAACGTGACGCGGGCGGCGGCACGGGCGCCAAGCTCGCGAGCGATGGTGTGGAGGCGTGAGGGCGAAGGAAGGTGATCCGCCGATGCAAACAGGGAAGACAGGTTGGACTCGACGAGCATGACCGTGGTCTCCAAGACGGTGTTTTGCTGGAGCAGGTGTTGATGATTCAACGACCGGACGATGAAGATTCCCGCCATGACGAAAAGACATGCCGTTGCGAAAACCGCAACGCCTGCCGGCTTCCATCTGATCGGGAATCTCATGGGAAGGGGAGAAAACGGCGCATCAAGAACGGGAAAATGACGGGGCGCAAAGAAAGAGGAAAATGGTCGCGCATCATGCGTCCCCTGCCGGATCCTTGAGTTTGTATCCCAGCGATTTGACGGAGACGATGGCGTCTTCAAGAATGGGTAACTTCTGCTTGAGTCGTCGGATGTGGACGTCGACCGTTCGGGTCGTGCCGAAGTAATCATATCCCCAAACGGCGTTGAGGAGCACGTCGCGGGTCAACACTCGCCCCGGATGCCGAATCAAGTGCTCGAGCAAGCCGAATTCCTTCGCCGTTAACACGACTTCTTCCTGACCCACGCGAACCTCATGGCGTCCGAGGTCCATTGTCAAGGGACCATAGTGGTAGTGGGTGGTCCCGGTGGCTTGGGCTCGTTCCATACGACGGAAGAGGGCTTTGACGCGGGCCGTCAGCGTCTTGGGGCTGAATGGTTTGGTGACATAGTCGTCGGCCCCCAGCTCGAGGCCGATGACGGTGTCGGATTCTTCGGCTTTCGCCGTCAGCATGATGATGGGCAACATCGCCGTCTCAGGGGCGGCGCGCACACGTTTGCAGACCTCGAGACCGTCCATATCGGGCAACATGAGGTCCAACACGATCAGATCCGGCTTTTCTTGAGAGACGAGTTTTAAACCCTCCGGGCCTGTTGCGGCGGTGATCACGCGAAAGCCGTCCTTTTCCAAGTACAGCTTGACGAGTTGTTGGATATCTTTTTCGTCCTCGACGACGAGGACTTTCTTGGGCGAAGAGGCCAGCATAGACGGTTCTCAGCCTACGGATGAGCGGAGGAGCTGTCAAGCACAGGATGAGGCGGGGATAGAGCAAGATGAGCAGAATGTCGGCCATGAGAAGACTGCAATCAGATCATGGTGATTTTTGGGAGTGGTTTTTGAGGATAGACCTGTTTTGAGGCCTCTTTTCTTCATCGCGGGCTTCGGTGAAGAAACGCGCGATTTCTTCTTGTTGCTCAACCTTGATCCAACGGGGGATCGTCTTTATCGGCAGTGAAAACACCGCATGAGCTAAAGACGGCAATCTTTTTGTTGCTTTTGTAGGGAACGTCATACTGGGCGATGCGGGCTCTATAAAATCATAGGGTTGCGTATTTATCTCCGACTCAACCCTTTTCTGTTTCCTACACTTATCTGAAATACGATGTGATGCCCACCTTGTTTTCCCGCGAGAATCTGAATGATTTCACCTTGGTCTGATGGCACATGCCTTGCTCATGTCCCTTACCGAAACAGAAGTAGACGACTTCTTCGCTCACCATAATTCGACGAGTTTCTTGATCCAAGTTCCCTCATCAAGGGGCAGGGGGTCGCAAAGGCACTTGAGTAGAGGTGTGTCGCGAGATTGTGTGTCGGGCGGCTTCACCTTCTTATTGGTAGGTCGCTCTTGTAAGGCCGTAAGTCGCAGAAGTCGATGCCGCGCTTGGTTGTTGGCCGAGAATAAAAAGGAGTTCTGTTATGAGGGTGAAATGGGCGTACGCGATAGCCGGTTTGCTCGTGTTATGGTCGACTCCCTCGTGGAGTGCTTCGTTGACGTGGAATGCCAACGCCGAGTCGGATCTGGCCGGCTATCGCGTGTATCGGTGCAGTGTGTCCAACTGTTCACGGACATCCGGTACTGCCGCGCTTCTGGCGACGCTGGGACGAGTGACCAGTTTCAATATCGGGACTCCCTCGACGACGCAATATTACTTTCTCACAGCGTACGATTATGCCGGGAACGAATCGCGGGAAAGCGCGGTCGTCACCTATACTCCGCCCAGTTCCACCCCTCCGAGAATCGGGGCAAGTCCGACGAGCTTTTCTTTTGCCGCAACGCAAGGTGGTGCCAATCCAGCCTCTCAAACGCTCAACATTACCAACACCGGAGGTGGAACCCTCAGTTGGACGCTGAGCGAGAATATCAGTTGGCTCACTCTGAGTCGGACATCGGGGAGCGGCAATGGTTCAGTGACCCTCAATGTCACGACCGGCAGTTTGGCTGCTGGGACCTATGCCGGCACGATCCTGATTAGTGCGACCGGTGCGTCTTCTGTCACGATTCCAGTGACATTCACTGTTTCGTCCAATGCCGTGCCGATAATTGGAGTCAGTCCGACGAGTTTTTCTTTTACCGCCATACAGGGTGGCGCGAATCCTTCTCCTCAAACTCTGGCCATTACAAATACGGGAGGAGGCACTCTTCGGTGGAGCGCTCGAAGCAATGCCGATTGGATTTCGCTCAGCTCGATTAACGGAAGTGGGAACGCCACGATTACAGTAGGGGCCGTCACGGCCGGTTTGCCGGCGGGAACCCACAGTGGACAGCTCTATATTGCCGCTGAGGGAGCCTCTTCGGTAATCGTCCCCATCACGTTTACAATCACGACCGGCTCTTCCGTATCGCCGGCCGTCAGTGTCAGTCCGACGAGCCTTTCCTTCACCGCGAGAGTGGGGGGAGCCAATCCCTCGTCTCAAACGTTGCGTATTTCCAATTCAGGAGGTGGGACGCTCAACTGGAGTGCCAGAGGCAACCGCAGTTGGATGTGGCATAGCCCGACTGATGGCAGTGGGAATGCCACTATCACGGTAGGAGTCACCACCGCCGGCTTGTTGGCTGGGACCTATAACGGTCAGATCACTATAGGAGCCCAAGGCACCTCTTCGTTCATCAGTGTGCCGATCACGCTGACGATGACCCCCTGAGAAGGTAAGAACGTTCCCTGCTCATGCCCGTGCTTCCCTCGCGAAAGGGGAAGACACAAGGTGTTCTGCTGGGGAGCTTTTCGGATTGCCGGTCGCCTGGCGAAATAAGACAGGCGACCGGCTCTTCGAGTCTTTAGTCTTTCCCAATATGACCCTAATCCTGTTGACGATGCCTGGGTGTCTGACGTATCGTGGTCGCTCAACACAGGGCCGTAATTCAGATGACATTCTGGAGCCTGGCTGAAGGAGCGATCGATCATGAAAATCTATCTCGCCAATCCCCGCGGGTTTTGCGCCGGCGTCGATCGAGCGATCGATATCGTGGATCTCTCACTCAAGAAGTACGGCGCTCCCATCTACGTGCGTCACGAAATCGTCCATAGCCGCCATGTGGTGAATTCGCTCCGGCAAAAGGGCGCGGTGTTTGTCGAGGAGTTGAACGAGGTGCCGGAAGGGTCGGTGGTGATCTTCAGCGCGCACGGTGTGGCCAAGTCCGTGTGGGAAGAGGCGCGCCAGCGCCGTCTCCACGTGATCGATGCCACGTGTCCCTTGGTGATCAAGGTCCACAACGAAGTCAACCGCGATTACGCGCAAGGCTACGAGCTGATCCTCATCGGCCATGCGGGCCATCCGGAAGTGATCGGGACATTGGGGCAAATCCCCGACAAATTTCATCTCGTGTCCTCCGTCGAAGACGTCGAGGCGCTGCAGGTGGACAACACCGTCAACCTATCGTATGTCACGCAGACGACGCTCAGCGTGGATGAATGTCGGGACATCGTCACCGCGTTGCACCGGCGGTTCCCGAACATCAAGGGGCCGCACCAAGAAGACATCTGCTACGCGACGCAGAACCGTCAAAACGCGGTCAAGGAGTTGTCTCGTCTGGTCGATGTCATTCTGGTCATCGGGTCGCCGAACAGCTCGAACTCCAATCGCCTGCGGGAATTGGGGGAACGATGCGGCATTCCTTCCTATCTGATCGACTCGGCCAATGATATTGATCCGGCCTGGCTTAAAGAAGCCAAAGCCGTCGGTATCACCGCCGGCGCCTCCGCTCCGGAGGTGTTGGTGACTGAAGTGGTCGCCTTTCTTCGGTCGACCGGCCCCTCGGAGGTCGAGGAGCTGACCGTGATCGAAGAAGACGTCGAGTTTCTCTTGCCGAAGGAATTGGTGCAAATTGAATCCGCCGGCAGCAAGGCTGCGGCCGGGATCGCGGCCGGTTGATCACATCTATTCTGCTTCCATACCTTGTGGCAGTCCTTTTGATCTCCACATTACGCCGTCGTTCATTTTGATTTCTTCGGGTCCGTGTGCTACGAAAGGCCGGTCGATTTCATCGATTTCATGCCGGTCAACGACTGGGTCCATGAGGCATAAGAGTTAAAGGAAAAGAGGCAATCATCGATGTATCTCAAGTCCTTGGACATGCTGGGCTTTAAATCGTTTGTCGAGGGGAAGATCGAATTTCCAGAGGGGGTCACCGCGGTCGTCGGTCCCAACGGGAGCGGGAAAAGCAATGTCGTCGATGCGATTCTCTGGGTCTTGGGCGAACAAAGCACCAAATCGCTCAGGAGCGAAAAGATGGAGGACGTCATTTTCAACGGCACGACGCTCAGAAAGCCGTTGGGAATGGCCGAAGTCTCGCTGACGATCGGGGGCTTGGATCGGTCATCAATAAAATTTGATGGAAGCACGGGGTTGCCCGGCCAATTGACCGAATTCCAGGAGCTGATGATCACTCGTCGGTTGTATCGGAACGGGGAGAGCGAATACTTCATCAATAAAACCCCTTGTCGACTTAAAGACATCCGGAGTCTGTTGCTTGACACTCGCGCGGGGAGCAAGGGACACACGGTGATCGCTCAAGGCCAGATCGATCAGATTCTGAATGCCTCTCCGCGGGATCGGCGGGAGCTGATCGAAGAGACCGCCGGCATCGTCCGTTATAAAAAGCAAAAGGCCGAGGCGCTACGGAAGCTCGACGTGACGCAGCAGAACTTGCTTCGGGTTCGGGACGTGATCGCGGAGGTGAAGAAACAGCTCAATTCTCTTGAGCGGCAGGCCCGTCAGGCGCGAACGTATCAGGCGTTGCAGCAGGAGGTTCGAGGGCTGGAAGTCGAGTTGCTGGCAAGAGAATTCAGGGCGTTGCGGGCGGGATTGGCGGCAGCGGAGACGGAACTCGCCTCGTGTGACGCCAAAGAAGCGTCGATCGCGGCGGAGCAGGCTCGGGTGACGGCGGAACTGGAACAAATCCGTCTTCAGGCTATTGCGACGACTGAAGCGATCGATCGAATTCGCCGAGCCTTCTCGGACGTGGAGCATCGGCAAGGGCAGGCCCTGACGGCCTCGGAAGTGGCCAGGAATCGGAGCCAATTATTCGAGCAACAACAACAGCAAGAGACGAAGGAATTCGATGACCTTGCACAAGTCGAAAAAGACCTGGAAGCCTCACGCGAGGCGATCGAGGCCTCATTGGCGCAGATAGAACGGGAACTCAAGGACCGCGAAGTCGTCTGCGCCGAGTTGGACCGGGAAATGGCCTGTCTTTCAGAACAACGGGCGACGGCGGCGGCCGAAAAAGATCGTGGTCATCAAGAGATCCTCCGATTGGCGGTGCAAGTGGCGAACGCAGAGCAGGCGCTGGCCCAGTTGACTCTGCGTCTGGACGAGGCGACCAGGCGTGAGGCACTGCTGGGGTCTGATCTGGCCGACGCGCTGGCCCGGCGCGCCGCCGTGAATGTGCAGCGCGAGTCGCTGCTGCTGGAGCAGGGAGAAGCAGGCAAGTTGGTGGAGAGTTTGCGGGAGCGGCAAGAACTGACTCGAAGAAATGCGGCGCAGGTCGCTGAAGAACTCCGGACGCTCGACGAAGTGATTTTACGCCGGTCCGAGGAGTCGGCCGCGGTCGACTCTCGATTGAACGCCTTGCAGGGACTGGTGCGGGAAGAAATGGGATACGGGCGGCAGGGAAGCGACGAGGCGACGGCGTTGAAATCTTGCGGCGGCGTCGGGGACGCGCTGGCCGAATGGTTGGCCGTTCCATCGGGACTGGATCGAGCCGTAGAAGCATTTCTCGGCGAACGCGTGCACGGATGGGTAGTCGACGAACCGGCGGTCGCGACACGGGCCGTCGAGTTTCTTCAGGAAAAATCGCTGGGACGCGGGACGTTCATTCCAAAGCAGCTTCGGTGGGAACGGACGGCCGGGCAGGTGGAGGAGTGGTGGACGGCGATGGCGGGACAGCCGGGTGTGCTGGGGCGCGCCGTCGATTTGATTCAGACGGAAGGGGGGGTGCTCGCGGCTCGCGATAGTCTGTTCGATCGGGTCGTCTTTGTGGAATCTCTGCACGACGCTCTGCGGCTTTGGGAACAACGGATATGGTCGGACCAACGGGGGCCCATATTGGTCACGCGAGCGGGAGAGATTGTGGATGCCTCGGGGATCATCAGCGGGGGGCAGGCGCGCGGAGATCGCGGATTGCTGGAACGGCGGCGGGAAGTCGTTGATCTCCAGAGGGAGCGGATGATTATCGCAACGGCGCTCGAGCAGGACAAGCAACGGCGGTTGGAATTACAGGCCAAGGCCGAGGAACTGTCGGCGCAAATGAAGCAGGTCACGGATGATTTGCGTGGGGCCGAGATGCGCGAATTGGCGCTGCGCAAAGATGATCAGGCGTCGAATCAAGTGGCGGCCGATCTCGACCTCAAGGTGAAACATATTGAGGCGGACATTTCCAGCAACAAGGCGGCCGGAGAGCGATATGCGGAGGAAAAGAGAGCGATCGAGACGCAGCTTCAACAATGGGTGATCGAGAAGGCCGAACGCGAGACAACCTTGGCTCAAATGCAGGAGCGGCTGGTCGAAATCGACGGCCGGGGGCGGGCGCTTCAGGAGCGGCTTACCGAGGCGCGACTGCTGTTGGAAGGTCTACGGGCCAAACAAGAGCATGAACAGGCCAATCTGGCTCGCGTCACGCAGCAGCAGACGGACATGAGCCGACGGCGTCAATCGTTGACCCAACATCTGCAAGAGTTGGCGCGTGCGATTCAGGACAGCAAGGAGGAGCAGGCGAGACAGGAAGCGGTCTTTCGGGAACTCAGTGCATCGGCGGCGCAACTCAGTGCGGATCTGACGTCGGCCCAAGAGCGGCAGGCTCAGGAATTGTCCGTTCGCCAGACGTTGGAAGCCGGCGCGGAGGAGATACGGAAGGAGATGGCGGCGGTGCGCGAGGCGCGAATGGGAGTCGAGGTACGTCGGGCGCAGTTGCAGACTCAGTTGAGCATGGTCGAGAGCACGTTGTCGGGAACCTATCAATTGGAACCGCGGACGTTAGCCGACGATCAACCGACGTCCGGCGACCCGCCGGCGGAAGAGAGCGAAAGCGCGGCTCCGTCGTTGGTACGGGGGTCGGACGACGAGATCAAGGAGCAGCTTCAGAAATTGCGTGAGCGATTGGATCGGATGGGCCCCATCAACCTGGCGGCCATTCGTGAACACGAGGAGTTGGAGCAGCGGCATACCTTTCTCTCGACTCAAGAGGAAGATCTCTCGAACTCGATCGGTTCGCTCAAGGCCATTATTCAGCGGATCAACCGCACGACCAAAGATATGTTCGCCTCGACCTTCGAGGACCTGCAGCAAAAGTTCGGCGAAGTGTTCGGCCAGTTCTTCCCTGGAGGCCGGGCCGAACTTCGGCTGGTCGAAGAGCCGCCTTCGGAAGACGCCGGCGAGCCGGGGGATCAAGAGCCCGGCATCGACATCGTCGCGCAGCCGCCGGGCAAACGGCTTAAGAGCATCACGATGCTGTCGGGGGGAGAGAAAACGCTCACGGCGATGGCGCTGTTGTTCGCCAGCTTTCTGATCAGGCCGACGCCGTTTTGTCTTTTGGATGAAATCGACGCGCCGTTGGACGAGGAAAACATCGGTCGGTTCACCGCGGTGTTGCGGGATTTGTCGCAGAATGCGCAGTTCTTGGTCGTGACTCACAATAAACGAACGATGGCGATCGCCGACTCTCTCTTCGGGGTTACGATGGAAGAGCCGGGAGTCTCCAAGTTGGTGTCCGTGCGGTTGGCCGATCTTCAGCCGACCGCGTGACCGAAAAGGCCAAGCGGACAAAGGACTTTTCGTGCGGTCGCTTGACTCCAATAGGGCCGTTTGTTATAAGCCCCCAGGCGGTCCAGGGCTCATGAAAGGTGCAATCGTGACGGCACAGATCGTTTGCACAAGATTTCTGTGTCTTGGGAAAAAAAAGAGCGGGGCTCGTCCTGCTTCTCCAGCCGGAAAGATCGCATGAACCTCATTCGCTCGCTGATCAGTCGTCTCTCTGAGGGTTTGCTTTCGACGAGTCCGGGGAAGCTCAGCCATGCCGTGGAGCCTTCTCCATCGCCGTCGCTGCGTCTCGTCTCCGAGAAGATGACGGGGTTGCCGTCGTTGGAGCCGGCGACTCGGCGTGCGACCGGCCATGCCCATAGCCAACCTGATGCGATCGACGACGCCATCCGGCGAAGCCAGACGTGGTTCCTGAATCGCCAGCATGCGGAAGGATACTGGGTGGCGGAGCTTGAGGCGGACACTACGTTAACGTCCGAATACATCATGCTCCGGCGATTTCTTGATCGCGTGGACCCCGATCGTGAAGAGAAGGCCGTGCGGTACTTGAAGGCCACGCAATTGCCGGACGGCGGCTGGCCGATCTATTACGGCGGACCGTCTGAAATCAGCGCGTCCGTCAAGGCGTATTTCGCCCTCAAATTGACCGGCGTGGCGGCCGACGAGCCGTTTATGGTTCGAGCCAAGGAACGTATTCTGACCATGGGCGGCGTGGTGCAAGCCAACGTTTTCACCAAAATCGCCCTGGCATTGTTCGATCAATACGATTGGGAAGGCGTGCCGCACATGCCTGTCGAAATCATGTTGCTGCCGAAGAAGTTCTACTTCAACGTCTATGCCATCTCGTATTGGTCGCGGGCCGTGCTGATCCCATTGCTCATCGTGTTTGCGTACCGTCCGGTGTGCCGGATTTCGCATGAGCAGGGCATCGATGAACTGTATCCTGTTCCCCGCCGGACGATTCGCTATTGGAAATACCCGCCGTTCAATAAAGATCAGGATTGGTTTACGCCGCACAATTTCTTCGTGGCGCT
>JANDJG010000141.1 GCA_024331085.1 Nitrospira sp. | reverse complement strand
AGGCCGATCTTCTTCTCTTCTTTCAGCACTCCGCCCTCATCATCCGTTCGTGCGCCGCCGCGTCCTGAAACTGCATGGTGTAAAGGCGGTGGTACATTCCTCTCCGCCGCAACAGTTCCTCATGGGTCCCCATTTCCACGATCGAGCCGCGATCCAACACGACGATGCGATCCGCGTTTTGGACGGTGGACAGCCGATGGGCGATGACGAGGGTCGTCCGATTTTTCATCAAATTCGTCAAGGCCAGTTGCACCATCCGCTCGGATTCCGTATCCAAGGCCGACGTGGCTTCATCCAGAATCAACAGGGGCGGGTCCCGCAAAATCGCCCGGGCGATCGCCAGCCGTTGCCGTTCGCCGCCCGACAATTTGACTCCCCGCTCACCGATCACCGTGTCATAACCCCGAGGAAGGCGCATGATGAAGTCGTGAGCATAGGCCGCCTTGGCCGCCTCTTCGATCTCGGCCATTGTCGCACCCGTTCGTCCGAACGCCAGGTTGTTCCTCACGGTATCGTCGAACAAGACGACGTCTTGGGAGACGATGCCGATCTTCGCGCGCAGCGACCCCAACCGGTAGTCCGCAAGCGGCCGGCCGTCCAACAGAATCCGGCCGGCCGTCGGCTCGTAAAATCTCGGCAACAAACTGATCAGCGTCGTTTTGCCGCTCCCGCTGCTTCCGACCAACGCCACCATCTCGCCGGCCTTGACCGACAGATCGATCCCGTTGAGAGCCGGCACGGCGTGGTCGTCGTAGCGCAGCGAGACGTCTTGAAACTCGAGGCCCCGATCGATTTTCTCCAACGGAACGGCGTCCTGCTCTTGCAATCGCTCCGTGGGGAGATCCATGACGTCATAGACCCGCTCGGCGGCCGCCAACGCCTGCTGAATGATGTTATTGGCTCCGGACAACTTGCGGATCGGCGTATAGGCCATCAGCATCGCCGCCATGAAGGAAAACAAGGCGCCCGGCGTCATATCGCCGTGGATGACCAGATATCCGCCGTACCAAATGATTCCCGCCACTCCGATCACGCCGATCACTTCCATGTGCGACGATCCGATCGACCACACCTGATTCGCCTTGAGCGTGGTCCCCAGGAACGCCCTGTTGTATTCCTTGAAGCGCGCCGCCTCCGCATCCTCGCGCCCGAACGCCTTGACCATTCGAATGCCGGCCAGCGTCTCTTGCAACATCGACGACAGATCCCCCATCTGCTCCTGCCCGCTCGTCGCCAACCGCCGCAACCGCTTGCCGACCCGCACCATCGTCACCGCCGACAGGGGGATGACAACGGCCGAAATCGCCGCCAACTTCCAGTTCTGGTAGAAAATCACGGCCACCATGGCCAGAAACGTCAGGACGTGCTGAAAAATATCCTTCAGCACGTTCGACGCCGCGCTGGCCATCAGACCGACGTCATTGACCACCCGCGACACCAACCGTCCCGACGTGTTCGCATCGTGAAATCCGACCGGCAGACGGACCAAATGCCGGACCAATTCCTGCCTGATATCCGCGACGACGCGATTCGTCACATAGGCCATCAAATAGCCGACGCCGTAGCTGAAGAGCGCCTTCAAGACCGCCACCCCCATCAGGACCACGGGAAGGATCAGCCACAGGCGCTCGTTCTTTTCGATAAAGATCCCGTCCAACACCGGCTTCGCGAGCCAGGCATAGACCCCGCTCAGCAGGGCGACCATGCCCGAACAGGCCAACGCCCCGATGAATCGACCCCGATAGGGCTTCACGTAGCGCATGAGGCGCTTGAATCGATCTATGCCCGACATGACGCCAACACGACCTCCGCGGCCCTGAGCGACGCGCCGGGCTCGCCCAACGCCGCGCGCACCTTCGCCAAGCCGCGCTTCATTTCATCATAGGCGGATCGATCTTCCAAGAGGCGCCGGGCCTCCTCGTACAATCGCTGGCCGGTCGCATCCGATTGAATCAGCTCCGGCACGACGGTCCGCTCCGCGACCAAATTCACCAATCCGATCCATCGAACCCGGATGAGAAAAAACGCCAGCCAGAACGTCAGCGCGCTGGTCCGATACACCAAGATCAACGGCGTGCCGATGACCGCGGCCTGAAGCGTCGCGGTCCCCGACGCGATCCACGCCAAATCCGCCGCCGCCATGACGTCGCCGGCCCGTCCCTTGACGACCTGGACGGAAACCGAGCTTTTTTGCAGCAGGGACTGAAGCAGACGATCCTCGATCGTGGGAGCCTGCGCCAATAGAAACCGCGCACGCGGCTCCCGTTGAGCCAATTTTTCCGCGGCCTCGATCAAGATCGGCAAGAGCAATTCCACTTCCCTTTTTCGACTCCCCGGCAGCAGGGCGATGACCGGACCGTCCGTCGTCAAGGAGAACGACTTGCGAAGCTCTTCACGATCGTGCCGAAGGGCGACGGCGTCCAACAAGGGATGGCCGACGAACGTGCAGGGAATCTTGGCCTGATCGTAAATGGCTTTTTCAAACGGCAGCACGACCAGCACGTGATCGACCCGCCGCTTGATCCAATGAATCCGTCCCGGCCTCCAGGCCCAGACTTGCGGCGCGATATAGTAGAACACGCGCAGTCCCGCCGC
Organism: Nitrospira sp.; assembly: GCA_024331085.1. Taxonomy (GTDB): domain Bacteria; phylum Nitrospirota; class Nitrospiria; order Nitrospirales; family Nitrospiraceae; genus Nitrospira_D. The sequence goes on along the minus strand of JANDJG010000141.1, from coordinate 2,211 downwards.
CTTGGCGAAATAGGCGTACCGCAAGTTCAACCCCGGATGATCGATGAACACCACCGCGTCCCAGGGCTCCGACCTGAACAATCGACGAATCGCCCAAAAGCGCCGGAGAACCCCCAGCACCATGAGCGGACCGACCATGCCGATCACGTCGAAACGGCCGGACTCGCCCACCAATCGGACTCCGGCGTCCCTCATCGCCGCCCCCCCGATGCCCGCCAACACCACGTCGGGATCGCACGTCCTCAACGCCTTGGCAAGATTGGCCCCGTGAAGATCGCCGGAGGCCTCGCCGGTCACGATGAGAATGCGCGGCATGACGTCACCGCCTGGTGCAGTTGCGCCCGATTCGTCGTTCAAGATGCGTGATACAGAACGAATGCCGAGTTCGGAGCTTCACGCGCGGGTTTCTCGTTCATGTTCGAAGAAGAGGCCTCGAGCCGCTTGAAAGGCGAATGCCTGAAACCGAAACTCCTTAACCGGACCCTTCACTGTACCTTCTTGGCCTGGAGGAGATCCGCCTCATCGGAGACGACGCCCGCACGCACGAGCAAGAGACGTTTGCGGACGCCCGCCATGTCTCCTATTCTTCCGACGTCTCCCGTTCAGCCTGACGCCGGACGAACGAAGCGATCGCCGCCAAGACCTGATGAGCAAGGGCCACCGCCGCCGCTCCGTCTTCTCCGGACACGACGGGGGGGGAGCCGTTTCTGATCGACCGAACAAACGATTCGAGCTGCAACTTCAGAGGCTCGTCGTCGCCTCCTTTGTATTCCTCGATCACGAATCCCGGTTTACCCGCCGCCTCGCCGGATCGGCGCCCCACGATCCCTTGTCGGGATTGAAAGTCGATCGACACGTAGCTGTCCCGTTGAAACAGGCGAAGCCGCCGCATCTTCGCAAACGACACTCGGCTGGCGGTCAGATTCGCCACGCAACCGCTTTGAAATTGAATGCGGGCGTTGGCGATGTCGATCGTGGGCGACAGGACCGGCACGCCCGCGGCCCGCACCTCTTCGACCGGACCGGGCCGGAAGGACAGCACCAGGTCGAGGTCGTGGATCATCAAGTCCAGCACGACGTCGACGTCGGTTCCCCGTTCGCTGTAGGGCCCGATCCGATGGCCTTCGATGAACGCCGGCCGCCGAACGTACGGCCGCATCGTTTGCATGATGGGATTGAACCGTTCGCTGTGGCCGACTTGCAGCACGCGTCCCTTGGCTTTGGCCAGCTCGACCAGCTCCTGCGCCTCGGCAAGTCGCGCGGCAAGGGGTTTTTCCACCAACACGTGTTTGCCCGCTTCAAGACAAGTCCGCGCCACCTCGTAATGCGCCGACGTCGGAACGGCCACGCTGACCGCGTCGACGCTCCGGAGAAGATCCGATACCGTTTCGAACACACGCGCGCCGTGCCGGCTCGCAATCAGCTCGGCCCGCGCGCGATCCTGATCGACCACGCCGACGAGCGCCACGTCCGGCAGCGTCGCGTACAACCTCGCATGGTGTTGCCCCAAGTGCCCGACGCCGACGACTCCCGCTCTCAATACAGCCATATTCCCGTTCGCTCATGAGACGAGCGCCGCCTCGAACCACGCCGCTTGCCATGGAAATCCGAACCGCCCGTTCGACCGGACACCCGTTCCCTGTTTCATGCCTCGCGCTCGACGTCGCCGGCCGCCACGCCGATGACCGCAATCCCGGCCCGTTCCGCTTGACGCACAAGCTCGTCCCGATCCAACACCACCGTCCGACCCGGTTCGACCGCCAGCACGGCCGCCTTGACCGATGCCATGACCTCGATCGTCCGGGGCCCGACCGCCGGCAGATCGAAACGCAAGTCCTGCTGCGGCTTGCTGCGTTTGATCACCACGGCTCCTTCTTTCGCCAGCTCCCCGCCTCGTTTGATCGCCCCGTCGGTTCCCTCGACCGCCTCCACCGCCACGACCACCCGATCCTTGACCACGACACATTGGCCGATGTCGAGGCGCCCGACCTCCTTGGCGATTTCCCACCCGTACCGGATGTCGTTCCACTCCTTCTTGTTGGGGCGGCGGGACGTCAGCGGACCTTCTTCGACCAGAATCCCCTGCAAGCCGAACGTGGACTCACAAATGGAAATGCCTTCCCGCTCCAATTCGGCGGCGATTTCCCGAAGGATGTCGTCGTCCTTCCACAAGGTCAGCCGGGCCGCCAACGCCAACGCGCGAAAATCCGG